>PWZT01000048.1 GCA_003567315.1 Paracoccaceae bacterium
CCCATGCCGTCCTTGGCATGGCGCGCAAACCGCACAGTGAATTCAAAGATCACTCAGCGCGTTACACTTCGCTGGTTGTCAGCTCCGCGCACCACGACACGCCGGACACCTTGCAGCCGTGGGGTTGCGATCTTCACACCAGCAGTCACCGTGCGCGACGCCTCCGTGGACACGGGTGTCTGAGTGCGGGGCGCGGCAACCACGAATTCATAGACCAGCGCACCATCGATAGGACGCTCGCGGTTGGTCGGACGCAGCTCCACATCCCACCAGCCCTGCGTTTCGGTCACACCGGTCGCGCGGACCAGCGCGCCGCCTGTCGTCTGGATGACCTCAAGCTCGGTCACGCGCGGAACAAGGGCGCGGCGGTCGATCTCGGTCTCCCAACCCCCGGAAGGTGCAAGGGTTTCCGTGCTCTCGCGGCCGAACCAGTTCAGCGGATTGAGGCGCGAGTCGCGGACTGTGCCACAGGCCCCGACGGCCAGCACGAGGGCCAGGGCGGCGAGTGCGGGCTTGTGCATGGCAGAACCTCTCGACTGATGGTGATAACGGGCCTTGCTTCTCGGTTAGCCTAATCCGGCCGGTTTGAAAAGTGCTCAAGGTCGTCACTGCCTCGATGATGATGTCGGGGCTGGACCTTTCGGGTGCTGCGGCTTAGCTCATGGCCAAGCAGACACAGGATATGGACGATGGCGACCGAAGCCTTTGAAGACATCGCGGAGACCTTCGAGTTTCTGGACGACTGGGAAGACCGATATCGGCATGTGATCGAGCTTGGCCGCGCCATGCCGCCGATGGAAGACGCGCTGAAAACGCCTGCCACCAAGGTCGAGGGCTGTGCAAGCCAAGTCTGGATCCAGCCCTTGCTGGAGGGCGAAGGCAAGCGCGCGATCTTCGACTTCAAGGGCGACAGCGATGCGATGATCGTGCGTGGGCTGATCGCGGTGCTGCACGCGCTCTATGCGGGGCGCAGTATCGAAGATGTGTGCAAGGTGGATGCGATGGCAGAACTCGGGCGGCTGGGGCTGGATGAACATTTGTCCTCGCAACGCTCGAACGGGTTGCGGGCGATGGTTGCCCGGATCCGAAGTGTGGCCGAGGAGGCTGCGGCTGCGCCTTGAAATAGCTCCGTGCCGGACGCGCCAAGCTTTTGGCGGTGGCTGCAGGGTTGGCGGGATTATTGAGTATTTTTGGCAAGATGATGCCAGATGGCTTGCCTGTCCTCGGTCTTTGCGGCACATCTGGGCGCAACCATCGAGCGGGGGAGACAGCATGAGCCGGGCATTCGTTTTTCCAGGGCAGGGGGCGCAGACAGTCGGGATGGGTCGTGAGCTGGCCGAGACCTATCCTGCCGCCCGTGCGGTGTTCGAGCAGGTCGACGACGCGCTTGGAGAAAAGCTTTCTGCGTTGATCTGGGAAGGCGAGGCCGCCGATTTGACACTGACCGCGAATGCACAGCCTGCGTTGATGGCCACCTCGCTCGCTGCCTTGCGCGCGATGGAGGTGGAAGGGGTCTCAGTTCGTGATGCGGCCTTTGTGGCAGGCCATTCGCTCGGCGAATATTCCGCGCTTGCTGCGGCGGGCGCGTTGGAGATTTCTGATGCAGCGCGCCTCCTGCGGATTCGTGGTCGCGCGATGCAGGAGGCAGTGCCGGTGGGCGAGGGCGCGATGGCGGCGCTGCTGGGGCTCGATTTCGCAACCGCAGAGACCGTCGCAGAGGAAGCCGCCGAAAGCGAAGTATGCCAGGCGGCCAATGACAATGACCCGGCGCAGGTCGTGGTCTCGGGCCATCGCGCGGCAGTTGAGCGCGCTGTAGAGCTTGCCAAGGCCAAGGGGGCGAAACGCGCGGTCCTGCTGCCGGTCTCGGCCCCGTTCCACTGCGCCTTGATGCAGCCCGCCGCCGATGCCATGGCTGATGCGCTGGCAGATGTCGCCCTGAAAGCCCCGGATGTGCCGCTGGTGGCCAATGTGCGCGCGGAGGCCGTGCAGGACCCGGAGGAGATCCGCGCTCTGCTGGTCTCGCAGGTGACAGGTCTCGTGCGCTGGCGCGAGTCCGTGGTCTGGATGGCTGATCAGGGCGTCACGTCGTTCTGGGAGATCGGTGCGGGCAAGGCCTTGTCGGGCATGATCCGCCGCATCGCCAAGGGCACGGAGACCCGCAATTTCGCCACCGCGCAGGACGTGGCCGCCCTGCGCGACTGACTTGATGCTCAGGGGATGATGCGCGTGTATTTGACCCCGGCCAACGATGCCCCGGCGAGGATGCCGGACTGACCGAACACCACTGCGATGACAGGGGCGAATTGCGTCGTTGTTTCGCTTCCCATCGAACCGCCCTGTCGGGGTGTCGCATAGCGCATATCGGCGCTGGCCGCCCAGCCGGGCGAGAAGCGGAAATCCGACAGCGCCTGCTCGGTCATGAAAAACAGCGCATGCGCGTATTGCTGCGCGCCCGCCTGCAAGCCGAAGCTCGCGCGTGTGGCGGAATAGTAATCCACGGTCGCATCATTGATCCGAAGCGCCCCGCGACCATAGGCCCCGCCCACAAACAGACCGGCCTCGGTAACGACCGGAATGTAGAGAATGCCGCGCGCGTTCTGGAAAAGCTCTTCGAGCCCGGGATAGGTCTGGCGCAGATAATCGCGCGCAGCATCGACGCGCGCATCGAGATCTTCCGCGCCCTTGCTGCCAATCGGGTTGGAACAGGCTGCAAGGACCGATAGCCCTGCAAGGCCCGAAAGCGTGAAGGCACGCCTGCCAAGCTGTTTCATGCTCTGCCTCATCATGGTGATGGGGGCTGATTTCACGCGCCCCTCTTTGAGCAGAGATTAGCCGGTTTCGGGCGCGTTGTCACCCGTGCTTTGGCGTGATTCGGGCGATGTGCAGATCTCTGTCCATGCCCTGTCAACCACGCAGTGCCTGCGCGACCTTTGGCGCAAAATAACTCAGCACCCCGTCGCAACCGGCACGTTTGAAGGCAAGCAGGCTTTCCAGCATGACCTTTTCTTCATCGAGCCAGCCATTCTGAGCCGCTGCCATCAGCATCGCGTATTCGCCCGAGACCTGATAGGCGAATGTGGGCCGCCGGAAGCGCTCTTTCACCGCGCTACAGATATCGAGATAGGGCATGCCGGGCTTGACCATCACCATATCCGCACCCTCGGCGAGATCGCGCGACACGCAGGCCAGCGCCTCGTCGCGATTGGCGGGGTTGATCTGATAGGTGGCCTTGTCCCCGACAAGCCGCCCCGAGGCCCCGACCGCATCGCGGAACGGGCCGTAGAAGCCCGACGCGAATTTTGCCGCATAGGAGAGGATTGCGACATCGCGATAGCCCTCGGCCTCCAGCGCCATGCGCAACGCGCCAATGCGGCCATCCATCATGTCGGAGGGCCCGAGGATATCGGCCCCGGCGGCGGCCTGCGCGAGCCCCATCTTGACCAGCGCCTCGACCGTTTCGTCATTCACGATCTGGCCCTCGACAACGAAGCCGTCATGACCGTTGGCGTTATAGGGGTCGAGCGCGATGTCGGTCATCACCATCAGCTCGGGTAACGCGGCCTTGAGCGCGCGGATCGCGCGGTTGGTCAGGTTGTCGGGGTTCCACGCCTCCTCGCAGCTCTCGGTACGCAGGGCCGGGTCTGTATAGGGGAAGAGGCAGATGGCCGAGATGCCAAGCGCCTGCGCTTGTTCGGCTGCCGGTAGCAGGCGGTCCAGCGACAACCGGTTCACGCCCGGAAGTGAGGGGATCGGTTCCTCGACGCCCTCGCCATCGCGGATGAAAACCGGCCAGATCAGATCAGCGGTGCTCAGCCCGTTTTCCTGCACCATCTCGCGCAGGGCGCGGGTGCGGCGCAATCTGCGCATGCGGGCGGCGGGAAAGGGGGCAGGGGTCATGGCTGTCGGCCTTTGCTGCTGAAACTGAGGATGTCGTGCCACGACGCGCGACGGAATGGAAGCCCCGCGCCGAGTGTCGGTGCTCGCGCGGCGCTTGGAGGTGCAAACACAAGAAAGGGGCGGTTACCCCGCCCCAGGGAAGTGTCTCTGCGCGTTTTCTGAGTGACCACCAATGATGTGGCGCACTGCTCAGCCCTTGCCGATCTTGATCCGCTTGCCTGTGTCATCCGCAAGTTTCTTGCGTGGCAGGCTGATGGTAAGAACACCATCCTTCAGATCAGCCTTGATGGCCGCTTCGTCGCAATCCGCCGGAAGGCGGAAACTGCGCTGGAACGCGCCGAATTGCCGCTCGCTGAAATACCATGTGTCGCCTTTTTCCTCGCGCTCGGTCTTTTTTTCACCCTTTACGGAGACAACGCCGTTTTCAACCGTCAGATGGATGTCGTCTTCCGCCACACCGGGCAGTTCCATCGTGATGGTATAGGCATTCTCATCCGAGGATGCCTCAGAGGCAGGCGAGACCCATTCGGCCAATTTGCCGCCCAACTGACGCAGAGGATCATAAAGCGTAGGCCAGAAGTTGCCAAAAGGTGTTTTGTCCATCATGAGAACCTCCTCTCAAACTACAGACGGAATATATCTGCACACACTATATCGTGAGCGCCCAGACGCGATTCAAGCCGCGGTTTATCGGGTTTCGACCTCACATGGATGCGATATGTCAGGTGGACTGCGTCAGGTCTTTCGAGCGCATCATGGGTTGATCCGAATGGGTGTCCCGTCACGCACCATAGCGTAGATATCTTCCATCTGCCGGTCGGTCACGGCGATGCAGCCATCTGTCCAGTCCCCCCGCGCGCGCTGAAACCGTGGCCCTTGGCCGTGGATGAAAATATCGCCGCCCGGCTTCCACCCATTCGCTTCGGCACGCGCCTTGTCGGCCTCATTCGGATAGTCGATGCCGAGCGAGAGGTGAAACGCGCTGTTGGGGTTGCGCCGATCAATGATGTAATCGCCCTCGGGCGTGCGCCGGTCGCCCTCGCGTTGCTTGTGGCCATTGGGGTTGCCGCCAAGCTGGATCCGGAAACTGCGCAGCCGCTGATTGTGATGATAGAGATGCATCCGCCGCGCGCCCTTGTGGACGACGACCTGCGTGACCTCTGGGCCATTATAGCTGCGGAACTTGCTGGGCGCGCCGCAAGACGCCAGCACCGCCACCAACGTTAATGCGGCAAGGACGCGGAAAAAACTCATGTTACTGCCTCTGAGATTTTTCTTCCAAGATGCCGCAAAACCGCAGGCGTGCCAAGATCCCTTCACATGGCCATCACGAACCCGTCATTCCGCAGGGGGCGTTTTTTCCTTCTCGCGCTCGGCCAGGCGTTTCTCGATGGCTTCCAGCCGCTTGAGCACCTCGACCCGGTAGTCCGAAGTCGCCTGATTGCTTTCCTCGGCATGGGCATCCTGCATCGAATTCACGATCAGACCAACCAGCAGGTTCACGACCGCGAAGGTCGTGACCATGATGAAGGGCACGAAAAACGCCCAGGCATAGGGATAGACCTCCATCACCGGGCGCACGATGCCCATGGACCATGATTCCAGCGTCATGATCTGGAAAAGCGAATAGGCCGAATTGCCCAGATCGCCGAACCAGTCGGGGAAGCTCTCGGAGAAAAGCTTCGTTGCCATCACGGCGCCGATATAGAACAGCATGCCCATCAGCAGAAAGACCGAGCCCATCCCCGGCAGTGCCTTGATGAAGCCCTCGACCACGCGGCGCAGATTGGGGCTGACAGAGACCACGCGCAACAGTCGCAGGATGCGCAGCGCGCGCAGCACCGAGAAGGTTTGCGCCCCGGGCATGAGCGAGATGCCCACGATCAGGAAATCGAAGATATTCCAGCCCGATCGCCAGAATTGCCCCCGTTGTGCGTGGAATTTCAGCGTGAGCTCGATCACGAAAATACTCAGGCACAGCGTATCGAGCCCGATGATCAGCGGCCCCGCAACCTCCATGATCGACCCGGAGGTCTCCATCCCGAGCAGCACCGCATTGAACAGGATCACCCCGATGATCCCGTTGCGCACCCATGATTTCTCGAGAAAGGCGGCGGTCTTTTCACGGCTGAGCATCGTTGTTCCCCTGCGCATCCTGTCGGGCGCGGTATGCTATCTGCTGAACTGTGCTGCAAGCTCCACATGCGGGCTGAAGCGAAATTGATCTATCAATTGCACCCATTCCAGCCGGTAACCACCAGTGATGAGCAGATGCGCATCACGCGCAAAAGTGACCGGGTTACAGGAGAGCGCCGCGATGCGCGGCACGCAGCTTTCGGCCAGCGCGCGCGCTTGTGCCTCGGCCCCTGCGCGGGGCGGGTCGATCACGGCGCAGTCATAGCGTGCCAGATCTTCAGCCAGCAACGGGTTGCGAAACAGATCGCGCGCCTCATGGCTGACGCGCCTGAGCCCCCGCGCATCGCGCCAAGCCTTGTCGAGCGCGCCCAGCATCTCGGCAGAGCCTTCGACCGCGTGAACCTCCGCCGCTTCGGCCAGCGGCAGGGGGAATGTGCCACAGCCTGCGAAGAGATCGACGACATGGCGCGCGCCTTGGGCAATCTCGTGCACAGCCGCCAGCATCGCGGCTTCGGCCTCTCGCGTGGCTTGCAAAAACGCACCCGGCGGGGGTGTCACCATGGCGCGGCCCATGCGCTGCTGCGGCGCGCGCGACTGGGCCAGCACCTCGCCCTCCCATGACAGCCGCGCGAGCCCCGATTGCCCCGCCCATTGTCCAAGCTCGGCGCGCAGCGCAGGTGTCAGCGGCTTGCCACCGGTCACCGCCAGATCGAGGCCGTTTTCGGAGTGCGTGAGCGACAGCGCCAGCACTGTCTTGCGCGCGCCTGCGCGCAGCGTCAGATCCTCCAGAAGCGGCAGCGCGGCGATCAGGTCGGGATGCAGTATCAGGCAGTCCGGGATTGCCGTAATCACATCCGAGCCGCGCGCATGAAAGCCCACGAGCACGCCTTTCTTCAGCCTGCGCCCCGCGAAAACTGCCCGGCGGCGGCTGTGCAGCGGCGAGACATGCGGCGCGCGGAACGCGGCCTCGATCCCCTTTGCGGCCAAGGCGGTGCGGATCACCGTTTCCTTCCAGCCGGTCACGAACCCCTCGCGCGCATGTTGCAGCGCGCAGCCCCCGCAAGCGCGGTAATGCGGGCAGGGGGGACGGATGCGCTCGGGCGAAGGGGTCACGATGCGCGGGGCAGCGATGCGGTCGCCCGCGATCTCGCCCGCCACCACCTCTCCCGGTAGGGTGCGCGGCACAAAGACCGGGCCGGGTGCGATGCCGTCGCCAAGATGGCCGAGCCGTTCGATCACCAGCTCGGTCATAAGGCGCGGGCCGGGGAGAAAGCATAGCCCTCGGGCGTCAGGATCGTGGCCTCGCGCAGCCCATGCGGCTTGTCGGCGGGTGGCTCCAGCACCATCTCTGGCGGGGCGCGTTCGACGGCCGCATCAGGGTCGATCCCGAAAAGGTAGAGCTGCACACCCGCCCCGCGCGGCGGGGTTTCGGGCAGGACGCCCAGCAACGGGTGCGCGCGATAGGTCGCATCCGCATGCAACTGGAACACGGTCTCGTCATGGCGCAGGATCGCGAAATCGGCGCTCAGGCGAAAGACCTCGAGCCCGAACACTGCGGCCATGTAATCGGCCATCCTGCGCACATCGCGGCACAGCAGGTTGACCCCGAGCCCGCGCAGCGATTTGCCGAACGCTGCGGGCGTCATGGTTGCGTAAGTCGCCGCCGGATCAGGCTTGCAGCTCATCCTCGTCACATCCCAGAAACCCGCCCGATTGCCGTGCCCAGAAGCGGGCATAGGTGCCCTCGCGCGCGAGCAGTTCGTCATGACTGCCTTGTTCGATGATGCGCCCCTCGTCAAGCACGATGATCCGGTCGAGCTGCGCGATGGTCGAGAGCCTGTGCGCGATGGCAAGCACGGTCTTGCCCTCCATCAGCGGGATCAGCGCATCCTGAACCGCCGCCTCGACCTCGGAATCGAGCGCCGATGTGGCCTCGTCGAGGACTAGGATGGGCGCGTTCTTCAGAAAGGCGCGGGCCAACGCAATCCGCTGGCGCTGCCCGCCCGAGAGCCGCACCCCGCGCTCGCCCAGATGCGCCTCATATCCGCGCCGCCCTTCATGGTCCTGCAATTCCAGAATGAACTCATGCGCTTCAGCGGCGCGGGCGGCAGCCTCGACCTCGGCCATGGTCGCATCGGGGCGGCCATAGCGGATATTCTCGAAGGCAGAGCGGTTGAACATCGCCGTTTCCTGCGTGACCATGGCAATATTGCGCCGTAGGCTTTCCTGCGTGACCTCGCGAATATCCTGTCCGTCGATCAGGATACGCCCGGCCTCGACATCATAGAGGCGCAGCAACAGTGCCACGAGCGTCGATTTGCCGGCCCCCGATGCCCCCACGATCCCGATCTTATCGCCCGGTTCGATTGCCAGATCCAGCGCCTCGACCCCGCCCGATTGCCGACCATAGGCAAAGCCCACCTTGTCGAAGCGGACCGCGCCCTGCACCCGCCCCATATCGTGCGCATCGGGCGTGTCCTGGAGCGTCGGGCGGGGGGTGAGGGTCTTCATGCCATCCTCGACCTCGCCGAGATTGCCGTAAATCGCCATCAGCACGAAACTGACCCAGCCGGTCATCTGCGCGATCCGGATCGCCACGGCGCCCGCAGCGGCAATTGCCCCCGGTGTCGCAAGCCCCAGCGCCCAGAGCCAGACGGTGCCGCCGATCAGCAGCACCGGCAGGATGCCAGCGCAGACCATCAGCCAGAAGCGGAACCAGGCCTGCACCTCGCCGAACTCCACCGCGCGGTCGCGGAAGATACCCATGGCATTCAGCGCGGCGCGATCCTCGAAATCGGAATGGGCGAAGAGCTTAACTGTCTTGATATTGGTGATCGTGTCCACCACCTGCCCGCTGACCTGCGCCCGCGCGCCCGCCCGCGCGCCCGAGCGGACGCGGACTTGCGGCAGGAAATAGCGGATGAGCGCCAGATAACCTACCAGCCAGACCGCCAGCGCCAGCGCGATGCGCGCATCAATCGTCAAGAGCAGCACGACCGAGCCAAGGATCGAGGCGAGCGCGAAGGCCATCGTGTTAATGGTTTCATTCGCAACATCGGTGAGCGCGCGCGCGGTCTGCACCTGTTTCTGCGCGATGCGGCCTGCGAAATCATTGTCGAAAAAGGTTACCGGCTGGCCCAGCGTCCAGCGATTGAGCCGCGATTGCACCAGCACATAGACATTGGGCTGCACTACGATGGAGTTGGCCGCCGAAGACAGGCCGAAGGCAACCGGGCGCAAAATGATGAAGAACGCCACAAAGCCCACGATCAGCCATGTGTGCTGCGCGAAGAAATCGACCGGGCCGGTTTCGACAACCGCGTCGATGATCAGCCCCAGCAACAGCGCGGAGATCACCTCGGTCGTGCCCACCAGTGCCGAGATGACAGCCGCCAGCAGCAAGACTGGCCACGCACCGCGCACGGACCAGAGGATGAAGGCCCAAAGACTGCGCGGGGGGGGCTCTTGCGCAGGCTCGAAGGCGTTGATCAGCCCGGCAAGGCGTTGCACGGGGGTGTCGGTCTGGTCAGGATCGGGAATGGTTCTCTGTAGCAAGGCGCGCCCTCTTCTATGGCAGATATAGAGGCCGATGCCATCAAAGACCAGTCAGCCCAAGAGCGCCGCCTTGTCCAAGCGAAAATCCGAGGCGATCCAGCGCGCCTCGAGCCTGCGCAATTCCGCCCCGAGATCGGGGCCGTCCAGATGCGGCAGATCACTGGCGCGCACTGGGAATTGCGCCACCGCACCGCGCTTTACGCGCGCCTGCCAGTCTGGAGGCAAGGGCGTCTCCAGCAATGCCGCGCGCACCAGCAGCGCTGACGAACCAAGCTCTGCGCCGAGCCTGTAGCCAAGCTCTGCCGGACCCTGCTGCGTCTCGATCGCTGCGCGCAACCGCAGCAGATCCCGGGCCTCGCGACGTGTCAGGCGCAGCCTTTCGGTGCTGCCGCCGACAACCGCAAGCCGCCGCAACCACGCTGGTTCTAGTCCGTCCTCGAGATGGACCAGTACCCCGAGCGCGCGGTGATCCCCGCCGGGCAGCACATGCGCCAGCACCCCGGCCTGCGCCATGGCGGCAACGGCAGGCGCAGGGTCGGGCGCAGCGAGGAGGCGGCGCAACTCCGCTGTGATCCGCTCGGCCGAGAGCTTGTCCATGCCATCGGCCCCGGCCGCGCAGGCTGCGAGCGCCTCGGGGTCGATCCCGGCGGTAGCATCGCCATATTGTGCATGGAAGCGGAAAAAACGCAGGATGCGCAGATAATCCTCGCGGATGCGCGCCGTCGCATCGCCCACGAAACGGACGCGCCGCGCGGCAAGATCGGCGAGGCCCCCGCCCAGCGGGTCGAGCACAGTGCCATCGGCGCGCGCATAGAGCGCATTCATGGTAAAATCGCGCCGCGCCGCATCCTCATGCATATGATCGGCGAAAGCGATGGTCGCGTGGCGGCCATAGGTCTCGACATCGCGGCGGAATGTCGTGACCTCGAAGCCCTCGCCCTCGGCCACAATCGTCACTGTGCCGTGGTCAAGCCCTGTCGGGACAGCGCGCAGCCCTGCATCCACGGCCAGCGCCATCACGGTCTTGGGCCGCGCATTGGTCGCGATATCGACATCTGTGACCGGTACACCGATCAGCGCATTGCGCACGCACCCGCCGACGGCATAACCCTCATACCCGGCCTCGGTCAGCAGATGCAGCACGCGCTGGGTTGCGCGCGTCGCCAGCCACTCTCCTGTTATCCGCATGGGCCCACCCGGTCTGCGAGCCCGCGCAGGATCCGCGCGGTGGCCCCCCAAATGTAGTAAGGTCCCCACGGCACGATGTAGTAGTTGCGCCAAGTCCCGCGCCAGACCCGCCGCTCGACCCGAAAGCGCGCCGGATCGGTCACATGCGCAAGCGGAACCGCGAAGATTTCCGCCACTTCTCCCGGTTCAGGGCGCGCAGTGAAGTCGCGATTGATCTGTGCGAGGATGGGCGTGACCTTGTAGCCGGTCACGGTCTCATGCGCGGGCAGTTCTCCCAGAACCTCGACCGCAGAGGGCGGCAGGGCGATCTCTTCCTCGGCCTCGCGCAAAGCTGTGGCGGCCAGATCGGGATCATCCCGGTCCATCCGCCCGCCCGGAAAGGCGATCTGGCCGGGGTGATTGCGCAGATGCGAGGCGCGCTTGGTCAGGATCAGGCGCGGCCTGTCGGGCGCGGGCACGACGCCCACCAGCACCGCCGCCGGGCGCAGCACGCGGTTTTCGGGTAGCACGACCTCCGGGTTGAGGTCGAAATCGCTCGAGCCTTCCCATGGCTGCGCAACTGCTGCGCGCAGAGCGCGCAGCGGGTCAGTCCTCGTCATCCCGCGCCTCGAAACCCAGCGAGGCCGGATCCATCACATAGTGCGCGCCGCAGAACTGGCAGTCTGCGGTGACAGTGCCCTCGGGCGTCGTCATCGTGGCGATGTCCTTGGCCGAATAGATCGACAGGCTCTGGCGGACCTTGTCTTCCGAGCAGGAGCAGCCGAAATGCACGGCCTGCGGGTCAAAGACGCGCGGGGCCTCCTCATGGAACAGCCGCAGCAACAATTCGGGCGGCTGCACATTCGGCCCGACGAGTTCGAGATCCTCGACCGTATCGAGCAGCAGATTGGCGCGCGACCAGTCCTCCTCAATCGTTTCGCGCTCACGCGGGCTTGCGCCTGCGGTCTGCGGCATATGCTGGAGCATGACGCCGCCCGCGCGCCATTTTTCCGACTGTCCGGGCAGAATGGCGCGCCCGAATCCCAGCGAGAAGCGCGTCGGCAATTGTTCGGATTGCTGGAAATAGGTCTCGGCGCAATCGGAAAGCGAGCGTCCCGAAATCGGTGTGATGCCCTGATACGGGGTCATGTTGCGGCCCTGATCGATCAGGATCGCGAAATAGCCATTGCCGATTTGCGAAAATGCCGGCGTTTCGTCCGAGAGCCGCTCGGCATCGAAACTGGCATAGGCGCGTATCTGCGCGGGACGGCCATCTTCTTCCGGGGCGTAGTAATCCGTCGCGATCAGCCGAATCGGCCCGTCGCCCCGTACCTGCAGCGACAGCCGCCAGCGCAGCTTGATCGTCTGACCGATCATGGCCGTGAGCAGCGCCGCTTCTGCAACGAGCGCTTCGACTGCAGGCGGGTAGGCATGCCGCGCGAGCACACGCTCCAGCGCAGTGTCGAGCCGCGCGACGCGGCCGCGAATATCGCTGCGATCCAGCTGGAACGGCAGCACAGTGTCATCCCAGGCGATTTGTCCGCCATAACTCATGCAATACATCCTTGTCGAAGGTGACTGAACGAACGCCACCAGTGTTCGGCCCTCCATATAGGGATTATCGCGCTATGGCCAAGGTGAAGCTGGCCCACATGCATGGGCAAGCCTGGCTCTCGACAGATCGCAGCATCCGGCAACGCGCTTTCGCGGCTTGGTCAGTCGGCTTGGATGTGCCGACACACCCGCGAGGGCTTGCCACTGATGCGCGGATGTCGCTCCAGCAATGCGCCCGATACATCATCCTCGAATTCTTCGTTGCCCGCCCAATTAGCCAGTTCCCATTTCAGCGCCTCGAGAAAGGCCGTTCCTGTGGTATCTGACAGCTTGTCGAAACTCGCGCACAATCCGGCTTCGCCGAATTCGTCGCCTTCCGCGTTGGCGCATTCGGTAATGCCGTCGCTGTACAGAAACAGCTTGTCGCCAGGTCCGAGATTGGACTCGATGGTCGAAAAATCCGCACCTCGGATGAGCCCGACCGGTAAACCGCCATTGCCGATGAACTCGACCCGCCCATCTGCACGCCGGATCGCCGGGTGGGGATGGCCTGCCTGCACCACGCGTAAGTTACCTGTATCTATGTCGAAATCGGCATAAGCAATCGTCACATAGGTTTCCGTGTCGAACTCCTTGAGCATGAGTTCATTGATGCGCGTGGCAACTTCATGCGGCTCGCAGGCGGTGACCTCCCCGGTCACCGCGTTCTGTGTCAGGACAATGTTCTGGGTATAATCGCCGCCCGAAAACAGACCCGCGATCCGAGCGCCCAGCATCGCCGCGGCAACACCATGCCCGGAGACATCGATCGCATAGATCCCGATCCGCTCTGGATTGATACGAAACATGCCAACCATGTCGCCTCCGACATGTCCTGATGATTGCAACATGAAGGACAAGGTTGCGCCCTCGAACTCATGCTCGCGACGCTGGATAAGGGATTGCTGCAACCTTCGCGCTTCGATCAGATCGCGATCAAGCGCATCATAGAGGGTCTGCAACTCATCGAGCGCCTTGCGCAATTCGCGATTCTGCTCGAGTGCGAAGGCTTCCGCCTTGCGCGCATTCTCGCGCGCGGCATGTAATTCGGTCACATCCACGCGTAAGCCGACCCGCCCGCCATCTGCTGTTTCGCGCTCCACGCTCTGCAGAACACGCCCATCCGTGAGGCGCTGGCACTTTCGTTCACCTGTACCAGCCCGATGCATGGCGAGTCGCGCGCGGAGCCATTCCTCCTCGCGCCCTATCGCTTCGACATAGGCGCCCTGTTCAACACCAAGACGCAGTATTTCCTCGAAAGATGTTCCGGTCACCATGGCCGGAGCGCTGTGGGGATAGAATTCCCGAAACTTGCTGTTTGCGAGCACCAGCCGGTCATCAGCGTCGAAATACACGAACCCGTCATCAAGCGCTTCCACAGCCGCGACGAGTTGGCCGCGGGCTCTGCGCAATTCGCGCTCCATCGCGAGAAGCCGTTCGCCGGCGCTGATACGCGCGCGTAGTTCCGGCGGCGAGACGGGCTTGGACAGGAAATCATCCGCGCCCATATCCAGGCCTTCGGCCACCGCATCCTTTTCGTTCTTGGATGTAAGCAGAATGAAGTAACTGTAGCTGTCGCCTTCTATTTCGCGAAAGGCCTTGCAGAATTCAAGCCCATCCATTTCGGGCATCATCCAGTCCGACAGGATCAGATCGAAACTTGCCTTGCGGCACAGATCGAGCGCGTCGCGCCCCGTATCGGCCTCGAAAACAAGGTAGCCCCATGATTGCAAATGTTTTGCGAAGATGAGCCGTTGCGCGCGGCTGTCGTCCACGATCAATGCGGTCTTGGCATGCTCGGCGCGCGGCATCGTTGGCGTGATGGAGGTCAACACTTCCGTACCTTTAGAAATTTCTCAAATGGGTTTCGCGTTTATGGCACCAAAACCTTAAGCGCAGGTAAAAGCTCGCATCCCTGCGTGCCCTGTAACAAGGCGATGTTAACGAATCGGTGCGAGTATGGACTGCGAGGACTATGAGGATATTTCATGATCGACTGGACGCGCGTGGCGGAACTGCATGAAGATTTCGGCGAAGACATGTTCGCCGAAATCCTCGAGGCGTTCCTGCAGGACATGGAGGCCGGGCAGGCGTCGCTGGAGAGTGCGCAGAACCCCGACGACCTGCGCGCGGGGTTTCATTTTCTCAAGGGGGCAGCGCTCAATCTTGGCCTGACGACCCTCGCAGATCTGTGTGAAGAGGGCGAGCGTGGCGCAGCAGACGATGCCAGGGCCACCGAGATCAAGGCGCAGGTGATGGCGCGCACCGCGCAGGATTGCCGCGTACTGGCGTCAGAATGGCGCGCGCATGTCGGCGAGCCATGAGGCTGCGCTATGACAGATGTCAGGATCAGATGACAAAGCCTGCAATCACGTCGTCATCCGTGATATCGGAAAAGGTGAATCCCGCCGCGTCCATGCGCTCGAACAGGTCTGCGAAATTCTCGGGTCTTGCGGTTTCGATCCCGATCAGCACGGTTCCGAAATTGCGGGCGGTCTTTTTCAGATATTCAAAGCGGGCAATGTCGTCTTCGGGGCCAAGCACCTCGAGAAAATCGCGCAGCGCGCCGGGGCGTTGGGGCAGGCGAAGCATCAGATACTTCTTGGTTCCCATATGCCGCATCGCGCGCTCCTTCACCTCGGGCAGTCTTTCGAAATCGAAATTGCCGCCCGATGTGACACATATGACGGTCTTGCCTGCGATTTCGCGCGCCAGATCGGGCAAGACATCGACCGAGAGCGCACCAGCCGGCTCCAATACGATGCCTTCGACATTGAGCATTTCCAGAATGGTCATGCAGATACGGTTTTCGGCTGCGATCAGGATGTCCTCCGGCGCGGCGTGGCGTAGCTGGGTAAAAGTACGCTCGCCGATCCGGGCGACTGATGCGCCGTCGACGAAGCTGTCGAGCCGCTCCAGCGTCTTCGGCGCGCCCGCGCGCAGCGCAGCAAGCAGGCTTGCACCGCCCATGGGCTCGACATAGCGCAGTGCTGTCCCCGCGTGGCTTTCGCGCAGGTAACGGGTCATCCCGGCGCTGAGACCCCCGCCTCCAACCGGCAACACAATGAGATCGGGTGCGCGGTCCATCTGATGCGTGATTTCGACAGCGACGCTCGCCTGACCTTCGATCACGTCGTCATCATCGAAAGGGGAGAGAAAATGCGCCGCCTCGCGCGTGCAATACGCCTTCGCGGCGGCGAGCGATTGGTCAAAAATGTCACCCACCAATGTGATCTCGACCTGATCGCCCCCGAAATTGCGGGTCTTCATGATCTTCTGTTGTGGGGTCGTCACCGGCATGAAGATTGTGCCGCGCACACCGAAATACCGGCAGGCATAGGCCACGCCCTGCGCATGGTTTCCTGCACTCGCGCAGACGAAATGCCGTTGATCCGGCTCTGCAGCCAGCCGCTTGCGCATTGCATTGAATGCACCGCGTATCTTGTAGCTGCGCACCGGGCTCAGATCCTCGCGTTTGAGCCAGATATCGGCCCCGAACCGCTCGGACAGATAGTCGTTGCGCAAAAGCGGTGTCGGTGGAAAGACGTCGCGCATCGCAGCCGTCGCCTGCTGTGCAGCCTTCACGAAAGCGCTCATGGCGTGACCAGCCACTCTTGCAGTCGCGCGCGGACTGCCGCGGGCATGGGGGCAGACCGGCGCGTGGCAGGGTCGAAAAACACCTCGACCAGATCGTAGCTCGCATGAACCTCGTCCGTGTCGGCATGGCGCATCTCCAGCAGGAATGCACAGCTACGCGTGCCGATCTTGCTCACACTGCCGGTGATCACGATCAGATCACCGGCATTGAGCTCCTTCACGAACCGCGTGGTGGCCTGTGCGCTGACAGTATGCACCCCATGTTCCGCCTGCATTCGCGAATAAGGCAGGCCAAGCCGCGTCCACATGTGATAGGTCGCATCATCGAAAAACGGCGCATAATGGCGTACATTCATATGGTCGAAATGGTCGAGATGCCATGGATGCACGACAGCGCGCAAAATCTCCAACCTGTCTTGCATCTGCTCGCTCCCTATTGGTTTGCTGCGGAGCCCAGCAATAGCACAGATGCGGCGCGCGCAAAGCCCTGCGGGCCTTGCAGCGGCGCGTGAGAGGCAATAGACGATTGCGCAACTGACCAATTGTCGCAATGGAGTCACAATGTCTGCCCCCAGCCGCCCCCCGAAGAAAGTCGTCCTCGCCTATTCCGGCGGGCTCGACACCTCGATCATCCTCAAATGGCTCAAGACCGAGTATGACTGCGAGGTCGTGACCTTCACAGCGGATCTGGGGCAGGGCGAGGAGCTGGAGCCTGCGCGCGAGAAGGCGCTGATGCTAGGCATCAAGCCCGAGGATATCTATATCGAGGATCTGCGCGAGGAATTTGTGCGTGATTTCGTCTTCCCGATGTTCCGGGCAAACGCCGTCTATGAAGGGCTCTATCTGCTGGGCACCTCGATCGCGCGTCCGCTGATCTCCAAGCGGCTGGTGGAGATCGCGGCCGAGACCGGCGCGGATGCGGTCGCGCATGGGGCGACCGGCAAGGGCAATGATCAGGTGCGTTTCGAGTTGTCGGCCTATGCGCTCAACCCTGATATCAAGGTCATTGCGCCCTGGCGCGAATGGGATCTGAGCTCGCGCACCAAGCTTCTGGAATTCGCCGAAGCGCATCAGATTCCGATTGCGAAGGACAAGCGCGGGGAGGCGCCGTTTTCGGTTGATGCCAATCTCCTGCATACCTCGTCCGAGGGCAAGGTGCTGGAAGACCCGGCCGATGAGGCACCCGATTACGTCTATCAGCGCACTGTGCACCCAGAGGACGCGCCCGATGACCCCGAAGTGATCGAGATCACCTTCGAGAAGGGCGATGCCGTGGCAGTGAACGGGGTCGTCATGACCCCGGCGACGATCCTGACACTGCTCAATGAATACGGCCACAAACACGGCATCGGGCGGCTCGACTTCGTCGAAAACCGCTTTGTCGGCATGAAATCGCGCGGGATATACGAGACGCCGGGCGGCACGATCCTGCTCGAGGCCCATCGCGGGATCGAGCAGATCACGCTCGATTCCGGGGCGGGGCATCTCAAGGACTCGCTGATGCCGCGCTACGCCGAGCTGATCTATAACGGTTTCTGGTTCTCGCCCGAGCGCGAGATGCTGCAGGCCCTGATCGACACATCTCAGGAACACGTGACTGGCACTGTGCGGCTCAAGCTCTACAAGGGGCATGTGCGCACGATCGGCCGCTGGTCGGACCATTCGCTCTATTCCGAGGCGCATGTGACATTCGAGGAGGACGCCGGGGCCTATGATCAGAAGGATGCCGCGGGCTTCATCCAGCTCAACGCGTTGCGGCTGAAACTGCTTGCCGCGCGGGATCGCAGGCTCAAGGGCTGAGCTGTTTCATCTTGCCATAAATACTCCCGCCGGAGGCGCACATCGCCTCTGGCACCCCGCCACAGAAAGGGCTTGCCATGACCAGACCTGTTGTCCTGTGCATCCTCGACGGCTGGGGGCTGTCGCCCGAGATCGAAGGCAACGCGGTCGCGCAGGCTCAGACCCCGCATTTCGACCATGTGATGCAGAACTGCCCAAGCGCGACCCTTACCACGCATGGCCCCGATGTAGGTTTGCCCACCGGGCAGATGGGCAATTCTGAAGTCGGCCATACGAATATCGGCGCGGGTCGCGTGGTGGCCATGGATCTCGGCCAGATCGATCTGGCCATCGAGGATGGCAGCTATACGCAAAGCGCCGCGTTTGGGTCCTTCATCGAGAAGCTGCGCGACACGGGCGGGCATGCGCATCTGATGGCGCTTGTCTCGGATGGTGGTGTGCACGGGCATATCAACCATCTGAAAGTCACCGCGCGGCTTCTGGTCGAGGCGGGTGTGCCGGTCATCATCCACGCCATGACCGATGGTCGGGACGTCGCGCCGCGCTCGGCAAATTCCTTTCTGCGCGATCTGGAGGCCGATCTGCCCGAGAATGCGCGCATCGGCACCGTCATCGGGCGCTACTATGCGATGGACCGTGACCATCGCTGGGAGCGGGTGCAGCGCGCGTGGCAGGCGATCATGCGCGGCGAAGGTCATGGCGCGGGCAATGCGGCCGAGGCTGTTGCTGCGGCCTATGCGCGCGGCGAAACCGATGAATTCATCGCGCCGACTGTGTTGGAAGGGTTCAGCGGGGCGAAACAGGGCGATGGCGTGTTCTGCCTGAATTTCCGTGCCGACCGCGCGCGCGAGATTCTGGCCGCGCTTTGCGCCCCGAGTTTCAACGGCTTTGATCGCGGGCAGGATCCGGCCTGGGCGGGCTGTCTGGGGATGGTGGAATACTCGGATTCGCATAATGCGTTTCTGGGCGCTGTCTTTCCCAAGCGCGAGATCCGCAACACCTTGGGCGCGTGGGTTGCCGCGCATGGCTTGCGCCAGTTCCGGCTGGCCGAGACCGAGAAATACCCGCATGTGACCTTCTTCCTGAATGGCGGCAAGGAAGAGGCTGAAGACGGCGAAGAGCGGCATATGCCCGCGAGCCCCAAGGTCGCGACCTATGATCTGCAGCCGGAGATGGCCGCGCCCGAAGTTGGCGCGAAGCTGGTCGAGGCGATCAGGCAGGGGTTTGATCTGATCGTGGTGAATTTCGCCAACCCCGACATGGTCGGCCACACGGGCGATCTGGCGGCCGCGATCCGCGCCTGCGAGGCGGTCGATGCACAACTCGGTGCAGCGCTGGAGGCCCTGGAACAGGTCGGCGGGGTAATGCTGCTCACGGCAGATCACGGCAATTGCGAAACCATGATCGACCCCGATAGTGGCGGCCCGCACACGGCGCATACGATCAATCCGGTCCCGGTCGTGTTGATCGGCGGGCCGGAGGAAGGCTCTCTGCGCGACGGGCGCCTCGCGGATGTCGCGCCGACTGTGCTGGCGCTGATGGATCTGCCCCCACCGCCCGAGATGACAGGCGAAAACCTGTTGAGCACATGATGCGAAGCCTCATAGCCCTGTGTGCTGCGTGTATCTGGGCCACAGGCGCGATGCCCGACACGGCCGCCGAACGCGCCATGGCGGCGGCGCGCGAGCTGGAGGCCGCGACGGTAGCCTTGCAGGAGGCGAGCACCAGCCGCGATCAGATCGCAGCCCTCACGCAGACCATTCGGTCCTATGAGGAAGGCATGGTCAGCCTGCGTGACGGGTTGCGTGCCGCGCAGCTCGAGGAAGCGGCGCTGGAGCAGGAATTCGCCGCGCGCGGGGCAGAGCTTTCGCGTCTGTTGTCGGTCCTGATGGCAACCGACCGCGTCGATGACAGCCTGGCCTTCCTGCATCCCGATGGCGCGTTGGAGACCGCGCGCGCCGCGATGCTCCTGTCGGAGATTACGCCCGAGCTTGCGCAGGAAGTCGCGACATTGCGCGAGGCGCTGGAGGATCTCGCCGCCGTGCGTCGGGCAAGGCAATTCGGGCTGCTGGCGTTGGAGCAGGGGCTTGCGACCGCGCAGGAGGCGCGGGTCACGCTGTCGCAGGCGGTCTCGGACCGCGGCCCGTTGCCCAAACGCTTGTCGGATGACCCGGAGCAACTCGAAGCGTTGGCGCGCAACGCTGCGACATTGAGCGATTTCGCCAGCGAAATGTCCGAACGCCCAAGCGCCGCGGAGGCGCAGACCGCCCGCGGTTTTCGCGATGCGCGCGGGCAGTTGGACTTGCCAGTGCGCGCGCGGCTGATTCATGGGTTCAACCAGCCCGATGCGGCCGGGATCCCGCGCGACGGGCTGGTGCTTGCGACATTGCCCGAGGCGCTGGTCACAACCCCGTGGTCGGCGACCGTGCGCTATGCCGGGCCGCTGGCGGGATCGGGGCTTGTCGTCATCCTAGAGCCGGTTGAGGATATGCTTCTGGTTCTCGCGGGGCTCGGGGGCGTGCTGGTCGAGAATGGAGAGATATTGCCCATGGGCGCCCCCATCGGCATGATGCCCGAAGCCCAGCCGGGCGCGGGTGCGACTGGCAACCTGAGCCAAACACTCTATTTTGAGATGCGCGAGGGGGGTGACCCCATTGACCCGGAGCCCTGGTTCGCATTCACTGCGGGCTGAACTCACATACGACGCTTTCGCCCGATAAGGGGGCAGGGAGGGTCTGGATAGGACAAGAGCATGAACAGATTCGTAATGGCAACTCTCGGTGGCATTCTGGGCGGGGCCTTGCTTGCAACCCAGATCGCTGCGCCCTTGCTGGCAGAAGAGCGGCTGCGATCCACGACCGTCTATGAACAGCTCGACCTGTTCGGTGATGTGTTCGAGCGCATACGCAACCAGTATGTCGACGAGCCCGATACCGCGAAACTGATCGAGGCCGCGATCAACGGCATGCTGATGTCGCTCGACCCGCATTCAGGCTACATGCCGCCCGACGATTTCGACGACATGCGCACTCAGACGCGCGGCTCCTTCGGCGGGCTCGGGATCGAGGTGACGCAGGAAGATGGCTTCATCAAGGTGGTCACGCCGATGGATGATACGCCTGCCGACAAGGCGGGCGTCGAGCCGGGCGACACGATCACGCATGTGGATGGAGAGTCGCTGATGGGGCTGACGCTCGGCCAGGCCGTTGATCTGATGCGCGGCCCTGTCGGCTCGGAGATCATCATCACTGTCGTGCGCGAGGGTGAGTCGGAACCCTTCGACCTGTCGATCATCCGAGACACGATCCGGGTGCAGGCCGTGCGGACACGTGTCGAGGATGATCTGATCATCCTGCGCGTGACGACTTTCAATGAGCAGACATTCCCCAATCTGCGCGACGGGCTGGAAGAAGCCATCGAAGACCTGGGTGGTATCGACAATCTGGGCGGTGTCGTGCTGGATCTGCGCAACAATCCCGGCGGCTTGCTGACGCAGGCGGTCAGCGTGACGGATGCGTTCCTTGATCAGGGTGAGATTGTCTCGACCCGTGGTCGCGAGGAAGGCGCGGGCGAGCGCTTCAACGCGCAGGCAGGTGATCTGATCGACGGAAAACCAATCGTCGTGCTGATCAATTCCGGCTCTGCCTCGGCCTCGGAAATTGTGGCGGGCGCGCTTCAGGATCATCGTCGCGCCATAGTGGTAGGGACGCGCAGCTTCGGCAAGGGCTCGGTACAGACAGTCATGCCGCTGCGCGGCGATGGCGCGATCCGATTGACTACATCGCTCTACTACACGCCCTCGGGCCGGTCGATCCAGGCGCTTGGCGTGTCGCCCGATATCGTGGTGGAACAACCTCGCCGCGCCCCGATCGAGCAAGACGAGGCCGACGAAGCTCCGGCAGTCCGGTCCGAGAATGACCTGCGCGGGCGGCTCGACAACCGGGATATGTCCGAGGATGAGCGGCGTCAGATGGAAGACGAGCGGCGCCGGGCCGAGGAAGCGGCGAAGCTGCGCGAAGAGGATTACCAGCTCGCCTATGCGCTGGATATTCTGCGCGGCCTGACAGCGTTGAACTCACAGCGATGAACGCCGCCGCGCTGGACGCGCTGCCCTATCGCCCCTGCGTCGGGATCATGCTGATCAACGCGCAGGGGTTGATCTTTGCCGCGCAGCGCATCGACAGCCGGCAACCCGCCTGGCAGATGCCGCAAGGTGGGATCGATCCGGGCGAAAACCCCGGGCTTGCTGCCTTGCGTGAGCTTGAAGAGGAAATCAGCGTTACGCCTGATCTGGTCGCCCCGCTCGCGGAAACGCGCGATTGGCTGCGCTACGATATCCCGCCCGAGATGGTGCCGAATATCTGGGGCGGGAAATTTCGCGGACAGAAGCAACGCTGGTTCCTGATGCGCTATCTCGGGCGCGACGATCAGATCGATCTTGCAACCTCGCATCCAGAATTTTCCGAATGGCGCTGGATTGCGGCCGATGACATGCTCGCGGCCATCGTGCCTTTCAAGCGTGACATTTATCAGCAGGTCATTTCAGAGTTCCGCGACTGGCTGGCCTGAGCGGCTTCAATCGGGGGCCATGGTGTGCAGCATGGTCGTGTTCAGCAGATAATCATGCAAGCCCTGCCGATACGGGGAAATCAGGATCATCGCGATCGAAGCGATCTGGAGCGGGAAGACGGTCCAGAGTGCGGCATGCATCCCGCTATAGGCGAGCGCCGCGGTCGGGTCGGGCGCGCGGCCGTCCATATGGCGCCATTTCAGCGCAGTCAGCATCATCCCCAAGGTCGCGCCATATTTCGCAAGCATCACCGTGCGATAAGCGATGGATATGGCGGCAAACAGCACCGGGAAGAAGAACGCGCCGATGAAGAGGGTGAAGACCAGACCGACGAGGGTCAGCGCGAGAGTCACGACCAGGTCCACCGCCCATGCAAGTGCACGTTTGATTGGCACATCGCGGTAGAATTCGGGAAGTAGTACCGGGTCGGGCAGGGTCATTCCACAAAATCCGCAGGCTGGGCGTTTATCAGCTTCATAAGGACCTGCGGATCGATTGAAAAGACATGGCGCGGTGTACCAGCCGCGGCCCAGACCTGATCGAACTCCAGAAGCCGCGGGTCCATCCAGATGGGCGAGGGCGAGAGATGCCCCAGCGGCGACACCCCGCCAATGGCAAAGCCCGTGGTCGCCCGCACAAGATTGGCATCCGCGCGCCCGAGCGCCTCACCGGCAAGCGCCGACGCTTTCGCAGTGCAGATGCGGTTACCGCCTGCCGTCAGAAACAGGCGGATCGCGCCGGATTCTTCGCCTGCGAAGATGATCGACTTCACGATCTGATCGAGCGCGCAGCCGCAAGCATTCGCGGCCTGCTCGGCGGTGCGGCTCTCGCCCGCCTCCATGATCGTGTCGGGCAGACCCGCCTCCTCAAGGGCGCGGGCCACGCGTTTGAGTGATTTGCTCATGGCTCAGTCGAGCGCATCCAGAACCTCGCCCAGCGTGCCGATCAACTGGTCGATATGGGATTTCTCGATGATCAGCGGGGGCGACATGGCGATGATGTCGCCGGTGGTGCGGATCAGCACGCCTTTCTCATAGGCCTTGAGGAAGGCCGAGAAAGCCCGCTGGGTGGGTGCGCCTGCAATGGGCTCCAGTTCCACCGCGCCGATCAGGCCCATATTGCGGATGTCGATGACATGCGGTTTGCCGCGCAGCGAATGCACGGCGTCTTCCCAGTAGGGCGCGAGGTCCGCGCAGCGTTCGAACAGCCCTTCCTCCTGATAGGTCTCCAGCGTCGCAAGCCCGGTGGCTGAAGCGATGGGGCTGCCGGAATAGGTGTAGCCGTGGAACAGCTCGATCAGATGCTCGGGACCTTGCATGAACGCATCGTGGATCGCCGCCGAGGTCAGCACTGCACCCATCGGGATCACGCCATTGGTCAGCCCCTTGGCGCAGGTGATCATGTCGGGCAGCACATCGAAATGCTGGGCCGCGAAGGGGCTGCCGAGGCGCCCGAAGCCGGTAATGACCTCGTCGAAGATCAGCAGGATGCCATGCTTTGCCGTGATCTCGCGAAGACGCTGCAGATAGCCTTTGGGGGGCAGCAGCACGCCGGTCGAACCCGCGACCGGTTCCACGATCACGGCGGCGATCGTTTCGGCGCCGTGCAGGGCAACCATGCGCTCAAGCTCGTCGGCCAGATGCGCGCCGTGCTCGGGCTGGCCGCGCGTCCACTGGTTCTCGGGGATATGGGTGTGCGGCAAGTGATCCACACCCGACAGCATGGTACCGAAATGGCGGCGGTTATTGACGATTCCACCCACCGAGATCCCGCCGAAATTCACGCCATGATAGCCCCGCTCGCGCCCGATCAGACGGGTGCGCGACGCGTCACCGCGCGCGCGGTGATAAGCGATTGCGATCTTGAGCGCGGTCTCGACCGCCTCGGACCCGGAATTGACGAAAAAGGCGTAATCGATGCCATCCGGGGCGAGATCGACCAGCCGGTTGGCCAGCTCGAAGGCTTTGGGGTGGCCCATCTGAAAGGCGGGCGCGTAATCAAGTTCGGTCGCCTGTTTCTGGATGGCTTCGGTGATCTTCGGGCGCTTGTGACCTGCATTGCAGCACCATAGTCCAGCGGTGCCATCGAGCACCTGCCGCCCGTCGGAGGTGGTGTAGAACATGCCCTCGGCCTCGACCAGCATGCGCGGGGCGGCCTTGAACTGACGGTTCGCCGTGAACGGCATCCAGAAGGCGCGCAGGTCATTCGGGCGGTCGAGGGCCATGATTCAGACTCCATTGAATTTGATCAAAAGACGCTATCAGAACTGCGCCACGTGACAAGGGGGGTCAGAGAAAGACCATTGTCGCCGACAACGCCAGAAGTGCGGCCATGATGCGCATGAAGACGCGCCAGCGCGCGGGTGATTGCAAAAGCTGTTTGAGCAGTGCGCCCGCGCTCGCCCAGAACAGGCAGACCCCGAGATTGACACTGCTGAACGCCAGCGCCAACCGCGCGGCCTCTTGCACAGGCGGCAAAGCCGCGCCATATCCGGCCGACGCCGCGAAGGCGACCGCCCAGACCTTGGGGTTGATCCACTGAAACAGGACGGCTTGCCACGCGGTCATGGGGGCGCCCATGCCTTTCGCCTCGGCCAGGGGGCGGCGGGTTGCGTTGTAGTATCCCCACGCCATCCAGAGAATCCAGCAGGCAGCGAGGCTTTTCAGCACCAGCCCCAGCAGCGGGTTGCTGAGCATCAGCGCGCCCACACCGAGCCCGGTCATGCCCGCAATAACACCCACCCCGATCACCACGCCCGTAAGATGGGGCAAGCTGCGCCGGAAACCGAAGCGCGCGCCCGAGGCGGTGAGCATGATCACATTCGGCCCCGGCGAGAACAGGCCCAGAAACACGAAGGCATAGAGCAATGGATCAAACAGCACTGCCATCTGCCTTCATGAACGGCTCGGGGCGCGCCCGCCGGGGGCGCGTCAATACATACGGTCTGGTAGCCAGAGCACCAGTTGCGGGAAGGAGAAGACGATGAACACCGCGAGCATCTGCAAGAGAACGAAGGGGATCACGCCCTTGTAGATATCGATGATCGTCACTCCCGGCGGTGCGACGCCTTTCAGATAGAAGAGCGAGAAGCCCACTGGCGGGGTCAGAAAGCTGGTTTGCAGCACGACGGCAAAGAGCACGATGAACCAGATCTGGTCAAAGCCCAGCAGCACCACCACTGGCGCGACCAGCGGCAGCATGATCAGCGAGATCTCCAGCCAGTCGAGGAAGAAGCCCGCAAGAAAGGCGATGAACAGGATCGTCAGCACGACTCCGGAGGGGCCGAAGGGCAGCGACTGCAAGGATTGGGTGATGAATTCATCCCCGCCCAACTGCCGCATCACGACCGCGAACATCGTCGCGCCGAGGAAAATGCCGAAGATGAAAGCCGTCGTCAGCGTCGTTTTCATGCCGACATCTTTAAGCACGGCCCAACTCAGCCGCCCGTTGAGTGCAGCCAGCAGTGTTGCGCCAAACGCGCCCACGCCGGAGGCTTCGGTCGGGGTTGCGAAGCCCAGAAAGATGGAGCCCAGAACCGCGAGGATCAGCAGCAAGGGGGGCACGACGGCCAGCAGCGTGTCAAAGATCAGCTTGGCCGTCACCGGGGGCAGGTCCGTGGGTGCGGGCGCCAGCTTCTTGAAGAAGGTCGCCGCAATCATGATGAAAAGTATGTAGAAACTGCCCAGCATGAGCCCCGGGATCAGCGCGCCCATGAACAGGTTGCCCACCGACACTGACATCTGATCGGCCATGATGATCAGCATGATGGAGGGCGGGATGAGAATCCCAAGCGTCCCGGCCGAGGCCACCACGCCCGAGGCAAACCCCTTGTTGTAGCCTTGCTGCAGCATGATCGGCATCGACAGCAGCGCCAGCAGCACGACCGATGCCCCAACGATGCCGGTGGAGGCGGCCAGCAGAATCCCGATCAGCACCACCCCGAGCGCCAACCCGCCCCGGAAGCGTCCGAAAAGCTGAATGAAATTCGACATCAGCTTCTCGGTCACGCCGGATCTCTCCAGCATCAGCCCCATGAAGATGAACATGGGCAGCGCCACCAGGATCCAGTTGGACATCTGGCCCCAGATGCGCTGCACGAACACCCCGAAGATGCGCATGTCGGTCAGGAAGTAGGTATCCCAGCCGAAGGTCTCGAAGCCGTAGATCGCGATGAAGCTGAACGCGATGGACACGCCCGCCAGCGCCCAGGCGACCGGGATGCCCGTGAAGATCACCGCGATGAACGACACGAGCATCGCCACGACAAGAATTTCGTTGGTTTCCATCCCTCAACCTTGTTTTGTTGCATCGCGCTGTGATGCAGCGCGTGTCATGTTTGTCGTGTTGACTGCTTGGTTACGCGTTCAACCGCGCGCGCGGGAAATTGAACAGAAAAGAGGTGACGCGCAGCAGGCGCGCAAAGGCTGCGAGCGCGATGTAGCCGAATGCCAGCACGATCACCCCCTTGATCATCCACCGATTCGCCAGCCCGCCCGGAGCTGATGACCGTTCACCACGATTGAAAGAGGCTTCGGTGAAGGGGATGGCATAGGAGATGATGATCCAGCACATCGGCAGGATGATGACCGCAAGGCCGAAGATCTCGATCCAGGCGCGGGTCTTGGGGCGGAGAGTTGCGGCCAGAACATCGACGCGGACATGGCTGTCATGCATCAGCGCATAACCGATGCCGAACATGAATCCCACGGAGTAAAGGTGCCACTGCACTTCCTCCACCCAGATGTAATTGACGCCTAGCGCGTAGCGCATCGTTACGTTCACGACGATGAGCAGCACCAGTATGATCCAGATCGTGTTGAGCACATAGGAGAACATCTCAAGCACCTTCTCGATGATGTCAGAGATGAAGGTGCGCGGGAAGTCCAGCCCGTGGCTGCGCGCTCCTGCATCTTCGACCTTGTCGAGGTCCAGATCTATTTCAGGCTGTTGCTGACTCACGGGCGCTTCTCCCTCGGGCTGTGCGTGCAGAAAGCTGCCGCACCCGGCGGGTGCGGCAGTCAGATCATCTGGGCGAGATCACTCCCCGATGCGAGTTCTCCAGTCGCGCGGCAGGTAACCCATCTCTTTCCATGGCCGCAATTCATCAAGGAAGGCCATCTGCGATTCATAGACGCGGCCGAACATCTCGTCGGCTTCCGAGTTGCGCTCCATCACGGTCTGTGTGGCTTCCCAGAAGGCGGCGATCTGCTCGTCCGAATAGGTGCGCACATTTGTGCCGCGTTCTTCGAAACTGGTGATCACGGCCCCCTGCAGCGCTTCGGCACGCGCGATCGAATAGGCATTCGCGGCCATGCAGGTGGTCTCGATCATGGCACGGGTTTGATCTTCCAGACCGTTCCAGACATCGAGATTGACATACAGGAACTGATTGGTCGATGGCTGATGCCAGCCGGGCAGATAGAGGTAATCGGCGACCTGATAGAAGCCGAGTTGCTCATCCACCGTGGGCAGCGAGAATTCCGTGCCATCAAGCGTGCCGGTTTCCAGCGCCTGATACAGTTCACCACCCGGCAGGATGGTCACGGACATGCCGAATTCCTGGAAGATTTCACCGCCAACACCGGCAGCCCGGAAGCGCAGGCCTTCCAGATCCCCAACCGTGTTCATCTCTTCGCGGAACCAACCTGCCGTCTCGGGGCTGATCGTTCCGCAGGAGACGGGATGCACATTGTAGGGGTGGAAAGTCTCTTCCAGCAGTTCCTGCCCGCCATGGTGGGTCATCCATGCAAGGAAATCGGTCGACTCGGCGCCGAAGGGCGTTGCGCCGAACAGCGCCGCGGCCGGCACCGTGCCCCATTCATAGCCCATCCAGCTGTAGCCTGCGTCGATATTGCCGTCCGAGACGTTCTCGAAGATCGACAGCGCCGGGATGACCGCGCCCGGCTCGGCCACGCGCATGTCGATATTGCCACCCGAGACGGCGCGCAGCTGGTCTGCGACCCAAGGCATGGTGTCACCCAGTGCCGTCAGGGTCGAGGCGAAGGCCATCGGGACCTGCCAGCGGATACGCTCCTGCGCGGACACTGCGCCAGCCGCGAGGCTGGCCGTCAGCGCGGTCGTGATAAATAGCTTGTTCATTTTTTCCTCCGGTTGTTGGACAGCAGTCCATGTATCCACCTCTGAAAGGTGGGGGTCGTCAAGGGCAAAGCGTAAGCGATACGAAATATTGTTGCGCAGTCGGCCGGTATTCCGATGCAACGCTCCTCCCTCTGCAGGGGTGGTAAAATATATTTACCAATTTTGGCAAGCATAAAGTGACCTTCGATTGCGTTAACACGGTATCCCCATCATCTGATACACTGACAATCCGCACCGAAACCATTGAGTTGCGGAGGTTTCTGGTTCATTGACCTCAGCGATGCGCCATAGCATGTTTTTCCCATGACATTCGGTTCCCTGACTCGCTTGCCCCTGCCATATGACCCTGATGCCGGGGCTGATGCGCGCGCGCTCCTTCCTGAGCTTGACGGCGAGCTGGCCGATCTGGTTGCTGGGGCGGCAGGCTGCAGCCCTTATCTTGCAACGCTCATCAAGCGCGAGCGCGACTGGCTGCGTGATGCGTTCGAGGCTGCGCCCGACCAAAGCCTCAAGTCTGAGCTCGATGCGTTGTCGGACGTACCACTCTCCGATCTCTCCGCACGGTTGCGCTGTGCCAAGCGTCGCATCGCTCTCCTCGCGGCTCTGGCCGATCTGGGCGGGGTATGGTCGCTCGATCAGGTAACCGGCGCACTCACCGATCTCGCGGACCGCGCCTGCGATGTGGCGCTGCGTGCGCTTGTTGCGGAAGAAGCGAGGCGCGGAAAATTGCCCGCCACGCGCGGAAATGAGAGCGATGCAGGTGCCGGGCTTGTCCTGCTCGCCATGGGTAAGATGGGCGCCCGGGAGTTGAACTATTCTTCCGATATCGACCTGATCTGCCTGTTCGATGAGACGCAATATTCCCCCGATGATTATCATGAGGCGCGTGCCGCCTTCATCCGTGTGACGCGCAAACTCTGCGGTCTTCTGTCGGACCATACGGATGAGGGCTATGTGTTCCGCACCGATCTGCGCCTGCGGCCCGATCCCTCCGTGACACCTGTCTGCCTGTCGATGGAAGCGGCTGAGCGCTACTATGAGAGCCTCGGGCGGACATGGGAGCGCGCGGCCTATATCAAGGCTCGTCCCTGCGCCGGGGACCTCGATGCGGGCTGGCGGTTTCTGGACACGCTGCGGCCCTTCGTCTGGCGCAGGCATCTGGATTTCGCCGCCATTCAGGAAGCCCATGACATGCGCCTCAAGATCAAGGCGCATAAGGGGCTTGGCGGCGCGCTGTCGCTCGAAGGGCATGACATCAAGCTCGGGCAGGGTGGCATCCGCGAGATCGAGTTCTTTACCCAGACGCGCCAGTTGATCGCAGGCGGGCGCGACCCCGATCTGCGCAGCCCGCGCACGGTCGAGACTTTGGGTGCGCTGGCCGCGAAAGGCTGGATACCGCTGGATCTGGCCGAGAAGCTGGTCGCGCATTACACTGAGCATCGCGAAATCGAGCATCGTCTTCAGATGGTGCAGGACGCCCAGACCCAGAAACTGCCCACGGGCCATGATGGCTTCGACCGTCTTGCGCGATTTGTCGGGGAGCCTGATACGGATGCCTTCCGCGACCGCCTGAAATCCCGCCTTGCGCATGTCGCGGAGCTGACAGAGAGTTTCTTCGCGCCGGAAACGACCCGCGAAGAGGAGCCCGAACTTTCCGAGAAGGCGCAGGAGTTGGTCGCAGCCTGGCGCAGCTATCCCGCCTTGCGCTCGAACCGCGCCAAGGAGATCTTCGAGCGCATGCGCCCCTCGCTCCTGAACCGGTTGCAGGATGCCGCCGATCCCGAAGCCGCGCTGATCCAGTTCGACCGCTTCCTCAGTGGGCTGCCTGCCGGGGTGCAGCTTTTTTCACTGTTTGAGGCTAATCCACAGCTTATCGACCTGATCGTTGACATCTGCGCAACAGCGCCGCGCCTTGCCGCCTATCTGTCCCGCAATGCGGCTGTGTTCGACGCGGTCATCGGGGGCGGCTTCTTCACGCAATGGCCGGGCACGCAGGTTCTGCAACGCGACCTGTCCGACAGGCTGGCGGAACTCGAGGATTACGAGCGCCAGCTTGACGCTGCCCGCGTCTGGGCACGCGAATGGCATTTCCGCATCGGGGTGCATCACCTGCGCGGGCTGATCGATGCCTTCGAGGCGGGTGCGGAATATGCCTCGCTCGCCGAGGCCAGCCTTGGCGCGCTCTGGCCCGTTGTTGTGGCCGAGTTCGCGCGCAAGCATGGGGCGCCGCCGGGGCAGGGGGCGGTTGTGCTGGGGATGGGATCGCTCGGGGCAGGGCGGCTCAATGCCGCCTCCGATCTCGATCTGATCGTGATCTATGATGCCGAGGCCAGCGAAAAATCCGATGGCCCGCGCCCGCTCGATGCGCGCAGCTATTACGCGCGGCTCACCAAGGCCTTCCTGACCGCGATCTCCGCGCCGACCGCCGAGGGCCGCCTCTATGAGGTTGATATGCGGCTGCGCCCCTCGGGGCGACAGGGGCCGGTGGCGACAAGCCTTGCCTCGTTCGAGAATTACCAGCGCGAGGAGGCCTGGACCTGGGAGCATATGGCGCTCACCCGCGCGCGGCGCGTTGCGGGCTCGGTTGCGCTGGCCGAGCGGCTTGAGAGCTTCCGCCGCGCGCTTCTGGCCGAGAAAGCGGAAGGCGCGACAGTTGCGCAGGATGTGCTGGACATGCGTGCGCGGCTGGCCGAGGCGAAGCCCGCGCATGGGCTCTGGGATGCCAAGGCCGGGCCGGGGCGGCTGATGGATATCGAACTGATCGCGCAATTCTGCGCGCTCAGGGCAGGCCATCACGCACGCCGGGTGGAGGCACAATTGCGCGCCGGTGCGAAGGCGGGCATCCTTACTGCGGGGTCGCAACAGCATCTGCTCGACGCGTATCGGCTGTGCTGGACGATGCAATCCACCGGACGCTTGCTCGCGGACCAGATTTCAGACATTGCCGATCTTGGACCGGGCGGACAGAAGTTTATCTTGAATTCTGCTGGTGCAGAAACCGCCGATGCGCTTGCGGAAACGCTCAAGTCCTGCTGCGCACGCGCGGAAGAGGCCATCACACGGGTTCTGACCCGCAACGCGGCAGATATTGGAGATGCCGGACATGCCTGACAGCCATGACCCGAAAGGGCTGATCCGCGAAAGCTACCGTATAGAGGGAATTTCTGACGCCGAATGCCGCTCGATCCTGATCGACTGGGCGCTGAGCCTGCCTTCCGAGATCGACCAGAGCGCAGCGCTCACAGCGCTTCTGGAGCGCCACGGAACAGAGCAGTCGGACCATCCGATGACCCGCTTGCTGAAAGAGGGGCAGCACATGTCCGCGCCACGGCGCGGGCGACGGCGCCGCGAGGGCCAGGCCGATGCAGGCTGATGTCGAGATTGATGCCATCGGGCTTCTCTGCCCGCTCCCGGTGCTCAAGGCGCGCAAGCGGCTGAAAGCCATGCGCCCGGGAGAAGTGCTTTGCGTGCTGGCGAGTGATCCGGCCGCCGTGGTCGATATCCCGCATTTCTGTGCCGAGGCAGGCCATCAGCTTCTGACAACTGAAGAGCGCAACGATGCCACGGCCTATTTCATCCGCCACGCCTGAGTTTCATCTTGCCTTAAATACTCCGGGGTGAATGGCCGGGCCTGCCCGGCCAGAGGGGCAGCGCCCCTTACGCCCGCGCGGCCAGGACGCGGCCCAGATCGCCATATCCCGTAAACCGCCGCTCATAGTCGAGCCCAAGCCTTGCCGCGCATTCCCGCGCCTTTGCATCGAGCGCGGGATCATCAGTCTGCGCCTGATAGATCAGCTTCGTGTAATTTCCGAACATCATCGGGATCAATTCGGGGTGACGATCAAACCCCATGGGTTTCCAGACGAAGGCCTCGAACTGGCGTACCAGAAAATCGGTCAGGTAAAACGCTGTCATTTCTTCTTCCGCCTTGGCCTCGAACGCTTCCACCCCCTCGAAAAAGGCATAGCAATGCGGTCCGGGAACCATCTCGACGCCAAGTTCTCTACAGCGCGCCTGCAACAATCCGCCTGTGCCGCAATCTGCATAGACAACGAAAATCTCGTCATAGGCCGCGCGATGCGCTGTCACGGCTTTCTCGACCGCATCGGGTATCCGCTCGGGCCACAGGTGCAGATTGGCGGGCAGGCACATCAGATCCATATGGCGCCAGCCATTGGCGGCCTTCAGCGCAAGGATTTCGCGCGCCAGCGCCCCGCAGGCCAGAAGCAGGATCGTGCCGCGCCCGGCAGGCGCGAGCCCGTCTTCGGTCAGCGCAACGTCACTCGGCCGCATCTGCCTTCTCGCGTGCTTTGGCCGCATTCCAGAGCGCGTCCATCTCGTCGAGGTCGCTGTCCTCGGGGCGGCGATCCTCGGCAGCGAGTGCTGCCTCGATAGCCCGAAACCGGCGGGTGAATTTCGCATTCGCGGCGCGCAGGGCGGCCTCGGGGTCGATTTCGAGATGCCGGGCGAGATTGGCCATGACAAAGAGCAGATCGCCGAATTCCTCTGCGCGTTCCTCGGGGCCTAGCCTGTCGCGCGCCTCGGTGAGTTCGCGCGCTTCCTCCACGATCTTGTCGATCACCTGATCAACCTCGGGCCAGTCGAACCCGACCCGCGCCGCGCGCTTTTGCAACTTTACCGCCCGCATCAGTGCTGGCAGGCCAAGCGCCACATCATCAAGCACACCCCCGCGATTGCGGGCCTTGCGTTCGGCGGCCTTGACCTTTTCCCAATCAGCCACCTGGTCCGCAGCGCTCTTGTCGCGGCTCTCATCTCCAAAGACATGCGGATGGCGCGCGACCATCTTGTCGGAAATGCCGCGTGCGATGCTGTCGAAGCTGAAATGCCCCGCCTCCTCGCCCATCTGCGCGTGATAGACGACCTGCAACAGCAGATCACCCAATTCGCCCTCCAGCCCGGCCCAGTCTTGCTGGGCGATGGCATCCTCGACCTCATAGGCCTCCTCGATCGTATAGGGCGCGATCGAGGCAAAATCCTGTTCGATATCCCAGGGGCAGCCGGTCTCAGGGTCGCGCAGGGCGCGCATGATTGCGCGCAGGCGTGTGATGCTGCCATCCGGGGAGAAGATCAGCTTGTCATGCGGCATGGGCGACTCCGTCATGCGCCAGCTGTTACAGCCGCGCGCGGCGCTGTCCAGCCCAAAGCCCGCGCGCGAGCATGCCCGCGACCAGGACCAGCGCCACCAAAACAGCCCCCTGCACCAGCGCGGCACCGCCGAGATTGGCGACCAGAACCCCGACCAGCGCCCAGAGCACGGCGACCCCGTATTCGGGCGCCTCGGGGCGCTGCCAGAGCATCGCTGCAGCCACGGCAACAGCAAGCGCGAGCGCGATCACGGCGGCAAACTCGGGCGAGGCGAGCCCATACCCGCCCAGGGCGATCCCAAGCGAGACATGCGCTGCGGCCGTGAGCCAGCCCGCATAGAGCGCGACCGGCGCTTGGGCCAGCCAGCGGTCCGCTATGGGCGCGCGCAGGAGCGCAAGAAGCGCGAAAGCCAGCATCCAGAAGATCAGCACAGTGGCCGCAATCGGGTTGAGGCCAGCGACCCAGAGCCAGAGCGCGCCGGGGCCGAGGCTGAGGATGAGCGAGCCTTGCATTCGATGCCATGCCGGGTCCTCACGCCGCGCCCAGACCCCGTAGAGGGCGCTGACCGCGAGCCAGAGATAGATCACGCTCCAGATCGCGAAGGCGTACCCTGCCGGTTGCACCGGCGGGTTGACCTGCGGCACCGGAAAGCGATCCGGGGCGAAGCCCGAAAACGGGTCTGTCACCAGTGGCGAGAGCACGAAAGCCGCAGTTGCAGCGAGGGTTAACCATGCGAAAGTCTGTTTCATACGTTCCCATGTAACCATTGCCGTGGCGCTTCCAAGCCCTGGCCAAACTGAAAACGCCGCCCCGGGCAGGGCGGCGTTGAAGCAGGTCAGCCGTCGATCTCAGCGATTCTCGATCTCGACATAATCGCGGCGCGGCGCACCTGTATAGCGCTGGCGCGGGCGTCCGATCTTCTGCTCGGGATCGCCGATCATCTCTTTCCACTGCGAAATCCAGCCGACAGTGCGCGAGAGCGCAAAGATCGGGGTGAACATCGCAGTCGGGAAGCCCATCGCCTCGAGGATGATGCCGGAGTAGAAATCGACATTCGGGTAGAGCTTCTTTTCGACGAAATATTCGTCCTCCAGCGCGATGCGCTCGAGTTCCTTGGCGACTTTCAGCGTCTCGTTGTCCTCGACGCCCAGAAGCCCCAGAACCTCATCGGCGGATTGCTTCATGACCTTCGCGCGCGGGTCGAAATTCTTGTAGACACGGTGGCCGAAGCCCATCAGCTTGAAGGGATCATCCCGGTCCTTGGCCTTGGCGATGTATTCGGGGATGCGATCGACCGTGCCGATCTCGCGCAGCATCTCGAGGCAAGCCTGATTGGCGCCCCCATGCGCAGGGCCCCAGAGACAGGCGATCCCGGCGGCGATGCAGGCAAACGGGTTCGCGCCCGAAGACCCCGCCAGACGCACGGTCGAGGTCGAGGCATTCTGCTCGTGATCGGCATGCAGCATCATTATCCGGTCCATGGCGCGCGACAGGATCGGATCAACGACATATTCCTCGGCCGGGACCGAGAAGCACATATTCAGGAAATTGCCCGCGTAATCGAGGCTGTTCTTGGGGTAAACAAAGGGCTGGCCGATGGAATATTTGTAGGCCCAGGCCGCAATAGTGGGCATCTTTGCGATCATGCGGATCGCGGCGACCTCGCGCTGCCAGGGGTCGTTGATATCGGTGGAGTCGTGATAGAAGGCCGACATCGCGCCGACCACGCCGGTCATGATCGCCATCGGATGACTGTCGCGGCGGAAGCCCCGGAAGAAATACTGCATCTGTTCATGCAGCATTGTGTGGCGCGTCACGCGCATCTCGAAATCCTCGAGCCCGGCGGCGGAGGGGAGTTCTCCGTAAAGCAACAAATAGCAGGTCTCGAGGAAATGCGATTTCTCTGCGAGATCCTCGATTGCATAGCCGCGATAGAGCAATTCGCCCGCATCGCCGTCGATATAGGTGATGGTCGAGGAACAGGACGCGGTCGAGGTGAAGCCCGGATCGAAGGTGAACACGTCACCCTGCGCGTAGAGTTTGCGGATGTCGACTACATCGGGGCCCACCGAGGGTTTGAGCACCGGAAGATCAATGACCTTGTCGCCCAGTGTCAGCTTTGCCGTCTCACTTCCATTCGCCATTCCGCATCCTTTCTCAAGGGCCCGAGGGAAGGCTTCCCGCAGGCTGTCCCAAATCCTGGCTGAAGGGCGATGGCCCGGTCAGATCAGGTCGCTGCATCTGTTATTCGCCCAAGACTTTCGTCCCGGCCCAGAGTTATCATCATGTCGAAAACGCTTGGGCTGCTCATGCGTCCCGCCAAAGCAGCGCGCAAGGGTTGCGCGATCTTGCCTAGCCCCAGACCATGTGCCTGCGCAATCTCGGTGACAATCCCCTCCAGATTTTCTCGCTCCCACGTAGCAGTTTGCAGGCGCGGCGTCAATTCTTTCAGTATACTACGGGATACATTGTCGAGCGCGGCTTGCGCCTTCTCATCCGGTGACACGGGACGTTCGATAAGGATAAACTGCGCTTTATCAATGATTTGCGCGAAACTCTTCGCCTTCTCCTTGACCAGTGGCAGTGCGCGCAGAAGCCCCTCGCGCTGGGACTCTGTCAGGGCAGGTGTTCCTGTCGCAGCCAGATATTCCTCCAGTTCATGCAGCAGTGCAGCATTTTCTGCCACGCTCATATGCTGCGCAGTCAGATGGTCGAGTTTCTTGAAATCCAGCCGGGCGGGTGATTTGCCTATGCCGCTGATATCGAACCACTCAAGCGCCTGTGCATCCGTGAAAAACTCGTCATTGCCATGGCTCCAGCCCAGCCGCGCGAGATAGTTGCGCATCGCCGCCGACGGATAGCCCATGCGCTGATATTCCTCGACCCCCAGCGCCCCGTGCCGTTTGGAGAGCTTCTTGCCATCGGGGCCGTGAATCAGCGGAATATGCGCCCAGACCGGCACGTCCCAGCCCATCGCTTGATAGACCAGCATCTGCCGCGCGGCATTGTTCAGATGATCATCGCCGCGGATCACATGGGTCACGCCCATGTCGTGATCATCGACCACGACCGCCAGCATGTAGGTCGGCGTCCCGTCCGAGCGCAGCACGATCATGTCGTCGAGCTGGTCGTTTCGGATGCGCACATCGCCTTGCACCTGATCGCGGATGACCGTCTCCCCCTCCAACGGCGCCTTGATGCGAATCGCATATGGCGCGTCCGGGTGTGTGGCAGGATCCGCGTCGCGCCAAGGCGAGCGGTAAAGGGTCGAGCGCCCCTCGGCGCGCGCCGCTTCGCGAAACGCCTCGATCTCTTCTTGCGTCGCAAAACACTTATAGGCTTGGTTTTTGGCCAGCATTTGATGCGCAATCTCGGCATGGCGTTTGGCTTGCGCAAACTGGCTGACGGGGTCGCCATCCCAATCCAGCCCGAGCCAGCGCAGCCCTTTCAGGATCGCCTCGGTCGCCTCCGGCGTCGAGCGCGCGCGGTCAGTGTCTTCGATCCGCAGCAGGAACTTGCCGCCGCGCCCACGCGCATAGAGCCAGTTGAAGAGCGCCGTGCGCGCGCCCCCGATATGCAGGAAACCCGTGGGCGAAGGGGCAAACCGGGTGATGACAGGGTCTGGCATTGGCGGCTTTACTTTCCGGAAATGAATAACTGGCAGGGTTCAGCCTTGGGTTCTAGGCAAGCAGAGGGAGCGAGACAAGAGTGCCTGTCCGCGCGTTACAGTCAGGGTTGCGCTTTCACCCGCTCAGGGCGCTTGCCGAACAGCGCGGGCGGCTGGCGCTGTTCGTGCCGGTGTTCCTGGCCATCGGGATCGGGCTCTATTTCGCCCTTCCGCGCGAGCCGACTTTGGAGGAATGGGCTGGTCTCGCGGTGCTGATCATGGCCGGTCTGGTAGCTGCATGGTGCCTGCCCGAGGAGATTACGCCGCTGCTCGGCGCCGTGGTATTGGTGTGTCTGGGCGTGATTGTTGCAGGACATCGCGCTGCAAATGTCGCCGCCCCGGTTCTGAGCTACAGATATTTCGGCCCGATCGAAGGACGGGTCGTCAAGATCGACCGCTCGGCCAGCGATGCGCTGCGCCTGACGCTGGATCAGGTCGTGCTGCAAGGAATCCCGATAAACCGCACACCTGCAACAATTCGCATCGCTCTTCATGGCAAACATGGTTTCATCACGCCGGAACCGGGCCTGCGCGTCATGACGACAGGGCATCTGGGGCCACCGAACGCGCCGGCAGAGCCCGGCGGGTTCGATTTTCGCAGGCATGCATGGTTCGAACGCCTGGGCGCTGTGGGATATACCCGAGTACCCGTGCTGACCCTTGCGCCTGCGGCCGAGGGGGCACAGGGGCTTGTGATCCACCGTCTGCGCATGCGGATTTCAGCAGCCGTGCAGGCGCAGCTCCCCGGTGATGCAGGCGGATTTGCCAGCGCGATCCTGACGGGGGATCGCTCCGGCATCGCGCAGGAACGCATGGAAGAGTTGCGCCGATCGAACCTTGCGCATCTGCTGGCAATATCGGGCCTGCATATGGGCCTGTTGACCGGCTTCGTTTTCGGGCTGCTGCGCCTTGGCATGGCGCTTGTCCCGCCCTTTGCCCTGCGCGCGCCCATTCGCAAGATCGCCGCCCTTGGTGCGCTTGCGGCAGGTGGGTTCTATCTCATGCTCTCGGGCGGCAATGTCGCGACGGAGCGGGCCTATATCATGGTGTCCGTGATGCTGGTGGCGGTGTTGCTGGATCGACGTGCAATCTCGCTGCGCTCAGTCGCGATTGCGGCGACGCTGATACTGTTGATGCGTCCCGAGGCGCTGGTGCAGGCGGGGTTTCAGATGAGTTTCGCGGCCACGGTCGCGCTTGTTGCCGTGTTTCGATGGCTCAATGACGCGCGCGAGTGGCGTGGCAAGATCCCTCGCTGGGCATGGCCGGTCGTGAGCCTTGTCGTCTGCTCGCTGGTGGCCGGGATCGCAACCGCGCCCGTGGCGGCTGCGAGTTTCAACCGGCTGGCGGAATATGGGCTGCTCGCCAATTTGCTCGCTGTGCCCCTGATGGGTGCGATCATCATGCCTGCTGCGGTGCTCGCCGCAGTGCTGGCCCCGGTCGGGCTGCATGGGGTCGGCCTTGCCATCATGGAGCCGGCGATTGCATGGATACTTGCGGTCTCTGCCCATGTGAGCGCGCTGGAGGGCGCAGTGATGCCGATCCACCAGCCAGCGCCGCATGTGATGCCGCTGCTGAGCCTCGGGGCGCTTTGGTTGATTCTCTGGCAGGGCCATGCGCGTTGGGCCGGGGCGTTGGTTATGGTACTGGCGATTATGTCATGGACCCAGAGCACGCGCCCGACGCTGCTCATCGCAGCGGATGCCTCTGTGGTGGGGCTGATGCAGGACGACAAACGCACCCTGAGCCGCGCCCGCGCCGGGAGTTTTATTGCCGAAAGCTGGCTGCGGTCGGATGGCGATGGGGCAAGCCAGGCAGACGCACATGCGCGCAGTAGGTTCGATCCGAGCACTACGATTGTTCATCTGCGCGGCAGCGGGTTTGATGTTGTGCATTTGGCTGGGCGCAGGGCGGCGGAGCATCTGCCCGATCTCTGCCTGCCGGGGCGGATTGTCGTGGTGACGGTGCAGGCGACGGCTGGGCCGTGCAAGCTCATCACCCCCAATGATTTGCGCAGCACTGGCGCGCGGGCTTATGACATGCGGTACGGTCAATTGGTGATGCGCAGCGTGGCACAGGCGCGCGGCCACCGGTTATGGGCCGGCCCATGACCTGCAAACGCCCCGGAGCATCGCCGGGGCCGCTCTTGCAAGTGTCACACGATATCAGGCGTTGGCTTCGCGGATTTTTTCAGCGGCGTCCTTGTCGTAGGTGACGCCCTTGGAGTCGAACAACTGATCCAACTCGCCCGACAAGGTCATCTCGGTGATGATGTCGCATCCGCCGATGAACTCGCCCTTGACGTAAAGCTGCGGGATCGTCGGCCAGTCCGAATATTCCTTGATGCCCGAGCGGATATCCTCATCGGCAAGCACATTCACATCCGAGTACTCCACGCCCATGAAGTTCAGAACCCCGGCCACGCGGCTGGAGAAGCCGCATTGCGGCATGGTCTTGGTGCCCTTCATATACAGCACCACATCATTGGCTTCGACTGTCTGCTTGATCTTTTCCTGTGCGCTCATTGCACGTCCTTTCAGGCGTTTGTGGCTTTCATTCGGGGGCTTTGGTGGTCAGGGCAAGCGCATGCAATTCGCCATGGCTGCCATCCATCTTGCCCTTGAGCGCCGAATAGACGGCGCGCTGTTGCTGAACGCGGTTCAGGCCGCGAAAACTCTCATCGATCACTTCCGCAGCATAATGATTGCCGTCGCCCGCGAGATCCGTGATCGTGATGCTGCCTTCGGGGAAGGCGTCTCGCAGCAGGGTTTCGAGTTCCGATGCCGTGATTGCCATGTCGTTTCCTTGTTTTTCTGGCCTTCGCGCCTCTTATCGCAAATTTAATCTTCGGCGAAAGCTTAATCAAGCGGTGCAGCCGGGCGCGACTGCGCAATCCGGATCATACCCTCAAATCCCGAGCGCGGACCCGACACGGGTGCCGCACGGCACTTCCACTGCAACCCGCTCGCGCTGCAAGGCTTACACTGCTAAAATCGCCGTAGCAAAGGCGCTCCGGTAGAGCGCTGACAATTCGGCCAATGGTGCTGCCTCCCCACCAAGCGCCACCGCATCGCCACCAAAGCGGCCAACCATGGCCAGCGTCACGCCAGCGGCGCCCGCTGCGACCATGAGCGCCTCGGCCTGATCGAAGCTGCAGGCAATCAGGTAGCGCGCCTGGTCCTCGCCGAAGAGGCTGGGCAGATCGCGGATATCCAGTTTCACCCCAAGCCCCGCCGCCTCGGCCATCTCGAAGGCGGCGAGTGCCAAGCCACCATCGGAAAGGTCGGTTGCAGCCTTCACCAGCGCGCGGTTGTCCCGCAGGAATGTGCCATTGCGTCGTTCCGACTCAAGATCAACGGGCGGTGCATCGCCTGCTTCGATCCCGAACGCCTCTGCCAGCAGGGCAGACTGTCCCAGATGGCCTTCGCTCTCACCGATCACCAACGCCAGATCGCCTTCCTCGGGCAGACCGCCGATGATCTCGTCGAGATGTGCCACCAGCCCGACAGCGCCAATTGTCGGCGTGGGCAGGATCGGCTGGCCATCGGTCTCGTTATAGAGCGAGACATTGCCCGACACGATGGGCATGTCGAGCGCGGCGCAGGCTTCGCCGATGCCTCTGATCGCGCCCACGAATTGGCCCATGATCTCGGGTTTCTCGGGATTGCCGAAATTGAGATTGTCGGTTGTCGCCAGCGGCAGCGCGCCCACGGCGCTGAGGTTGCGATAGGCTTCGGCCACCGCCTGCTTGCCGCCCTCGACCGGATTGGCGCGCACATAACGCGGGGTCACATCGCTGGTAAACGCCAGCGCCTTATCGGTGCCGTGCACGCGCACCACACCCGCACCGAGCCCCGGCGTTCGGATCGTGTCGGCCATGACCTGCGTGTCATATTGCTCCCAGACCCATGCCTTGTGCGCGTAGGACGGGCTTGTGATCAGCGTGCGCAGGGCGTCCATTGCGCTGATCTCGGGAATATCGCCGAGCGCGTCGGGGGCAGGGGGGGCGACCCAGGGTCGGTCATATTCCGGGGCGCTGGAGGACAGCTCCGAGAGCGGCAGATCGGCTTTCACCTCATTGCCATGCAGGATCAGGAAGCGGTCCTCCGCGATGGTCTCGCCGACAATTGCGAAATCGAGATCCCATTTCTCGAAGATCGCCCGCGCCTCGGCCTCCTTTTCGGGCTTGAGCACCATCAACATGCGTTCCTGGCTCTCAGACAGCATCATTTCATAGGCCGTCATGCCGGTCTCGCGCTGCGGGACATGATCGAGATGAAGCTTGATGCCGAGCCGGCCCTTGTCGCCCATCTCGACAGCCGAACAGGTCAGCCCGGCGGCGCCCATGTCCTGAATGGAAATGACCGCGCCCGAGTCCATCAGTTCAAGACAGGCTTCCAGCAGGCGCTTTTCCGTGAAGGGATCGCCCACCTGCACAGTGGGGCGTTTTTCCTCGATGGTGTCGTCGAATTCCGCCGACGCCATGGTCGCCCCACCAACCCCGTCGCGACCCGTCTTGGCACCAAGATAGACCACCGGCATGCCCACACCGGACGCGGCGGAATAGAAAATCTTGTCCGCGTCCGCGAGCCCGGCGGCGAAGGCATTGACCAGACAATTGCCGTTATAGGCGCGGTGAAAGCGCACCTCGCCGCCCACGGTCGGCACTCCGAAGGCATTGCCATAGCCGCCGATCCCTTCGACGACGCCGCGCACCAGATGCGGCGTGTTGGGATGCGTGGGCTCGCCGAAACTGAGCGCATTCATCGCCGCGATCGGGCGCGCGCCCATGGTGAAGACATCGCGCAGGATGCCGCCCACCCCTGTTGCGGCGCCCTGATAGGGCTCGATATAGCTGGGATGGTTGTGGCTCTCCATCTTGAAGATCACGGCCTGCCCATCGCCTATATCGACCACGCCCGCATTCTCGCCCGGGCCGCAGATCACCTGCGGGCCCGAGGTCGGCAGGGTGCGCAGCCATTTCTTCGAGGATTTGTAGGAGCAATGCTCGTTCCACATCGCCGAGAAGATGCCAAGCTCGGTGAATGTCGGTTCACGCCCGATGATCTCGAGAATGCGCGCATATTCATCGGGGTTGAGCCCATGCGCGGCGATCAGCTCGTCGGTCAGGACGGGGTCGGTCATGGCGGATGGTCCTTGCCTGCGAAGGTGAAACTGCGCCGCTCTTTAGGACAAAGCTTGGCAAAGCAAAAGGGGCGAAGCTTGTGTGCAATCGCATGCCCATGCTAAAAACGAGCTTGAAGGAGGGAGGAGCGAGATGGCGACATTGTCCCGATTGACTGGCCATGTTCGGCGCGTCACGGCCTTTGTGCTGTCCCGTTTCGTGCCCGACGCCGATATGGCCCAACTCGATGCCTGGCTTGCTTCTCTCCCGACAGCCCGGCGTTGGGCGATCACAGGCTCTGTCCTCGGCGTCCTGCTGATCCTGGCGCTGATCGCGGCAGCGTTCGGGCCTCTTGGGCTTGCCGTCTATTTCGTTGCGATCGTCTTGATATTTCGCTGATCCTGGTTTCCGCCCAACGGGCTGGAATGATTTCAAGAATCTTGCTTCTGATGCGCGCGCACGACGTCACGGGCGTCAGTATGCAATTGTATCCAATTGAAAACATGCATTTTTTTTTGCAGTTTTTCTGATCTGTAGCGCCCAATGCTGCGTAAGCAAAAGCATGACGAAAACAAGAGAAGGAGAACTGACATGGATATCGCACTTGGCTTTCTCACCTTCGGCACTTTGGGTTTTGTGGCAGTGTTCGGCTATCTGAGCCACCGCGCGATGGAAGAGATGCGCAACCAGCCCGGTCCGAAAAGCGCCCTGTCCCGCGACGGCGCTGCGGAACGGCGCGCCAAATTGCAGGCGCGCGAAAGCAGTTGAAACAATACAGACTCTTTTCGTGTGGAATAGCTTTTCGAGTGGATTGCCGTGGCCAGAGATGGTCACGGCTTTTTTTGATTCGGGGGCGGGCAGGTTCAAATCGGAACGCTTCAAAGAAAAAATGTGCTGCGTACCCACCTCATGGGCTTACTGCCTGTATTCGGGCAGGCTGCGGAGCAAAGTAGCAGAAAAATAACCCGGCACTGGTGCGGCGCGCGGAAATCCGACAGTGGGCCATGTGGATTGCAAAAAATCGACAAAAAAAGGCCGAGCACGAGGCTCGGCCAAAGTCCAACAGGGAGGTAAGACGCGAGACTACGTCAATCACGCCTTGCCCTGTGATATGGTATTGCCCATCAATTACGCAAGTTAAATTATTCTGCACACGCAACATTGCCGGTATGCGTTGCATACATGCCTCATTTCTTGGTTGTATACGGTCCCGCCAGATCGCTCAGGACTGCCGCGCCCGACGGTAGGCGACGATCTCTTCGACGACAAAATCCCGAAACGCCGAAATCCGGCGCGAGTGGCGCAACTCTTCCGGATAGGCGAGAAAGACCGGGATGTCGCCGCTCGCGATATCGGGAAGCACATGCACCAGTTCGGGGAAGTCCTCCGAGACATAATCGGGCAGAACGCCAATCCCTAGATGGTTGAGCACGGCCTGCAGCACGCCGAAGTAGTTGTTCACGGTAAAGCTCGACCGCAGCGGGCGGGCCGACAACTCTCGGATGAGCTGCGCCCCAACGCTGACCTGTGCGGAGGTAAGGTTTTGCGAAATCAGCCGAAAATCCGCAAGATCCTCGAGCTTTTCGGGCTTCCCATTGGCCCGCAGGTATTCGGCCGAGGCGTAGAGGCGCATGTTCACGGTCATCAGCCGCTTGCGGATCAGATCGGCCTGGCTGGGCTCCTTCATGCGGATGGCCACATCGGCCTCGCGCATGGGCAGATCGAGCACGCGCTCTTCCAGCATCAGATCGATTTTCAGGTCCGGGTATTGCGCGTAAAGCGATGGCAGGCGCGGGGCGAGAAACAGCGTGCCAAAACCGGTCGTGGTCGTGACGCGGAGCTCCCCGAACACTTCATCCTCGGCATCGCGGATACGCGCGGCAGCGGATTCAAGCGTGCGCGACATGGCCTTGGTCGCCTCGAAAAGCAACTCGCCTTGTTCGGTCAGGATCAGGCCGCGCGCGTGGCGATGAAACAGGATCGAATCAAGCCCCTCTTCAAGCGCGCGGATCTGGCGGCTCACGGCGGATTGCGAGAGTTGCAGCAACTCGCCAGCATGGGTCAGGCTGCCTGCATCGGCAACCGCGTGAAAGATTCTGAGCTTGTCCCAATCCATCTGGCAATATCCGTCAAAAGCATTTCGGCAATCAGATATGTTTCGTTCTAGAGGCTTTTGCCTGATCACAAAAGCGCAGAAAGCCAAGATTTTGCTTTGTAGGTCAGAAATATTGACCTATGATCGTTTCATACGCAACAAGGCATTGGGAGGTGCAGCGGATGTGGCAGGATATCTCGCTTCAGGACCGGTTCGATATCGAAAAATCGCCCGTGCTATTGAACGGTACGCAAGCGATGGTGCGGCTGATGCTGGCGCAGGCCGCGCGAGACAGAGCGGCTGGGCTGAACACGGCTGGCTATGTCACGGGCTATCGCGGCTCGCCGCTCGGGGCCGTGGATCTGCAGATGAGCCGCGCGCGCAAACTGCTCGCGGCATCGCAAGTGCGCTTTCAGGAAGGGCTGAACGAAGATCTGGCCGCGACGGCGCTCTGGGGCACGCAGCAGGCCGAGTTGCGGGGTGAGGGGCGGTACGATGGCGTTTTCGGCCTCTGGTATGGCAAAGGGCCGGGCGTGGACCGTAGCGGTGATGTGTTCCGCCATGCCAATATGGCGGGTAGCTCGCCGCATGGCGGCGTGCTGGTCGCTATGGGGGATGATCACACGGGTGAATCCTCCACGACGCTGCACCAATCCGACTGGGCCATGGTTGATGCCTATATCCCGGTGCTCTCGCCTGCGGGGGTGCAGGAAATCCTCGATTATGGCCATTACGGCTATGCGCTGTCGCGCTTCGCGGGCGTCTGGGTCGGGCTCAAGACGATGAAGGACACGGTCGAGGCGACGGCTGTCGTCGATGGCGACCCGCACCGGATGCAGTTCGTCACTCCCGACTTCACCATGCCCGAGGGGGGGCTGAACATCCGGCTGGTTGACACGCCTGTCGCGCAGGAAGCGCGGATGATCGACTACAAGCGCTTCGCCGCCGAGGCATTCAGCCGCGCCAATGGCATGGACAAGCGCGTCTACGGCAAACCGGGTGCCAAGATCGGTCTGGTCGCGGCAGGCAAGAACTGGCTCGATCTTGTCCATGCGCTCTCGCTGCTGGGCATCGGCGCGCAAGAGGCCGAGCGGCTTGGCATCACCACCTACAAGGTCGGGCAGACCTGGCCGCTGGACATGGAAGGCTTCCACGAATGGGCCGAAGGGCTCGAACTGATCATCGTGGTCGAGGAGAAGCGCAAGCTGATCGAAGTGCAGGTCAAGGAAGCGATTTTCGATGACCGCCGCGGGCGCCGGGTCTATGGCTGGCACAAGGGCGATACCTGGGAACATGGCCGCCAGCTTGAGCTTTTCCCCACCCGTTACGCGCTCGATCCCATCACAATCGCCGAGAAACTGGGCGAAATCCTCATCGAAGAGGGTCGTGGGACGGATCGTGTGAAAGCTGGTCTCGCTAATCTGGCCGAGGCACGGCGCGCCGACAATGCTCCCGAACTCGCCGCGCGCCTGCCCTATTACTGCTCGGGCTGCCCGCATAACACCTCGACGAAAGTCCCCGAGGGCCACCGCGCCTATGCGGGTATCGGCTGTCACTACATGGTGCAGTGGATGGACCGAAATACGGTTGGCTTCACCCAGATGGGTGGCGAGGGCGCGAACTGGATCGGCGAGGCGCCGTTCTCGACCCGCGAGCATGTGTTCCAGAACCTTGGCGACGGCACCTATAACCATTCGGGCGTGCAGGCCATCCGCGCAGCCCTCGCGGCAGGCACCAACATCACCTACAAGATCCTCTATAACGATGCGGTCGCCATGACCGGCGGGCAGAAGAACGAGGGTGGCCTCTCGCCCGACCAGATCGCGCATGAGCTAGCGGCGATGGGTGTGGGCAAGATCGAGGTCGTGTTCGATGAAAAAGAAGAGCCCAAACGCGGCGATTTTCCGAAATCCGTGGGCTGGCACCCCCGCGCCGATATGGAGGCCGTGCAGAAGGATTGCGCAACGCATAAAGGCGTCTCGGTCATCATCTATGTGCAGACCTGCGCCGCCGAGAAACGCCGCCGCCGCAAGCGCGGTGAATTTCCGGACCCCGACACCCGTGTCTTCATAAACCCAGATGTCTGCGAAGGTTGCGGCGATTGCGGGGTGCAGTCGAATTGCGTCTCGATCGTGCCGGTCGAGACCGAATTCGGTCGCAAGCGCGCGATCGACCAATCCTCCTGCAACAAGGATTACTCCTGCCTCAAGGGTTTCTGCCCGTCCTTCATCACGCTCGAAGGTGCCAAGCCCCGCAAGCCCGCCACGCAATCCGTGGACCTGCCCGATCTGCCTGTGCCGGAGCTGCCGCAGATCGATGGCACCCATAACATTGTCATCACCGGGGTAGGGGGCACAGGCGTCGTCACTGTGGGTGCGATCCTCGCGCAGGCTGCACAGCTTGATGACAAGGGCGCGGGCGTGATCGAGATGGCCGGGCTCGCGCAGAAGGGCGGCGCAGTGCATATCCATTGCCGCATCGCCAACCGGCCCGAAGATATATCCGCCATCCGCGTCGCCGTGGGGGAGGCGCATTGCGTCATCGGTGGTGATCTGGTGGTGACCGCCGGGGCCAAGACGCTCGGGCTGATGCGCAAGGGCCAGACCGGCGCGGCAGTGAACAGCCATGAGATCATCACGGGCGAATTCACCCGCAATACGGAATTCCGCATCCCCGGCGAAGATCTGCAACTTGCCCTGCAATCGCGCCTCGGCGAGCGGGTGCATCTTTTCGACTATTCCGAGCTTGCCAAGCGACTGCTCAGTGACAGCATCTTCTCCAACATGATGCTTCTCGGCGCGGCTTGGCAGATGGGGCTCGTGCCACTGAGCGAAGCAGCGATCCATCGCGCCATCGAGTTGAACGGCGCAGCCGTTGAGCGCAACACTCGCGCTTTCGCGCTGGGACGCTGGAGCGTTGTGGATCCCAAGGCGGCCGCGAAGACACTTGCGGATAACGTATCGCGAAAGCCGTTTTCACTGGATGAAAAAATCAGGCTGCGCGAAGAACATCTTGTGGTCTACCAGTCCAAACGTCTGGTCAAGCGCTTCCGCAAACTTTTGGACAAAGCCCCGGATGATCGGCTCAGAGAGGCGATTGCGAAAGGGTATCACAAGCTGCTCACCTACAAGGACGAGTATGAGGTTGCCCGGCTGCATCTCGACAGCCTGCAAAAGGCCAATGCCGAGTTCGAGGGCGATTTCATCCCGCGCTTCCACCTTGCCCCGCCCTTGCTGTCGCGCATGGGCTCGGATGGCCGCCCGGTCAAGCGCAGTTTCGGGCCATGGATCATGAAGGGTTTCAAGCTGCTCTCCCGGATGAAGTCCCTGCGCGGCACGCCGCTCGATCCCTTCGGCTACACGGCCGAACGGCGCATGGAGCGGCGGCTGATCCGCGAGTATGAGGCGCTGATTTCGGAGATACTGCCGCAAGTCACAGCCGAAAATCATCAGCTTGCCGTCGAACTCGCCGAACTCCCGCTGCAGATCCGCGGCTTCGGTCCGGTGAAGCACCGCAATGCCGAAGCCGCCGCCAAACGCCGCGCGGAATTGCGCGCAGCCTTTGACGCGCAACCAACGCCCATGGCCGCGGAATAGGCGCAAACGGGCTGGATCTTCACCCGCCCCGGCTCTATGCAGGAACAGATTTCTTGCGCCGGAGGCGGACAAATGGCAGTGGGCGTTTTCGATTCTGGCCTTGGAGGGCTGACTGTTCTTGGTGCGGTCACCGAGCGCATGCCCGAAATTCCCTTTGTCTATCTGGGAGATAACGCCCATACCCCTTATGGGGTGCGCGATGCAGATGACATCTTCGCCCTGACCTGCGCGGGGGTAGAGCGACTGTGGGAGGAAGGCTGCGATCTGGTCATCCTCGCCTGCAACACGGCCTCTGCCGCAGCCCTCAAGCGGATGCAGGAGACATGGGTGCCGGGGGACAAGCGCGTCCTCGGTGTCTTCGTGCCACTGATCGAGGCGCTCACCGAACGCCAATGGGGCGACAATTCGCCCCCGCGCGAGGTCGCGGTCAAGCATGTCGCACTCTTCGCCACCCCCGCCACTGTCTCCAGCCGCGCGTTTCAGCGCGAACTCGCCTTCCGCGCCATCGGCGTCGATGTCGAGGCCCAGCCTTGCGGCGGGGTGGTCGATGCGATCGAGATGGGCGATATGCAATTGGCCGAAGCGCTGGTGCATTCCCATGTCGAGGCGCTCTTGCGCCGCATGCCGCGCCCCGAGGCGGCCGTGCTTGGCTGCACGCATTACCCCCTCGTCGAAGATGCGTTCCGCGAAGCACTCGGCCCCAAGGTCGATGTCTATTCGCAACCCAAACTCGTCGCGGCCAGCCTCGAGGATTACCTGCAGCGCCGCCCCGAGATGCTGGGCACAGGCAAGGAAAGCGCCTTTCTGACCACCGGCGCGCCGGTCAATGTCTCGCGCAAGGCCACGCAATTTCTGCGACGACAGATCAGCTTTCGCGCCGCCTGAGTTTCATCTTGCCCAAAATACTCCCGCGCGGAGCGCTTGAGCGATCAGCCGCGCCGCGCGACGTTTCAGGAGAATGACCATGACCAAATCCATCGCCATTCTGGGCGCCTCGGGCTATACGGGCGCCGAACTGGTGCGCCTGATCGCCACCCATCCCGAATTTCGCATCGCCGCATTGACCGGCGAGCGCAAGGCAGGCCAGCCAATGGCGCAGGTCTTCCCGTTCCTGCGCCATCTCGACCTGCCGGATCTGTGTCGCATCGAGGAGGTCGATTTCGCGCAGGTAGATCTTGCCTTTTGCGCCCTGCCGCATGCAACATCGCAAGCCGTGATCAAGGAGTTGCCGCGCGATCTGAAGATTGTCGATCTCTCCGCTGATTTCCGTCTGCGCGACCCGGCAGCGTATGAAAAATGGTACGGCAAGCCGCATGCCGCGCCCGAATTGCAGCGCGAGGCCGTCTATGGCCTGACCGAGTTCTACCGCGACGATATACGCGCGGCGCGACTTGTCGCGGGCACGGGCTGCAACGCGGCAACGGGTCAGTATATCCTGCGCCCGCTGATCGAGGCGGGGGTGATCGATCTCGACCGCATCATCCTCGATCTGAAATGCGGGGGTTCGGGCGCTGGACGTGCGCTCAAGGAAAACCTGCTGCATGCCGAATTGTCGGAAGGCACGCAGGCCTATGCCGTTGGCGGCACGCACCGGCATCTGGGTGAGTTCGATCAGGAATTCAGCGCGCTTGCAGGGCGGGAGGTCCGGATTCAATTCACACCGCATCTGTTGCCCATGAACCGGGGTATCCTTGCGACAGCCTGGCTGGATGGGGATGCGCATAGGGTTCACGAAGTTTTGCAGGGCCGTTATTGCGCTGAATCAATGATATGCGTGCTACCTTTTGGCACAACACCCTCGACTCATGATGTGCGCGGCTCAAATTTCGTGCATATTGGAGTGGTTGGAGATCGCATCCCGGGGCGGTGCATTGTGGTCGGTGCGCTTGATAACCTGTGTAAAGGATCCAGCGGGCAGGCCATCCAGAATGCGAATCTGATGCTGGGACTGGAAGAGACAGCGGGCCTCATGGGCGCGCCGATCTTTCCCTGACGTGAGAGGAACGAATGAAAAGTCTGAAGAAAAAGCGTCGAATACAGATCATTTCGGTCGCCGCAGTGGCGCTGGCCTTGTCGACCGCGCTGATCGGTTACGCGATGCGCGACGGGATCAATTTTTTCATGTCCCCATCGCAGGTTCTGGCCGAGCCGCCGTCCCCCAATGAGGTCTTCCGCATCGGCGGGCTGGTGGAGCCGGGCTCGATCGTTCGCGGTCAGTCGGATACGGTCGTGTTTCGCGTGACGGATGGGCCGGGGTCGGTCGAAGTGCGCTATCGCGGCATCCTGCCGGATCTGTTCTCGGAGAATGAGGGCATGGTCGGGACAGGGCGCTTTGTTGATGGTGTGTTTCAGGCAAGCGAAATTCTTGCAAAGCATGACGAGACCTACATGCCGCGCGAAGTCATGGAAGCCTTGAAGGCGCAGGGCGAATGGCACGGTCCAGACCCTGAAAGCCTGCCTGAGCCGCAGAGCTGAAAAAGCGCGCGATGCGTGAGACAGACCGCTCCTGCGTCGCAGAGGGCGGTTTTTTTTTGAGTATTTTTGGCAAGATGAAGAAGCTGCCTAACGGCCCTCGAAACTGGCGGGTCGTTTTTCGAGAAAAGCCAGCACGCCTTCCTGAAAATCGCGGGTCTTGCCGGCTTCTGCCTGAAGACGCGCCTCGAGCGCGAGTTGCGCGTCAAGCGTGCTCGAGAGGCTTGCACGCAGCGCGTGGCGGATATTGCGATAGGCAATCGTCGGCCCCTTGGCGAGCGTGGCGGCGCGGTTCTGCCAGACATCGTGGAAGTCGTCTGCAGGCACGGCCTCCCAGATCATGCCCCAGTCGGCGGCCTGCCGCGCGCTGATCCTGTCGGCCAGCAGCATGGCCCCCATGGCGCGGGCGAACCCGATCTGGCGGGGCAGGAACCAGGTGCCGCCCGCATCGGGGATCAGGCCGATCCGTGTGAAAGCCTGGATGAAGCTCGCCTCTTCTGATGCGATCACAAGGTCCGCCGCAAGCGCCAGATTGGCACCCGCGCCTGCCGCTGATCCATTGACCGCAGCGATGATCGGGACGGGCGCGTCGTAGATCGCCTTGAGCATCGGCTCATATTCCTCGCGCAGCGTGCGCTCGAGGTCGATCTGTGCGGCATTGCCGCCATCGCCCAAGTCCTGACCGGAGCAGAAGGCGCGGCCTTCGCCTGTCAGCACCAGCACGCGCGCCTGTTGGCTGGTCTGCTTCAGCGCGTGGGTCAGTTCGGCGCGCATCTGTTTGTTGAGCGCGTTCATCACTTTGGGTCGGTTCAGCGTGATGATGCCGATCCCACCCGCTTCGGTGACGCGCAACGTATCGTAATCCATGGAGCCTCCGCAGGAAATTTGCCGCAGCATACGCGTTGCTGTGCCATGCGAAAGCCCCGACGGTGCGTTACTCTTTGAGCAATTCCTGAAGTCTCTTGCGATCTTCCTCGCTGAGGCTGTCACCTGCCAGTTCCGGAGCCTTGTCTCGGCGGCGCAGATAGAGCCCTGCCGAGAGCACTGCGATGATGAACAGGACGGGTGCCGCGATCCAGAGCACGATATTGATCCCCTCGGTCGTCGGGCGCAGCAAGACATATTCGCCGTAACGCTCCACGATGAAGGAGAGCACTTCCTGATCGCTGTCGCCCTCGACCAGCCGCTCGCGCACCAGCAGGCGCATGTCCCGTGCCAGATCGGCGTTCGACTCGTCGATCGATTCGTTGCGGCATACGAGGCAGCGCAGCCCCTCGGAAATCACGCGCGCGCGCCGTTCCAAAGCCGGGTCGTCGAGAATTTCATCCGGCTGAACCGCCATGGCAGGGCCAGGGAAGGCGAGCAGCAGGGAGAGGGCGATGATCCAGAGCCGGGTCATTCTGCTGGCACCGTGTTCTGCGGTCTGCGTTCGGCCCCGGCAGCGACGCGGTAGCGCCGGTCGCTCAGGCTGAAGATGCCGCCAAGCGCCATCAGGAAACACCCGAACCACAGCCAGTTGGCGAAGGGCTTGATATAGGTGCGCACGGCCCAGCCGCCATTATCCTGCGGGTCGCCGAGCGTGATATAGAGATCGCGCCAGACCCCGTAATCGATCGCCGCCTGTGTCGTGGGCATGCCGGCTATGGGATAGAAGCGCTTTTCAGGAAAGAGTGTCGTCACGTGCCGGCCATCTCGCTCTGCCTCGATAGTGGCCATGGTCGAGACGTAATTCGGCCCCTGCACACGATCCACCGATTGCAGTGTCAGGGTGTAGGCGCCCTTTTCATAGGTTTCTCCGATCTGGACCACGCGAATATCCTCGGTCTCCCATCCCATGAGGGAGGCGACAGCGAAAATGCTGATCCCCAGCCCGGCATGCGCAGTCGCCTTGCCCCAGTCGGCGCGCGGCAGCCGTGTCAGGCGGCGCAGTCGGCCTGCTATGTCACCACGCCCGGTGCGTGACCACAGATCGGCGCAGACGCCCAGAACCACCCAGACGGCAAGCGCCAGCCCGATGGGCACCAGCGGCGAATTACCGGTTTGCAGCGCCCAAGTCAGGGCGCCCATCGCAACCGAGAAGATCGCAAGCCCCCAGAGCGGTCGCAGTGTCCTTTGCAAATTGCCGCGCTTCCAGGGCAGCATGGCGCCAATCGGCAGGACCATGGCGAGCGCGACCATGAACGGGGTGAAGGCCGTGTTGAAGAAGGGTGGCCCCACCGACAGCACGCGGTCAAAGAGCATTTCGGCAAAGAGCGGCCACATGGTGCCGATGAAGATGACGAAGCTCGACACGGCGAGCAGTACGTTATTCACGACGAGCGCCGATTCCCGACTGACTGTCGCGAAGACGCCCTTCGCCTCGAGAATGGGCGCGCGGAAGGCGAAGAGCATCAATGCACTGCCCATGAAGAATGCGAGGATCATCAGGATGAAGACACCGCGCTCGGGATCCATGGCAAAGGCATGCACCGAGGTCAGCAGCCCAGAGCGCACGATGAAAGTGCCCATCAGGGAGAAGCCGAAACCGAGGATCGCCAGCAGAATCGTCCAGCTTTTCAGCGTTTCGCGTTTTTCGACCACAATCGCCGAGTGCAGGAGTGCTGCCGCGAACAGCCATGGCATGAGCGAGGCGTTCTCGACCGGATCCCAGAACCAGAACCCTCCCCAGCCAAGCTCGTAATAAGCCCACCAGGACCCTGTCGCGATCCCGATCGTCAGGAACACCCATGCCGCCAGCGTCCAGGGCCGTACCCAGCGGCCCCAGGCTGCGTCCACGCGGCCCTCGATCAGAGCCGCGATGGCGAAAGAGAAAGACATCGAAAGCCCGACATAGCCGAGATAGAGAAACGGCGGATGGAAAGCGAGGCCGGGGTCTTGCAGCAGCGGATTGAGGTCCGTGCCGTCAAACGGCGGGTTGGCGAGCCGCGTGAAGGGGTTGGAGGTGAAGATCGTGAAGGCCATGAATGCGGCTGTGATCGCGGACTGGACTGCCAGTACGCGCGCCTGGAGCGACGCGGGAAGATTGCCGCCGAACCATGCCGCAGATGCGCCGAACAGGGCCAGCGTCAGAACCCAGAGCAGCAATGACCCTTCGTGATTACCCCACACCCCCGAAATCTTGTAGATCAGCGGCTTGAGCGTGTGAGAATTATCGACAACCAGCTTGACCGAGAAATCAGAAACAAGGAACGCATAGGTGAGGGCGGCATAGCTGAACGCCACCAACAGGAACTGGACTGTTGCCATCGGATTGGCCACCAGCATCCAGTCACGCCAGCCTTTATGCGCCCCGACCAGCGGGATGACGGCCTGCGCCAGTGCCACGGCAAAGGCAACGATAAGGGCAAAATGTCCAAGCTCGACGATCATTCGTTTCTCACTCCGATAGTATGCTCTGAATACATACCCCCAAAATGGCGCGCCGGCAAACTCGGGAGAACTTCGGATGGCGCGACCCACCGTCACAGTTTCGTAAGCGTGTTACGGCGGTTGGTGCTCAGGCGCTAACAGTGAGAATGGCGAGTGTTCTCTCTTGACCCTGAAACACAGGCGGTGATCGCACGACGTGAAGCAACAACTCCGCCGCACAAGAACTAGACTTGGGTTCTCCAGCACGACCGTCATGAAATGGTTTTGTTTGTATGACTGGCGGCGCATGACGCCTGTCCAATGCGGGCGCAAGTCGCGATGGTGGCTTCGCCTATCCGCGAGGATTGCTATCACGGCTTTGTTGCGCCACCATGAGGACTTAGTTAGGGGGGATGCCATGCAGATCAGCGCACATCATGACGGTCAGACCGTGATCAGCACTTTCGAGATGACGCCCGGCACCTGCACGGATGTGCTCGAAGCGCTGCAGGATGCCTATGACAAGGTGATCCGCCATCAACCGGGCTTTCAGGCCGCAGCCATCCATGTCAATGACGCCCAGACCCGCATTGCGACCTATTCGCAATGGCGCGCGCGCGAGGATTTTCAGGCCATGTTGCGCACGCCCGAGATGCGCGAGCGCAACCGCGCGATCGCCGCGATGTGTGCCCGCTTCGAGCCGGTCATGTATGACGTGGCGGCCAGCTACACCGCGGAGTGAGCCTGTCGGAAATGCGTATCTTTCTGGCGCTCGACATACCTGTTTCCGTGCGCAGCCAGCTTGTCTTGCAACAATTCCTGTTGCCTGTGAAGCGCAAGGTGCCGCCCGAGAACTTTCATATCACGCTGGTCTTTCTGGGGGAGGCGGATGCGGGCCAGCTTGAGGAACTCGATACGGAACTCTCGCGGCTGGAGATTGCGCCATTCGAGTTGCGGATCGACGGGCTGGGACTGTTCGGCAAGGACAAGGCCCATAATCTGCATGCCCGCGTGTCACCCATCCCCGAACTGCTGGCCCTGCAGAAGAAGCTTGTGACATTGGCCCGGCGAGCTGGTTTCGCACCCGAAGCGCGGCGCTTCAGCCCACATGTCACGCTGGCCTATCTGCGCCCGGGACAGTTCCACCAGCCCGAGCTTGAAGCCGCCGTTGCGCGCGATGCCGCGTTTCGGACGGACCCTTTCGAGGTTTCGGAACTGCTGCTATACCGCTCGCATCTGCGCAGCGATGGCGCGGAATATGACCTGCTGGAGCGTTATCCGTTCTCGGAGGCCGGGCGCGCCTTGAAGCAATAGCTGTGCAGTTGCGTTCCATTCTGGCGCAACCAGTCACGCTGCGCCTGATAGTGGGGCATCAGACGTGCAACACAGGCCCAGAAGGCGGGCGAGTGATCCATATGCGCCAGATGCGCCACTTCATGCGCAGCGACATAGCGCAATACCCCTGGCGGCGCCATGATCAGACGCCAGGAGAACATAAGGCGGCCTTCAGACGAACATGACCCCCAGCGCGAGCGCGTATCCCGCAGGCTGAGCTTGGTGAAGCGCCGTCCAAGCTTCGTGGAATATGCATCGCAGGCTTCCAGGAGGTCATTTTGTGCACAATGTTTGAAATAGCTGGCCAGCCTCGGCCCGGTACGCTGACCATCGGGATCAGGCGGGACAAGGAGACGGCCATCAGTGGCAAGAATGCAACGTTGTCGCTCAGCCGCCCTGATACGATATCTCTGTCCTCGCAGCAGGATGTCCGAGCCAATCATCACGCGATCAGAGACCTGGACGCGCGCCTTGGCATCGCGCAGCCAGCTTTCCCGTTCGTGCAGAAAAGCAAGCGCCTCGGACAGAGGGAGTTTTTTCGGGATTGTCAGTGTCACTCGCCCGTCCAGCCCCGAGACGCGCAGGTTCAACCGCTTTGCCTGTCGCGACCGGCGCAGCTTGATTTCGATGTCCGGCTCACCGCGCAGCGTGGCGGTATGATTTTCAATATGCATTAATGATCCTGTTCATGACAGCGCATAAGGCAATGGACAGGGTTTGTCAGATCCGTGATATGTCGCGCATTGGCCTTTACAGACTGACAGAGTTATGGCACGGCACGTGGCTTGAAGAAAAGAGACGAGCGTAAAGGAATACTCCATGTCCAATCCAGAATGGGGCGTGAAACGCGTATGCCCGGAAACCGGGAAGCGGTTCTACGATCTCAACAAGGATCCGATCATCAGCCCCTACACAGGCAAGACAGTTGTTGTTGATAATCAGGATCGCCGCGACGAGATCGCGCCCGCCCCGCAAAAAACCAAGGCGGCTCCCGCCAAGGAAAGCGATGACGATCTGCTGGTCGATGACGATGATTCTGTCGAGGTTGGTGACGAGCTGCTCGAGGATGACGACGACGAGACCGTCGCGCTTGACGATCTGGCCGATGTCGCCTCGGATGATGAAGACTGACAGTTGAAATCCGCGCCGCCTTGCGTTTTTTGAGTTGCGCATGCTGGCAGGGTTTCGTATCAGGTTGGCACTCGGGTCGTCAGCTCGAATAGTGGGGCCATAGCTCAGTTGGGAGAGCGCTTGAATGGCATTCAAGAGGTCAGGGGTTCGACTCCCCTTGGCTCCACCAGAAAAAACCAGAAACTTAGACGTAATCCAGCCTCGCTATTGCGGGGCTTTTTTCTATGGAATAGACCCACGTCCCGATACAATCTGGATTGTGCGGCAGGTGGTAGGCCCGGAGTCTAAAGAACGGAAGGTGAACAAGTTATCTTGAGCGCTCATAAGTATTGCGTTTCAAGGGGATACTGGCAAAGTGAAGTTTGACGACAACTGCTGATAAGCCCTGTTGCGCCGTCGCGTTGGGGGATCGATTGGGGGATCAGGATCGTGGCGATTTCGCACAAATTGACCGCGCGCGAGGTCCAGACCGCGAAGGGGCCGGGGGTGCTCTTCGATGGGGGCGGGCTCTATCTGCAGATCAAGCCGAGCGGTGCGAAAAGCTGGTTTTATCGCGCAACGCTCTTCGGAAAACGCACTGATCTGGGGCTAGGGAGTCTCGCTGATCTTCCACTCGCCAAGGCGCGCGCGAAGCGTGATGAATACCGGGCCATCATCCTGCAGGGCAAGGACCCGCGCGAAGTATGGGGCAGATCGAGCCCGAGCTTCCGCGAGATCGCCGCCGAGACATTCGAGGCACGCCGGGGCAAGTGGTCAAGCGAAGGCCATGCCCAGCGCTGGTGGGCGTCACTCGAGCATGACGTGTTGCCGCGCATCGGCCGTCGCGAGATCGCGAGTCTCGCACATGGCGACATGCTGTCGGCCCTAAACCCCATTTGGCAGAAAAAGCCCGACACGGCGCGCCGGATCGCCCAGCGCTTGCGGGCCATCTTCGATTGGGCCAAGGCCAAGGGGCACTACGTTGGCGAAAACCCTGTCACGTCCGCGCTGATCGCGCTGGGCGGGCAGAGGCCACAGATCCAGCACAGGGCGGCGATGGACTGGCAGGCCGTCCCTGCCTTCTATTCTGCGCTCGAGCGGCAAGAGGGGATCGCGGCCATCGCGCATCGGTTCCTGATCCTGACCGCCGCGCGGGCTGGTGAAGCGCTGGGCGCGCGCTGGGCCGAGATCGAGGGCGACATCTGGATCATCCCGGCCGAGCGCATGAAGATGCAGCGCGCGCATCGCGTGCCCTTGTCCGGTCCTGCGCTTGAATGCCTGGAACTGGTGCGCGGCATGGGGGCCGATCTGGTGTTTCCGTCACCAGCTCGAGGCCACGCGGCCGAGCGGCCGATGGTAAGCAACGCGCTGACCGCCGTCCGCCGCCGCATGGGGGTGGAAGGCGTGACCACGCACGGTTTCCGCACCACCTTCCGCACCTGGGCGGCTGACAGTGCCCGCGCGCCGCGTGAGGTGGCCGAGCTGTCGCTTGCGCATCTGACAGGGAGTGCAGTCGAGCGGGCTTATCAGCGCTCTGACCTGATCGACCAGCGCCGGGATCTTCTGGACGCCTGGGCGCGGTATCTGACCGGGGCGTCGGGTGATGTTGTCCGCCTGGTGCGGTGATCACTCTTCGCGCTTCTCGAGCTCTTCGATCAGGTTGTCCAGAACATGCCCGACGCGCTGCAAGTGCGCGCGGGCATTGTATGCCGACTCGATCAGAGGCGACTCCCGCGATGCGCCGCCCAAGCTCGAATCGAGCCGCGCCACGATTTCGGCATTCATCGATCTGCCATTGCGTTCGGCATAGCGCCTAAGCTCTTCGCGCATCCCTGCCGGCATCCGAACATTGAACGCTTCATCACCGCGCGCCATTGCGACTCCCCCTGATACATGTTGCACGGTGATACTATTTTTCTGTTGACTTCAATAATTGCACGGTGCAATCATGATAGCACGGTGCAACCATTTATGTGCTTAACAAGGAAGTGACGATGCGAAAGGGCATTTATGTGCGACTGCCACAAGATCTGAAAGACTGGATCGAGGCAGAGGCAGCCCGCAACGGGGCAAGCCAAAACAGCGAAGTCATTCGAGCACTTCGCGCCGCGAAGGAAGCCAACCAGGCCGCGCACGACGCCGCCTAAATCAGAGGAAAATCAAATGACAGACCAAACAAACCGCGCCAGCGCGAACAGCGAAGGCATGCCCGAATCCTACTGGAATCACGATGTGACCAAGCTGGTGATGGATTTCTTTGAACAGAAAGACATGGCGCAGCATCGCTTGGCGTTTCTGGCGTCCTTGCTCGATAGGTTGGATCATGCCGAGGGCGCGCGCCAGTTGATCGCCAAGGCGCTGGGCGATGTCGCACAGGATGCAGGCGCTGGGGATCAGATGCTGATCGGCAACCTCGCATCGATCATCGAAAACGACAATCTGACAGAGATCTTCGAAAGGGATCAGGAAGGGGGTGCAGCATGAGTGCCCTGAATCAACCTTGCGCCGATGGCATTCGGCCGCCGCCTGCAGTCGATGAAGATGATGCGCCCGATCAGCGACCGGAATTTCCGCACGGCTATGAGGCATGGGCGGCCGCGTTCGAGCTCGCTGATCTTCTGGATGCGATGGAAGAAATCAACGGTGGGAGCCTGACCCGCGAAGGCCAGAGCATCGCGCCCATGATCGCAGCCGCAAAGTCGCTCGCCAAGGCGCTGGGCCGTGCTCTGGATCGAATAGGCCCAGCCCCGGCGCTCGCGGATCTGGTGAAAGAGCCGCGAACTCATATTTCCGCCCAGGATGACGTTCAGGAGTGATAGCGCCCACCGGCGTTCGTCGTGGCGGCC
>PWZT01000006.1 GCA_003567315.1 Paracoccaceae bacterium
ATGGCAAAGCAGAAGTTTGAACGTAACAAGCCGCATGTGAATGTTGGCACGATTGGCCATGTTGACCATGGCAAGACGACGCTGACGGCGGCGATCACAAAGTATTTCGGCGATTTCCGCGCCTATGACCAGATCGACGGGGCGCCCGAGGAGAAGGCGCGCGGGATCACCATCTCGACCGCGCATGTCGAGTATGAGACCGAAGCGCGTCACTACGCGCATGTCGACTGCCCCGGCCATGCCGACTATGTCAAGAACATGATCACGGGTGCCGCGCAGATGGATGGCGCGATCCTGGTGGTGAATGCCGCTGACGGCCCGATGCCGCAGACCCGCGAGCACATCCTGCTGGCGCGTCAGGTCGGTGTTCCTGCGCTGGTCGTTTACATGAACAAGGTCGATCAGGTCGATGACGAGGAGCTCCTGGAGCTTGTCGAGATGGAAGTGCGCGAGCTTCTCTCGAGCTACGACTTCCCCGGCGACGATATTCCGATCGTGAAAGGCTCGGCGCTGGCGGCGATGGAAGGGCGTGACCCGGAGATCGGCGAGAATTCGATCCGCGAGCTGATGGCGGCAGTGGACGAGTTCATCCCGACGCCCGAGCGTCCCATCGACCAGCCCTTCCTGATGCCGATCGAGGATGTGTTCTCGATCTCGGGTCGCGGGACAGTCGTGACCGGCCGCGTCGAGCGTGGTGTGATCAATGTCGGCGACGAGATCGAGATCGTGGGCATCCGCGACACGCGCAAGACCACCTGCACGGGCGTCGAGATGTTCCGCAAGCTCCTGGATCGCGGTGAGGCAGGCGACAATATCGGCGCGCTGCTGCGCGGGATCGGGCGCGAGGATGTCGAGCGTGGTCAGGTGCTGTGCAAGCCGAAATCGGTGACGCCGCACACGAAGTTCGAGGCCGAAGCCTATATCCTGACCAAGGAAGAGGGGGGCCGTCACACGCCGTTCTTCGCCAACTATCGCCCGCAATTCTACTTCCGCACGACCGATGTCACCGGCACGGTTCAGCTGCCTTCGGGCACCGAGATGGTGATGCCGGGCGACAACCTCAAATTCGAGGTCGAGCTGATCGCGCCCATCGCGATGGAAGAGAAGCTGCGCTTCGCCATCCGCGAAGGCGGCCGCACTGTCGGCGCGGGCGTCGTGTCGAAAATCATCGAGTGATCTGAGAATCGGGTCTCGGGCGTAGGGTGGTCATTACGGCCACCCCGCCACAAGGCGCGCAGGTCACTGCGCGCTTTTTCTTTCAGAGGCCCTGTGATGCATAAAGTTTTTTCCAGGTTTGAGGCGCGGATCGACGCCTATCCGCCCGAAGCCCCGTCCCAGCCGCCCGGCACGCTCTGGGGCTTCACAGTGCATTTTTCGCGCCCCATCCTTCCGTGGCTGCTGGCCATGTCGGGTCTGTCGGCGCTCTTTGCGATCATCGAGATCATCCTGATCGGCTATCTGGGCACGCTTGTGAACCGGATGACCGAGCTTGGCCCCGAGCGCTTTCTGGCCGAGGAAGGCGGGCGGCTGCTGGGGATGGCCGGGCTGCAGCTTATCGTGCTGCCCATCGTATCGGTGCTGGGCGCGCTGGTCATGTATCAGGTGATCATGGGCAACTTCCCCCAGCGCATCCGCTGGCAGGCGCATCGCTGGTTGCTCGGTCAGTCGATGGGGTATTTCCAGGATGAATTCGCGGGGCGGATCGCCACGCGGCTCATGCAGACCGCGCTCTCGGTGCGCGAGGTCGTCATGAAGCTGATGGATGTCGCGGTCTATATCGGCGCGTATTTCCTCGGCACGCTCTGGCTTGCGGCCACGCAGGATTTCTGGCTGTCGCTTCCCTTTATCCTGTGGTCACTTGCCTATGGTGGGCTGCTTTGGGTGATCGTGCCGCGCCTTGGCCGTGTGAGCGAAGCACAGGCCGATGCCCGGGCGATGATGACGGGCCGGATCGTGGACAGCTACACCAATATCGCCACGGTCAAGCTCTTCAGCCATGCCGCGCGCGAGGAAGCCTATGCGCGCGCGGGGCTCGACGGGTTCCTGCAGACAGTCTATCGCCAGATGCGGCTGGTCGCGTGGCAGGATGTGGGGGTCAATCTGATCAACGCGCTTCTGACGGCGGGCGTCACGGGCGTCGGCCTCTGGCTCTGGCTGCATGGCAAGGTGTCGTTGGGGGCGCTCGCGGTCGCGATCCCGCTCGCGCTGCGGCTTAGCAACATGTCGCATTGGATCATGTGGGAATTCGCACAGCTTTTTGAGAATATCGGAACTGTCCGCGATGGAGTCACCTCGCTGTCGATGCCGCGCGAGATCAGCGATGCGCCCGATGCGCGCCCGCTGCATGCGACACGCGGGGCGGTGCGATTCGAGGCCGTGACCTTCCGCTATGAGGGGCCTGCCGGTCCGAAACCGGCCGTGCTCGATGATTTGTCGCTTGATATCGCGCCGGGCGAGAAAGTCGGGCTGGTCGGGCGCTCAGGCGCCGGGAAATCAACCCTCGTGAACCTGCTCTTGCGCTTCTACGACGTCAATTCCGGGCGCATCACGATCGACGGGCAGGATATCAGCCGCGTCACGCAGGACAGCCTGCGCGCGGCGATCGGGATGGTGACGCAGGATACCGCGCTGCTGCACCGATCGGTGCGCGACAACATCGCCTATGGCCGCCCGGCCGCGACAGATGCCGAGATTTGGGCCGCCGCCGATATGGCCGAGGCGCGCGATTTCATCGAAACCCTTGCTGATGCCAAGGGGCGACGCGGGCTGGAGGCGCATGTGGGCGAGCGCGGGGTGAAGCTCTCGGGCGGGCAGCGCCAGCGGATCGCGATTGCGCGGGTGGCGCTCAAGGACGCGCCGATCCTCATTCTCGACGAGGCCACCTCGGCGCTCGATTCCGAGGTCGAGGCCGCCATTCAGGCGCAGCTTACGCGGTTGATGGAGGGCAAGACCGTGATCGCGATTGCACACAGGCTTTCGACCATCGCGGCAATGGACCGGCTGGTGGTGATGGATCAGGGCCGGATCATCGAGCAGGGGCGCCATGAGGAGTTACTCGCGCAGGGCGGGCTTTACGCGCGGCTCTGGGCCCGGCAATCTGGCGGGTTCCTGTTGCAGGACTGAGCCGCAGGTGTTCGATAAGGAGTCTGACATGCCTGTTTTTCCAGCCCCCGATACGCCGCATCCCATCACTTTGCCGGATGGCAGCCTGCATCGCGACACTGTTTTCCTGCGTGCCGTGATCGATCATCCGCGCTGGGTGATTGGCGACTATACCTATGCCAGTTCGGAAAATCCACCGGCCGATTGGGCGCATGAGTTGGCGCCGTATCTCTATGCGTTTTCGCCAGATCGGCTGATAATCGGCAAGTTCTGTCAGATCGCGGATGGTGTGCGCTTCATCACGGCTTTGGCCAATCATCGCTATGACGGCTTTTCTTCCTATCCGTTCGCGATCTTCCATCGCGCCTTCGAGGGCGCGCCCTCATTGCCCGGGCCCGGCAAGGATACCATCATCGGCAATGATGTCTGGATCGGGCAGGGGGCCCGGATTTTGCCGGGAGCGCGTATCGGGGATGGTGTGATCATCGGGGCGGGGGCCGTGGTGGGCGGCCATGTGGCGCCATATCAGGTGGTGATCGGCAATCCCGGCCGTGTCCTGCGCGGGCGATTTGCCCCCGAGGTGGTTGCGCGCTCGCTGGAGTTGCGTTGGTGGGAATGGCCGATCGCGCAGATCCTGGCACATGAGGCAGAAATCTGTGGGGCCGATCTGGCAGCGCTGGAGCGTGCGGGCGGCGAATGCGGATCGGATTGATTTCCCTCTTGATCTTGGCGCGTGGCTGACTTACCCCCTGATCACGGACTTAGGGGTATAGCTCAGTTGGTAGAGCATCGGTCTCCAAAACCGAGGGTCGTGGGTTCGAGTCCCTCTGCCCCTGCCAGTCTGATATGATCTATCTTTTACAGAGCTTTGATCGATTGTCCGTTACGTGCTCTGTTACATGTCTGCGTACATCATTCTGTGGGAACGAGCGCGGTTATGTGTCTCGGCCCTACAATGGTGCGAAGCCCTACCCACACGGGAAAGTTTGATTCGCCTGCACCAAGTCAAGGAATTGATCCTTATTCAGAACATCGCGAGCAGCGTTTCTGGTGGGTAGAAATCGTCCCCCAATCTCCTTGATCGGTGGGTCGACCGTGAGCCTTTGGGCTTTTTCTATCTCAGACACTGCTGGTGTTGATGGGCCGAGGCTGTGTGAAAACTCGTTTGAGCCGGTTAGGCTGCAGAACGATGTTCAGCAACATGCCCCATTGCATGATTCTGTTCTGGTTTTACGCGCAGATTGCCACGTCGTGAGAAAACCGTTCTGGCCAGATTCTCGGAACCGGAGTTTTCACACAGCCTCAGCCATCAACAGTCGGCGTGGGACCCTCGAGATTAGAAACACTGTGTTGCAATTAAAATTGTTGAACTTTCAGCGGAAAAACGTTGCAATCTGATTGGTTGATTTAACGTTTACGAGCCTTCAGCCAGCTCTGGCCTGAATGACCTGGCCTTGGCGTAAGTTCGTCGCGCCTGACACAGCGAAAAGGAGGATGCCATGTCGCGTATGGGAAACGGGGGGCCACCGGCGCATGCCAACAGCCGCCACAACCGGGAAGAAAAAGATCAGAGCCAGTCCAAGGACACATCGGTCGAAAACGGACAGGACGATACGACCGAGGAATCCGGCAGCGGAGCGGAGCGCCTGTTCAGTTACAGCGAAGGTGGACTGTCCTACACCGTGCGCGTGTTCGAGAACGAAGACGGCAGCGTGAGCGCCGAGATCACTGTCGATGAAGGCTCGATGGACGTTAACGCCGTCTATTTCACGAGCGAGGATTATGATGGCCCCAGCGAGAATCTGGGTGGGCCGCTGAACATGAATGGCGGCGGATCCCAGTTCGAGGGCGAGTCGGTCAGTTGGGAAGGGGCGGAAGGAGTCTCGCGCCCCGGTCTGGGCCGCGAGGGCGAAGACAAGCCCAGCTTCCTGTCCGAGGGCGATTCGCTGACCGTCGATCTGGACGCCGCAAGCCTGGACGAAGTGGACCTGATCGGGATCCGCGCAACCTCGGTCAACGGGGGTGATTCGATCAAGGGCGTGTCGGGCAACCCCGAAGAGCCGGACGAGGACAAAAAGGACAAAAAGCCAGAAGAGCCGGATGAGGATAAAAAGGACAAAAAGTCAGACGAGCCGGATGAGGACAAAAAGGACAAAAAGTCAGACGAGGACAAAAAGCCGGACGAACCCAAAGACTCGGACGCAAAAAACCAGGGAACAGATGCCGACGACAGCAAGAAGCCCAGCATGGACGCGCTGTCCGAGGAAGATGCGACTTTCGGGGGGCTGGCGATCCCCATGGGAGACGACGAAGATCTGGTTCCCGAAGACAACGACAGCGAAGACGAAGAGTGGTTCTTCTGAGCACCGTTATGTCCTGCGCCCCTATCTCGGGAGGGGGCGCAGGAGCAACGGATAAGACCCGTTACCCGTAACCGAGGGTTGTGCATGTCGCCCCAAGGGGCGTCAGTGCTGCTCGGAAAGGCTCAACCGGTCGGCATCAGGGTGATCTCGGGGATCGCGGCGCGTTCGGGCTGGGACAGCGCGAAGAGCACGGTCGAGGCGACATCCTCAGGCATCAGCTTGTCGGGCTTCGGTTCCGAGAAGAACGGCGTGTTGACCATTCCCGGCGCGATGACCGTGCAGCGCCCGCCCCATTCACGCATTTCCTGCGCCATGTTGGCACCGTAGCCATGCACAAACCATTTGGTCGCCCCATAGATCGAGCCGGGAATCGCGACCTTGCCCGCGACCGAGCCCGTCAGCAGCAGATGCCCGCGTGTCTTGCGCAGATGGGGCAGGCTCACGCGCGCGGTGTAGAGCAGCGCCATGATGTTGAGATCGATCATCCGCCGCCATTCCTCGGGGTCGCCGGCCTCGGTGCCGGGCGTATTGAGCCCCTTGCCCGCATTGGCGAAGGCCGCGTCAAGCTGGCCGAAGTGGTCGGTGAGCCTCGCGATCGCGGCCTCCTGCGCGTCGAGCCGCGTCGCATCGCCCGGCAGGGCCAGCGCCGCCGCCCCCAACTCGGCGCAGAGCGCGTCGAGCTTGTCTTCGCTGCGCGCCATCAGCCCGACCTTCCAGCCTGTTTCGACAGCCATCCGGGCCGTAGCCGCGCCGATCCCTGTCGAGGCGCCAGTGATGAAGAGAGTTTTCGACTCTGTCATGAACGTTTTCTCCGTTGTTGAAATTATGGCTACGCCACAGCGTCAGTAGCGTGACCTAGAACCCCCTGGACAGGTTGCAACGCAGCGCTGCCTATGGCGCCTCTTGCGCGACCTCGGCACAGAAGCAAACACTGGCCGGCACCGCAGCGAACCTCCGGCCCGTCCCGCATTGCGGATGTTAAGTCATACCTCAAACATCGCGGGCGCTGCGGGTTGCTATGAGCTCCGTACTTGCGGTTGACCCAATATACTGATCGCAGAGCGAGCCAGCATCGAGGCTACATGCGATCAGAGGCGCGCGCTTACCCAGCCAGCTCTGGGTGGTCGTAGGCCTGCGGGTAGGGCATTGGCATGAACGGCCCCAGCGGCACGGTCTCATTCCACGAGCGGCCGAAATAGCCCTGGCGGCAATGGATCAGCGAACCGCTCCCTGCCACGCCAGACAGCGCGTGGACCCGGCATAGCCAGCGCCACAGATGCGGGTAGTCGAGAACCCGCGCGCCGTTCAGTTTCATGCGCACATAATAGACCGGGTCATGGCGATAGAGTGTCGGGAACAGCCGCAGATCGGCTTCGGTAAAATGGTCCCCGGTCAGGAATGGCCCCCTGTCGCGCAGGCGCGCCTCAAGCTGCTGCAGGGCGGCGAAATAGGCTTCGAATGCCTCCGCATAGGCTGATTGATCCGACGAAAACCCGGCCTTGTAGGCACCGTTGTTGACGGCGGTATAGATGAACGCGTTCAGCGCGTCGATTTCGGCACGCGCGCCCGGAACATCGGGGTAGAGGTCGGGCCGTGCCGCATCAGACAGGCTGCTGCCCAGCGGACCGGCCATGGTGTTCAGCATCCGGATGATCTCGGCGCTTTCGTTGTTGACGATGCGACCGGACTGCTTGTCATAGAGGATCGGCACCGAGCGCTCCTGCGATCCTTGGCTGCGGTAAATGTCTCGCACAAGCCGCTCTCTCCGGCCTGTCCCGGTATCTTGCGTGCATTCGGGTAGCGGTGCACCGGTCAGTGTCGCAATGCGATCCGGGGCGAATTCCCACCAGCCAGGTCCTTGCGGGTCATCATCACCGGTGCGGTTGGGAAAGGCCACGTCCATGGTGATGCTGTCCTGCAGACCCAGCAGATTGCGGGCGAGGGTGACGCGGTGGCACCAGGGGCAGTTCAGCGCCACGAACAGATGGTAGCGGCCAGGCTCGGGTGGGAAATCGGGGTCCCCGATCGCGTGCCGGAACCCGCTGACGCCGCGCACGAACTCGCCCCGCGCATGGCGCACCGCTGCATTGGTCTGGCTCTCCTCGACCGCGTTGTCGCTCTCAGGGTTCGGCATGGTCATGCTCCGGGCGGGGGCTTGAAGATTGCTTGGAAAGACTTTCGCGCAGCTATTGCACAATGCCAATGCCAGTTGCGAGGGCGGTCGTCGGAAGGGCCGTCGCGCTCCCATATGGGCCCGGCAGGCCTTTGGAGGGACTAATCCAGAACGAGCGGGTAAATAAGGACAGTTTCCTGAAAGTGTAACCTGTGTCGCTTTATCCGTTCGTCAGCAGAGCTGGCATCGAGATTGCCGCCACAATGAACCCTGTCCCATTGGAACAGCCGACGGTCCGTTTTGGGCTGCGTGGTGGGCCGACAGCTTGTCATGCTTCACGCCGCTCTTTAGCTCCGCACCATGGTCACGAAAGGCGCATCCATGGCGATCAGCATTTCACATCTAACCAAACGCTTCGGTCAAACAGACGTTCTGCGCGGGATCGATCTGGGCGTTGAGAAGGGCGAACTCGTGGCGCTGCTTGGGCCTTCGGGGTCGGGAAAGACCACGCTATTGAAGATCATCGCCGGGTTGGAATGGCCGGATTCCGGGCGGCTCGTGGTGGACGAGGCTGACTGGCTGCAACTCGCGGCACAGGACCGTCGGATCGGGTTCGTATTCCAGCACTACGCGCTGTTTCCCCACATGAGCGTGCGCGACAATCTGGCCTTCGGGCTGACTGTGCGCCCGCGCAGCGCCCGTCCCGCCAAAGCCGTGATCGCTGCCAAGGTCGAGGAATTGCTGCATTTCCTGCAGATCAGTCATCTTGGCGACCGCTACCCGGCCCAGCTTTCGGGTGGCCAGCGTCAGCGGGTTGCACTTGGCCGCGCGCTGGCGATCGAGCCGAGTATTCTGCTGCTGGATGAACCCTTCGGCGCCCTTGATGCCGCGATCCGGCGCGACCTGCGGCGCTGGCTGCGCGGTGTTCACGAGGCGACCGGGTCGACCACCATTTTCGTTACGCATGATCAGGAAGAAGCCTTTGAGCTCGCCGACCGCGTCGTGGTCATGGGCGAGGGGCAGATCGCCCAGATCGGCGATGCCGATGCGATCCATGACCACCCGGCCACGCCTTTTGTGGCCCGCTTCATGGGCGCCACGGTCGAATTGCCCGTGACGATGCAGTCCGGCCGCGCGCGCGCCGATGGTCTGGACCTGACCGTGCTGCCGCGCCGCGCGCTGCCTGATGGTCCTGCGCAGGTCTTCGCCCGCCCCGAGGATATCATCCCGCAGCCCGACCCAGCCGGCCCGTGGCGGATCATCAGCCGCACATCGAACGGGGCCAATCTGCGCCTCGTGCTGCGCCACCCCGACCTGGGCGAGGCGGAACTCGACACCCCCCGCCGCGCTGTCGCCGCCGACTGTATGATCGCCGATGCGTCGATGCGCCTGCGCATCGCCTTCGGCACGATCTTTCCTGGCGACCGGCGCAATCCCGCGCCTGCTTCAGAACCCGAAAATATACCCCAGTTGGAGAAGACCCCATGACCATCCCTTCAATCCGCATATCCGCCGTGATCCTCGCGCTTGGCACCGCTCCGGCAGCGGCACAGGACACGCTGCTCAACACCAGCTATGACATCGCGCGCGAACTTTTCGAAGCGCTGAACCCCGCCTTCAACGTTCACTGGCAGGACAGCACGGGCCGCAGCGTCACGATCGACCAGAGCCATGGCGGTTCCTCGCGCCAGGCGCGCTCGATCCTCGAAGGCCTGCCCGCCGATGTCGTGACCTTCAACCAGGAGACTGACATCGACGTTCTGGCCCAAGGCGGGCTGTTGCCCCCAGAATGGCGTGACCTGCTGCCCAATGGCGCCTCACCCTGGTATTCGCTGCCGGCCTTCCTGGTGCGCGAGGGCAACCCCAAGGACATTCAGGACTGGGATGATCTGGCCCGCGACGATGTCTCTGTGATCTTCCCCAATCCGCGCACCAGCGGCAATGCGCGCTACACCTATCTGGCGGCTTTCGCCTATGCGCTGGAACAGAATGACGGGGATGAGGATGCGGCCGAGGCTTTCGTCAAGGCGATCTTCGACAATGTGCCGGTGTTCGACACGGGCGGGCGCGGTGCCACCCAGACATTCGCCGAGCGCAATATCGGCGATGTCCTCGTCACCTTCGAGGCCGAGACTGGCGGGATCGCCGCGGCCTATGCCGATCAGGGGCTGGAGCGTGTGACCCCGTCACTGAGCCTGTTCGCGGCCTTCCCCGTCGCTGTCGTGGGTGAAGTGGCCGAGCGCAACGGGACGACCGACCTGGCGACGTCCTATCTGGAATGGCTCTACACTCCCGAGGCACAACGCATCGTGGCCGAGCACTATTACAGGGTCGCCGATGAAGACGTGTTGGCCGAATTCGCCGATGACCTGCCCGAGGTTCGCCTAGTCACCGTCGATGAAGTCTTTGGCGGCTTGGAAGCGATCCAGCGCGATCACTTCGCCGAAGGTGCGCGCCTTGACAATGTATTTGTGAACCGGTGAGCCAATGAGCACCGCCACCATGGACCCGCCGTTCCGCGCCAAGCGTGTGCTGCCGGGCTTCACGCTCAGCCTTGGCACGACGCTGCTCTATCTGACGCTGATCGTGCTGATCCCGGTGGCGGCGCTTATCCTCAAGGGCGCTGAGATCGGGCCGGAACGCTTCTGGCGCATCGTCTCGTCCCCGCGCGCCGTGGCGGCCTTTCGGATCACGCTGACGGCCGCCGCCATCGCCACGGTGTTCAATGCCATCTACGGGTTGCTGATGGCCTGGGTGCTGTTGCGCTATGAGTTTCGGGGCAAACGAATCCTGGATGCGCTGATGGATGTGCCCTTCGCGCTGCCCACGGCCGTGGCGGGTCTCTCGCTGACAGCCCTGTTTTCGGCCAATGGCTGGTTCGGGGCAGTGCTGCACCCGGCGGGCATCCCGGTGGTCTATACGATCTGGGGCATCGCGCTGGCGATGGCCTTCACCTCGGTCCCCTTCGTCGTGCGCACGGTCCAGCCGGTGCTGGAGGATATGGACCCGGCGCTGGAACAGGCCGCAGTGACGCTCGGCGCGCGCCCTTGGGCGATCTTCACCCGCGTTGTCTTTCCAACCATCCTGCCGGCCTGGCTGGCGGGCTGCACGATCGCTTTCGCACGCTCGCTGGGTGAGTTCGGTGCCATCGTCTTCATCGCCGGCAACCTGCCCTTCCAGACCGAAATCGCCGCACTGCTGGCCTTTATCCGACTGGAAGAATTCGACTACAACGGGGCTGCAGCCATCGCGCTGGTGCTCTTGGGCTTCGCGCTGGTGCTGCTGCTGGTTTCCAACCTCCTGCAATACTGGGCCGCCCGCTACCGGGAGGACAGCCGATGAGCATGACCGCCCTCGATCATCACCCCGCCCTGTCGCGCCCGCACGCCCGGCGGGGTGATCGTATCCTTATCGGCCTCGCTGTTGGGCTGACGCTGTTGTTCATCGTGGCGCCCATGGCCTTCATCTTCGCCCGTGCCTTCTCGCAGGGCTGGCAGGTATACGCGGCCAACATCCTGCACCCTGTCACGCTGCACGCGATGTGGTTGACCACGATCACCGCGATCATCGTGGTGCCGATCAACGTGGCTTTCGGGATTGCCGCCGCCTGGGCCGTGGCCAAGCATCGCTTTCCGGGGCGCGGGATCCTCGTCACCATCATCGAGATCCCGTTTTCGATCTCGCCCATCATCGCTGGGGTCTGCTATCTGTTCCTTTACGGGCGGCAGGGGCTTCTGGGGCCTTGGCTACAGGCCAATGACATGCAGGTGATCTTCGCTCTGCCCGGCATCGTGCTGGTGACTATGTTCGTGACGGCGCCTTTTGTGGCCCGCGAAGTGCTGCCCCTGATGCAGGCGCAAGGGAGCGAGCAGGAACAGGCCGCCGTGACGCTCGGCGCTTCTGGCTGGCAGGTGTTCCGACGCGTTACGCTGCCCAATATCAAATGGGCGCTCCTATATGGGGCAGTTCTATGCACCGCTCGCGCAGTTGGAGAGTTTGGCGGTGTTGCTGTCGTCTCTGGCAACATCCGCGGCCAGACCAACACTCTACCACTGCATGTCGAGCTGCTGTTCAACGATCTCAACGCGGTAGGAGCTTTCGCAGCCGCCTCGACCCTGACGCTGATCGCCATCATCGCCCTTGTCTTGAAGGCGGTGCTCGAAGGCAGAAAGGCAGGCTGAACGGCAGCTATGGGCCGGGTGCGCGGATCAGGGTCAGGACCTGCACCGGGGTAATGCACCCGGTCACGCGCCCCATGAGCGCACTCGCGGCCAGCACCACAGGCACGAAGCCGCCCACCAGCAGCACGAAACCGTCCCAGCCGCGGCCCGCCAGAGTGTAGGTCTGTTCGCGCACGACCAGATAGACGGCGAAGAAGCCGGGGATTGGCCCGAGTTCCAGCGCGGCCCTCACGCGCGGACCGATCCCGGCGGCGTGGAGCACAGTCTCGACGGGTTCAGTCATCGAGCAGCACCACCTGCCCGTTCTGGCCATCGACCCGCACGCGCTGGCCGTCCTGCAACCGCGTGGTGGCCTCCGCCACCCCGGCCACCGCCGGAAGCCCGTATTCGCGCGCCACGATGGAGCCATGCGAGACCGCGCCGCCGGTTTCCATCACCAGCGCGCCGGCCTGAAGGAAGAGCGGCGTCCAGGCCGGATCGGTGCCGCGACAAACCAGCACTTCGCCGCGTTCGAGCTTCGCGCCCGCAGGGTGCAGGATCACCCGCACGCGGCCCTCATGCGTGCCTGACGAGACGGGCAAGCCGGTCAGCACACCCTCGGACTCGTCGGACTGAACGCCAAAGATCGCCTCGCCGTTCGAGGTCATCCAGCGCGGCACGGCGCGGCGGGTCTTTTCGCGTTCGTAGTCTGCGCGGGCTGTAGTGGCCTTCGCGCGCAGATCGCCCGCGCGCCCCGCCTCGAAGGCCAGAAGATCGTCGAGGCGCAGGAACACTACATCCCCTGCCGCATCCAGCGCGCCTTTGGCCACCAGTTCCGCACCCGCGTCCAGCCAGATGCAACGGGCCAGCGCGATCATCCGCGCGCCCTCGTATTTCGGCTGCTCGCGCAAGCCCGCGAGTTCGCGGTAACACTGCATCTGCCAGGCGAAGATGCGCGCGCGAAGGCCGCCCTGTGCCTTGCGCACGCGCTCGATGAGATCGGTCATCGCAGACTCGGCTTCGGCTTTCGCCTCGGCGAACTGCGCTTCCTGATCGGCCTCACCGGGCGCGTCCATGTAGCTGCAGATCAGATCCAGCACATAGGCCGGATCCTCGGACCAACGGGCGATGCCGGGGTCGATCTACCACAGGGCGCGGTGGCCGAAGCGGCTCAGGAAGGCCGCGACGCCGGGATCATCGGCCTTGGGCTCCGCGCCCTCGGCCTTGAACTGCCGTGCAAGTCGCCACAGGGTCAGGCCCATCTCGGTGGTGATGTTGTGGGGCAGGGCGCGCTGGACCGGGGTGAAGAGGCGCTCATCGCCCAGCCAGTCCCGCACCTTGCGCTTCAGCGCCCCCTCGGCCATCAGCCCGGGGGTCATCACGGCGACCGGGATGATCCAGATGATCGCGCCCCTGCGCCCCAGCACATCGCGGATGAAATCCACGCGCGCCCGCATGGTGGAGAGGCCCCGCGCCTCGGCCTCGATCTGCCGGATCGCGGCATCAGTCTCGGCCAGCACGCGCAGCCGCGCCCGCTCGGGGTTTAGCGACGCCATCAGCCCCCGCCAGCCCAGACGCGCGAAGAGCGGCCCCAGCCGCCACCAGAAGCCGATGCCGCCCTTGCGCCCGGTGATCCGCGTGCCTTCGCGGTCCCGGAACGCCAGCAGCGCCTGCCCGGTAATGGGGTCCTTGTCCGACGCCGCCTCGGCCAGTTGCGGCCAGCGCCCCGGCTTGCGCAGCATCTCGGTGATGTCGGCAAAAAGCCGCCCCGCGCTCTCCTTCAGCCAGGGCAGTTCCCGCTCGGGTCGCCCGGTCGCGGCATGGGCGAAGCCGCCGGTGATGGCGCGCCACCAGTCGATCCCGGCAGGGGTGAAGGGCTCCAGCATCTGCTGGGCATGGACGTTAAAACACAGGTAGAGCCGTAAGCCGTCCTCGGGCGCGGGCAGGGGCTCGGGCAGCGGGAAGAGCGAAGTGATGGGGCGGGACTGCACCAGATAGATACGCCCGTCTTCGATGGCCCATTCCAGATCCTGCGGGGTGCCGAAATACGCCTGCGCCCGCGCGCCCAGCCGTGCCAGTTCCGCCACCTCGGCGCCGCTCAGGCTGACCGCGCGGCGCTTTTCCTCGGGCATCGGGCGGTTGACCGTGCCCTTGCCCTCGCGAACCGTGATCACCTGCTTGTCCGACAGGTGATGGTCCAGAACCTTGCCCGAGGCCTCCAGCACCCAGTTGTCGGGGCTGACATCGCCACCCACCACCGCCTCGCCCAGGCCGAAGGAGGCCGAGAGCAGCATCCGGTCGCGCCGGTGGTCCAGCGGGTTGGCGGTGAAAAGCACGCCCGAGCGTTCAGCGTCGATCATCCGCTGGACGACCACGGCAATCCCGATCTCGGTCGTATCCAGCCCGACCCGCTTGCGATAGCTCACCGCGCGCGGGTTCCAGAGCGAGGCCCAAGCGCCGCGCACGGCCTCGGCCACGGCCTCCGGCCCATCGATGTTCAGGAAACTGTCATGCTGGCCCGCGAAGCTGGCGCCCGGCAGATCCTCGGCTGTTGCAGAAGATCGCACCACCACCAGCCCCGTACCAATCTCGGCATAGGCGCGCGCGATGGCGTCAGACACATGCGGCGGGATGGTCCCCGCCAAAAACCGGTCCTTCAGCGCCTGCGCAGCCTTGGCCAGCGCGTCGGGATCATCGGCGGGCACATCCTGCACCAGATGTCGGACCGGTTCTTCAAAACCGTTATGCGCGACGAAATCGCGGTAAGCCTGCGTCAGCACCGCAAAGCCTTCTGGCACCGGCAAGCCAGCCCCCAGCATCGCGCCGAGGCTCGCGCCCTTGCCCCCTGCCAACGGCAGATCGGCGCTGCCGATGGCGATCAGGTTTGCAGTCAGTGTCTTTGCATCAAATGGCATGTCGGATACTCCCCCAAAAAGCATGGCGGATGCGCTTGGCTGCTTGGCCCTGCGCCCGTCATCATGCAGGTCTTTCGAAGATGCAGCAGGCTTTCAGCAAAGCGGCCAATCTGCCTTGATCCGCGTCAAACCGGCTATCCCGGCTCGACCGTTCACGGGAAAGATTGTACCTCAGGGTATGGCGCAGACAAACGACACAAAAGCGGGGTCTGTTGGAAACCCGACAGACGCAGCGGGTCTGTCGGGAAAAACCAACGACCCGGGCATCGACCCGAGGGTCGAACGCACCCGGCGCGCAATCTGGGACGCGCTGCTGTCGTTGACACTGCAAGGCGGTTTCGACGCGGTCAGCGTGGCGGAGATCGCACGGCGGGCAGGCATCAACCGCTCAACCTTCTATGCGCATTTTCCCGACAAACACGCAGTCGTGCGCGAGGAACTAGCGCGTCTGCTGCGCGATCTGCGTGCGCGCAATGAGCCCCCGACGCCAGCAGCCTATGCCCGCTTCGACCCGACAAAGCCGCACCCGAACGCACTGCGCTGGTTCGCCCATGTCGCCGCGCATGAAGATTTCTACGCAGCGGTGCTGGTGACCGGCGAGCTTGCCGCCTTCGAAGGCGAGGTCGCAGCCTTGATCACTGCCTACGCCGAGCAACGCCTGCGCGAATGGCCCGGCCCCTTGCGGCCCGAATTGCCGCTATCGGCGCTGATCGCAGCATCGACCGCGCAAAACCTTGGTCTGGTGCGCTGGTGGCTGTCACGAGACCCGCGCCCTGATCCAGAGGCAATGGCCGTCATGCAGCAGCGCGTGCAAAGCGAAGGGATCTTGCCTCTGCTAGGCCTTGGCGTGGGTGGGGCAGACGCGAGCGCGGGGTGATTGCCGCAGGTCTGGGGGCGATTGGAGCTATCGGCGCTCGGGGGTGGTTATGCAGATTATGGCTTTTGCAGCCCCCAGACCCATGCCGCCAGAAGCGCTCCAAGTCCGCCGCTATTGATCACGAAATCCGCGACCTGTCGCTTTCGCGTCCTGATGCGCAGATCGGCTAGCCACAACCCGTTTGATCCATCATGTCGCAGGACATCGGCGGTGATGAACCAGCCACCATCAGAGCCTTGCCCCGTGATCATGTCTCGAAACACAGGCCCCGGCACGGTCCCGTCCTCGCCTGTGATGCGGCATGCAAGGTTGACCCCCTTCTTGGGGTGATCGGCGTCCCAAAGTGACCCCCCTGATAATTCTGGTCAGAAGCTTTCTTGACAGCATGAGGGAGCAGTCAGAGGATGTTGCTTGCAGAGAGCGCACCAGTGAGGCGCCACTGGTTCGAGCCCACCGACGCGCGCGAAGATCAGGGGGCTCGTTTCGTCGAAGGTGAGTCGATCAAGCAGATCTGCCGCGAATTGCGGTGGTCGCGGAACACAGTGCGCAAGGTCATCCGATCGGGTGCTACTGAGTTCACTCATGACCGCAGGACGCAGCCCCGTCCGAAGATCGACCCTTCGCGTTCGGAACTAGACGAGTTGCTGGCTGGCTGGATGGCCCGGTGCCGGGCCCTGGCCGCGAGCGATTGAGAAATCGTGATCCCATCGCGATAGGACGCTAGGGAGCCGGCGCTTCGCTTCCGAAAAATCCATAGTGCTCAGACTCGCGACGAGTTCCTTCCTTCCGATTGTCGTAACCCGCCTGCAGGCACATGTAAGCGCGAATGCGAGGTTCGACTGCTGCGGGCAAGATGGCTTGGTCGTGACATTGGGACTGCTGAGTGGTATCGGTTTGTGGATCGGCTCTGAGTTGCTCATCGACGCGGATTATTTACTTGGATACCATTGGTTGTGTTTGATAGATGGCATGGAAAATCAAAGGTTCGGGTGCCTCTGCCCCTGCTGGCCAGACACAAGCATCCACTGTCAATCTCAAGCGCGATGTGGCTCCCGCGGTCACGCTGCATCTCGGGGCGCACAAGACCGCCAGCACCCATCTGCAAAAGACTTGGGCCACCAATCTGGACCTTCTGGCCCGGCACGGTTGCACCTATCTCGGGCCAGATCGCCTGCGTCACGATCTGAAGATACCTCGGCTGCGCGGCACGGTCGAAGGGTTTCGCGCGAAACTCGGGCCACTCTTGGGTGCGGTGCGGGACGCGCAGGCCGCGGGGCAGCGGTTGCTCCTGTCCAACGAAAACATCTTTGGTGGCGGGCCAATTCCGCCGATCCTTGCTCTGGGCGCAGCCTATTATCCGCGCGCGGAAGCACATCTCGAGCCGCTCTTGGCGGGGCTGGGGCTTGAGGATGTGACAATCGCACTCGCCTTGCGGAATCCTATAGAGCAACTGGTGTCGGGCTGGGGGCATCAGCACCTTGCGGGCCGCGTGACCCGCTTTGAGGACTATTGCGCCGAGGTGGATCGCGCGGCGCTGCGTTGGTCTGATCTGATTGTGCGGATATTGTCGAGCACGCGGGTGGCGCATGTGGTGCTCTGGAGGTTCGAGGATTATTGTGCGTTGATGCCCGCGCTTGCGGCCAGGCTTGCGGGGTTGCCCGAGGGTACGGTGCTGCGCGCGCCCGACGAGCACAGCCCGCGCAGCTTTCTGGTTGGCCCCTCGGCCCGCGCCCTCGAAGCGGTCCCCGGCATTCTTGCGCGCAACCCGGGACTTGCCCCGCGCGATGCACTGCGCCGGGCGATGACCCGCTTTCCCAAATCGGCCGCTTGGCCCGGCCCTGTTCCCGTGCCCGATGCCGAGATCGCCGCTTCGCGCGCGCGCTACGCGCAAGAGTGGGGGCAGCTTCGGGGCATGGACCGGGTCACCTGTCTGGCACCTTGAGGGCGTTCTCGCGCCTGACCTCTGCTATTCCGGCTTGAAACCGAGCTGCGGCCTGCGTATGTGGACAGAAAGCAAGAGGATGACGTGATGGCCAAGACCAACCCCTTTCAGTTCATGCAACAGGTGCGCGCCGAGACTGCGAAGGTCACATGGCCCACACGTCGCGAGGTGCTCGTCACGACTGTCATGGTGTTCATCATGGCAGCGCTCACGGCGGTTTTCTTCTTCCTCGTTGATCTTCTGATCCGCACCGGGCTGGGCGGGCTTCTGGGGATGTTCAATTAGGCCAACCGATCCGTGCAGAGGGCTTGAAAACTCCTGTCGCTGATTGTAATGCACTGCCAAAGCGCACCGACTCGGTGCGCTGTTTGTTTTGACCTTCTGTCAGGCCCGCGCGCTGCTGCGCAACATTCCTGCCAGAACGGCACGCCAAGTGCCGCAGATGACGGAAAGATGAAAAACATGGCCAAGCGCTGGTATTCGGTGAGCGTGCTGTCGAATTTCGAGAAGAAAGTGGCCGAGGCCATCCGCATGGCCGTGTCTGAAGCCGGTCTGGAAGAGCAGATCGAGGAAGTGCTGGTGCCGACCGAGGAAGTGATCGAGGTCCGACGCGGCAAGAAGGTGACCTCCGAGCGCCGCTTCATGCCCGGCTACGTGCTGGTGCGCATGGAGATGAGCGCGAAAGCCTATCACCTGATCAACTCGATCAACCGCGTGACCGGTTTTCTGGGCACCCAAGGCAAGCCGATGCCGATGCGCGATGAGGAAGTGAACGCGATCCTCAACCGTGTGCAGGAAGGCGAAGAGGCCCCGCGCACGCTGATCCGCTTCGAGGTCGGCGAACAGGTCAAGGTCAATGACGGCCCGTTCGAGGGGTTCTCGGGTGTGGTCGAGGAAGTCGACGAGCCCAACAATCGCCTGAAGGTGATGGTTTCGATCTTCGGCCGGGCAACCCCGGTCGATCTGGAATTCACGCAGGTGTCGAAAGACAGCTGACGTGATGCATCGTGGGAGGCTGTCGGGCGCGCCCGGGCAAGGCCGGACCACTTAACCGCAACGAGCCTTGTCGCACGCGTGCGACCGAGGTGAGGTGAAAAGAAGGAGAGGCCAGGATGGCCAAGAAAGTCATAGGGCAGCTCAAGCTGCAAATCCCGGCGGGCAAAGCCAACCCGTCGCCGCCTGTCGGCCCGGCGCTGGGCCAGCGCGGCATCAACATCATGATGTTCACCAAGGAATTCAACGCCCGCACCGCCGAGCTGGAACCGGGCGCTCCGATCCCTTGCGTGATCACCTATTATCAGGACAAATCCTTCACGATGGATCTCAAGACGCCGCCGGCGTCGTGGTATCTCAAGCGCGCGGCTGGCCTGAAACCGCAAGGCAAGCGCAACCGTGCGCGCGGCTCGGAAGCCCCGGGGCGCCAAGTGGCTGGCAGCGTGACCACCAAGCAGGTCCGCGAGATCGCCGAGGCCAAGATGAAGGACCTCAACGCCAACACGATCGAAGGCGCAATGGAGATCATCGCCGGCAGCGCAAAGTCCTGCGGTATCGAGGTGAAGGGGTAAGGTCATGGGAAAAGTCGGAAAACGTATCAAGGCCGCCCGGAACGCCTTTGACGGCAAGAGCAATCTGAGTGTCGAAGACGCGGTTGCGCTGGTCAAATCGAGCGCATCGGCCAAATTCGACGAGACTGTCGAGGTGGCGATGAATCTCGGGGTCGATCCACGCCATGCCGATCAGATGGTACGCGGTGTCGTGACCCTGCCCAACGGCACGGGCAAGAGCGTGCGCGTTGCAGTCTTTGCCCGTGGCCCCAAGGCTGACGAGGCGAAAGAGGCAGGCGCGGATATCGTGGGCGCCGAAGATCTGATGGAGACGGTTCAGTCGGGCAAGATCGAATTCGACCGCTGCATTGCGACGCCTGACATGATGCCGATCGTTGGGCGTCTGGGCAAGATCCTCGGCCCGCGCAACCTGATGCCGAACCCGAAAGTCGGGACAGTGACCATGGATGTGGCCGAAGCCGTGAAAAGCGCCAAGGGCGGTCAGGTTCAGTTCAAGGTCGAAAAGGCCGGAATCATCCATGCCGGGATCGGCAAAGCCTCGTTTGAGGCCTCGAAACTGGCCGAGAACCTGCGCGCCTTTGTCGATGCTGTTTCCAAGGCGAAACCGACGGGCGCCAAGGGGGCGTATCTGAAAAAGGTCTCGGTGAGTTCGTCCATGGGGCCGGGCGTGTCAGTGGATGTCACCAGCGCGACGCAGGGCTGAAACGCGCTGCTATCAAATTGAAAAAAGGGCGGCTGCGGCCGCCCTTTTTGCATGATTATTTGAGTTGAGGGGCGTTGCCCCTCTTGGGCCTGCGGCCCAATTCACCCCGTAGTGTCTCGCGATCGGGTTGAGGAGGCTAAGCGTCGCCGGTGGTGCCGCGCGCTATCCGGATTGCTGGCGCGATGTCTTGGAAAGAAGCGAGCCTGATGGCTCGCTGCCTTCGGCGAGAGTATTTTGGGCAAGATGAAGCCAAGGCGCAGGGGGGTATCGGTTGGCGCTGGCTGATAGGGGATGGAGCGCAGGCATTTGTGATAAGGCGGAACTTACCAGCGCGCGAGGGCGGCCTCGTCGCTGTTCTTGGCCGCAACCCATTGCGCGCCCTGCGCCCGGGTTTCCTTCTTCCAGAAGGGGGCGCGGGATTTCAGATAATCCATCAGGAAATCCGCCGCCGCGAAGGCATCGGCGCGGTGGGCAGAGGCGGTGGCCACCATCATGATGCGCGCGCCGGGTTCCAGCGCTCCATAGCGGTGGATGATCAGGCAGTCAAGCAGCGCCCAGCGGCGCGCGGCCTCTTCCGCGATTTTTCCGAGCGCGCGTTCGGTCATGCCAGGGTAATGCTCGATCTCCATATGTGCCAGATCGCCGGTGTCGTCGCGCACGACCCCGCAGAAGGTGACGACTGCACCCACATCCTGACGGTCTGCGCAAAACCGCGCGCATTCGGTACCATAGTCAAAGGGCTCTGACTGAACGCGGATCTGCACCATCACCCCCCAGTCATCGGCGGGAAAAAGGCGACTTCGCGGGCGTCAGTCAAGGGGGCGTCGAATTCGCTCAGATCCTGATCGACAGCGACGCGCAGCGCCGAGAGATCGGAGAAGGCCAGCGCATAGCGTTCCTCGCGCGCCGAGAGTTCGTCGACCAGCGCGTTCACTGTCTGCGCATCTGTCTCGATGGTCTCGCGTGCGCAGCCGATGCGTTCGCGCACCCATGCGAAATAGAGAACCTCCAGCTTCATGTCATGTCATCCTTGAGGAAGGGCAATGCCTTGCGGAAATAATCCCAGCCCGTGACAAGGGTCAACAGTGCCGCGATCCAGATCAGCGCGAGCCCGGTGATCCAGACGGCATTGCCACCCTGTCGTGCGAAATCGACGACACTCATCTCGTCTGTGCCGATATCGCTGAGGGTCGCGATCATCTCCGTATGGCTGCGCAGCAGGCTCGCCTCGCGCACATATTCCAGGCCCATGGCCATGAACAGAACCGCGATGGCCGTCATCTGCGCCGTTGTTTTCCATTTGGCAAGGGCGGTGACTTTCAAAAGGCCCGCCTTGTCGCCCAGAAACTCGCGCAGGCCCGAGACAAAGACTTCGCGAAACAGGATCGCCGTTGCGGGCAGAATCAGCCATGGATCCATGCCCGAATAGCCCGTGATGACCAGAAGCGCGATGACCACCATCGCCTTGTCGGCAATCGGATCGAGCATCGCGCCAAGGCGGCTTTCCTGCTTCCATGCCCGCGCCAGATAGCCGTCGAAGAAATCAGTGATCGCGGCGAGCGCAAACAGCACGAGCGCGAGCCAGTCTGCCCAGGGCCTGTGGAAATACAGAAACATCACCGCCACCCCCGGGGCCGCCAGAAGGCGCAGGACAGTCAGGATATTGGGGACAGTCCAGTTCATTGAAGCGGGTCCAAGCGGGGGTGTGAGATCACCTTTCATGGTGCATACTGTGGGAGCGCGGGGCGCGAAATGCAAGCCTGCTCGGCTGGGGCTAAGTGACCCTCAGACATGACCTGCAAGCCACATCCCGATCATGTAATGCGCGATGGCACCCTTGCGCGCAGGCAGTATGTCAGGATGGTGCCCCGCCCACGACGCCAGTACTTCTTCGCGCGACACCCAGCGCGCATCCTCCAGCTCGTCGTCAAGCATCAACGCGCGGCTTGACGCCCGCGCAGAGCATCCGAACATCAGCGAATTCGGAAACGGCCAGGGTTGCGAGGCGATATAGCGGATGTCGCTGACAACCAGACCTGTCTCCTCGCGGACTTCGCGCGCCACTGCGGCTTCCATGGTCTCGCCCGGCTCAATGAAGCCCGCGAGCGCGGAATACATGCGTTCAGGCCAGCCATGCGAGCGCCCCAGAAGCAGCGCATTGCCATGGGTCACCAACATGATCACGACCGGATCAGTACGCGGATAATGCCGCGCCCCGCACGAAGGGCAAAGCCGCTCCCACCCCGCTGCGGCCACCTCGCTCGCGTGACCGCAGGATGCGCAATACCGATGCGTTCGGTGCCAGTTGAACAGCGCCCGCGCCGTTGCTGCGAGCGCGGCCTCTGGAGGCGCGAGACTGTTCATCGCAAGCCGCAGCTCGCCGAAATGCGCCCCTGATGGCGCATCGGGGTGCAGCTGGATGCTGGTGTCAGTGAACATGGCCAGCGCGGTCCGGTCGAGCGCATCAGGCTCCCAGGCAGAGATATCTGCCGCGAACCGCCCGCGCCCATAATGCTCGCCCAGATACACGAAAGGCCGGTGCGCGTGGCGCAGCATCGGATGATCGGCCGCGACCCAGCCGAGGCAATCTTTTTGCAAATGGGGCTTTCCGCGCCATACAGGCAGAACCTGCGTTGCCGAATTTCCGAGCAGATGCTGCAGAGCGGTTGGGTCAGACCGGTGCTGTGCGGCGCGCGCATCCCATCCTGCCCCGAAAGCGAATTGCATGGATGCCCTCCTTTGCGCTCTGAAGCCAGTCTCTGGCAGCTTGGTGACACGAGAGCAAGCCCCTGTCAGATTATCACAAGCTGAGGTTGTGTTGCGCGCGCGCGCGCACTAGGCTCGCGGCGAAAGATGCTGGTTGACACAAAATTAACAAGTTTCCGACCGAAAACGCACCCGAAGACACGTATATACCTTTGCGGGATCCGATGACCTTGGCATGCGCGGCACAATGAAACAGTCCAGACTAGACTTTGACAGCGGGTATGAGGTGTCGACCGCGGTTGATCTGCGGATCCTGGAGACGACAGACCTGCATGTGCATTTGCATCCCTATGACTATTACGCGGATCGTCCAAACCCGGATCTGGGCCTGTCCAGGCTGGCGGAACTGATCGATCTTGCGCGTCAGGAAGTGACAAACGCGCTGCTCTTCGACAATGGCGACTTTCTGCAGGGTACGCCGGTGGGTGATTTCTTCGCCTGTGACAGCGGCTTTGACCGCGCGGGGCTGCATCCGGTGATCGGCGCCATGAATGCGCTGCAATATGACGCCATCACGCTTGGCAATCACGAGTTCAATTACGGGCTCGATTTCCTGATGCACTCCATCCATCAGGCGGAATTTCCAGTCGTCTCGGCCAATATACTGCATCACAGGGCCGCCCGCGCCCGCGCCGACAGGCCTCTGGTGTCGCCTTACAGATTGCTCAAGCGCAATCTCCGGGATCGGGCGGGGCGCCTGCAACCCATCACCATCGGGGTGATCGGGGTTGCGCCGCCGCAAATCACGCTATGGGACCGCCAGCACCTCAATGGAAAGCTTCAAACCCGCGATATGGTCGATGCCGTGCGCGCCTGGGTGCCCGAGATGCACGAGGCCGGGGCGGATATCGTGATCCTGCTGGCCCATTCGGGCCTCGGGCAGGTGCGGCATTCCGAGAATATGGAGAACGCGATCATTCCACTTGCGGGGATTGACGGGGTCGACGTCATTCTAAGCGGGCACACCCATCAGCTTTTCCCGTCGCGTAAATTCGCCGATATTCCGGGAATCGATGTCGAGGCCGGAACGATTTGTGGCAAGCCAACAGTCATGAGCGGTTTTTTCGGCTCGCATCTTGGCGTCATCGATCTGGAACTCCTGCACAGCGGTGGAAGATGGCATATGCTCGAGGCGCGGGTCGAGAACCGCGCCCTGCGCGATGCGTCCCTGAGCTTCGCGACCCCGCGGAAGCTGCGCCGTGACTTTGTCCCGCGCAGCCCGAAAGTGCGCGCGATCGTCGAGGACGCGCATGCCAAGGTGATCGAGACGATCCGCCAGCCGATCGGCGAGACAGTGACGCCGATCAACAGCTTCTTCGCATTTCTCGGGAGAAGTGCAGCGACCAAGCTCGTGGCCGACGCGCAAGTCGAATTCACCCGCAGACATCTGGCGGCCACGCCCCATCGCCACCTGCCGCTGCTGTCTTCGGTCTCTCCGTGCAAGGCTGGCGGCCTGGGCGGGCCACGGAATTACACCAATATCGAGATAGGCGAGTTGACGCTGCGGTCGTTGGCGGATCTCTATGTCTTTCCGAACCGCGTGGCTGCGGTGAAGGTAACCGGCGCGCAGGTCCTGATGTGGCTCGAGCGTGCGGTCTCGGCCTTCAATCATCTGCGTCCTGACGGAATTGATCAGCCGCTGATGAACCCGGCCTATCCTGGCTACAATTTCGAAATCCTCTACGGGCTGGATTACGAGATCGACCTGAGCGTGCCAGCACGCTTCGGTCCTGACGGGAACGAGATCGATCCCTTCGCAGGGCGCATTCGCAGCCTGAAATGGCGCGGCGCACCGATCGACATGGAAGCGGAATTCATCATCTGCACCAACAGTTTCCGGGCGCATGGCGCAGGTGGCTTCGCGTTGCCCGGAGAGGTCGAGATCGTGTTGGAGCACCCCGCCATGACGCGCGATATTCTCGAGGAGTATGTCAGGGCGCGCGTGCCGCTCGATGTCGCTGTCAAACCGCCCTTCCGTTTTCGCAACCTCGACGATGCGACGGTCGTGCTCCAGACTGGCGTGGCGGCGATGGACCATCTCGACGAGATCGCGGGTTTCAACCCTGAGGTCCTCGGCGCCGACAAGCAAGGATTCCTGCGCGTCAGGCTCGAGATATGAGGCGCCCGCCACGCTTGTGTGCCTAGCCCTGCGTCTTTAGCACACCGAGTTGCGCGAGATGCGCGTCCACCATCTCCCGGACATGCCCGCTCACAGGGCGTGCGCGCGCATAGAGCGGCTGCGCGCGGTCATCGAGCGTTGCGGCCCAGCCTGTCGTGGTCTCGAAAAACCGCGCGACACCGGGTTCTCCGAATTCAGCCAGAAACCCTGCGGCTACCACATCGAGATAGCTGAGCTTGATCGGACTGCTGTGATCCGGCAGGGCCGAGACTTCGGGCGCGATGGCGTAAATCTGGGCGGGCGCGGGGGCAGGGGCGGCGAAATCGCTCTCCGCCAGCAGGTGGCGCGCATAGCCAGCTTCGCGTGCATCGAGCGCGGCCCAGTCGCCACGCGGAACGCGTGCCACCAGCCCGTCGATCACGGCGTCGCGGTCGCGCACGGCGCTGAGAAAAGTGCGTCCGAACTGGCGCGAGACCCGCCATTCCCGCCGCCAGCCAAGGATCGTTGTTGCTTGTGCATCGCGGTAATCATGCGTCTCGCGGTTCACGAGCGAGCCATATCCGAAGAAGAACGAATCCTCCATCAAGCTTTCACCTCATTGTCGGGCCATGTCGCCCGTTGCGAAAAAGACTTGCCACCACGGCCCGGTTTCCGCTAGCACGGAGGCGTCGGAAACGGGAGACACTGGCAATCGCATGTCAGGGCCGAAGGAGCAACCGCCCCGGTAAACTCTCAGGCAAAAGGACCGTTTCGACTGACAGACTCTGGAGAGAGGCGCGCCATGCGCCCGCCGAAGGGATAGCGATCTCAGGCGCAAGGGACAGAGGGGGCATGATGCGCGACTCTCATGCGCGCAGCCATGAACCTGCCTTCGGGCCGAGACAAGGGGCGATATGACAGACGAGACTCAAGAGTTGGAGCGCGTACCGCTTCATTCCCTGCACATCGAACTGGGTGCCAGGATGGTGCCCTTCGCAGGGTATGCGATGCCCGTGCAATACCCGCTCGGCGTTATGAAGGAGCATCTGCACTGCCGCGCGCGCGCAGGGCTGTTCGATGTCAGCCATATGGGGCAGGTGATCCTACGGCCCCGCAGTGACATGGCCGCGCTAGAGGCCGCGCTCGAGGCGCTTATGCCGGTCGCTGTCACTGGCCTGCCCGAGGGGCGGCAGCGCTACGGGCTCTTGACCAACGCGCAGGGCGGTATTCTCGATGATCTGATGTTCGCCAATCGCGGCGATCATCTGCTGCTGGTCGTCAATGCGGCGCGCAAGGCGCATGACATCGCGCATCTTCAGGCACATCTGACAGATGTGGCCGAGGTGCTGCCACAGACCGACCGCGCGCTTCTGGCGCTGCAGGGGCCGAAGGCGGAACGCGTGCTGGCGGGGCTCGTGCCCGATGCGCGGGCGATGCGTTTCATGGATGTGATGAGCCTGGACACGCTCTATGGCCCGCTCTGGATCTCGCGCTCGGGCTACACAGGCGAGGACGGATTCGAGATTTCGGTGCCTGCGCAGAGCGCCACTGAGTTCGCCCGCGCGCTTCTCGCGGCACCGGAGGTGGAACCCATCGGGCTCGGCGCCCGCGACTCGCTGCGACTGGAAGCCGGGCTCTGCCTCTATGGCCATGATATCGACGAGACCACGACACCGGTCGAGGCAGGGTTGACATGGGCGATCCAGAAAGCCCGCCGCACCAGTGGCGCGCGCGAAGGCGGGTTCCCGGGAGCCGAGACCATCCTCGCGCAACTCGAGGCCGGGGCCGGGACGCGCCGCGTTGGGCTGCGCCCAGAGGGCCGCGCGCCGATGCGCGAGGGTACGACGCTCTGGAGCAGTGCCGAGGCTGGCGAGACGATCGGCCGCATCACTTCGGGCGGGTTTGGCCCGTCGGTCGGTGGACCTGTCGCCATGGGCTATGTGCCTGCAAATCAAGCAACTCCGGGCACAAGGCTCTGGGGGGAGTTGCGCGGCAAGCGGCTGCCCGTTACCGTTTGCGCACTGCCCTTCCACCCGACCAATTACAAGCGCTGAGGAGCGTGAGCGATGAAATACACCGAAGAACATGAATGGCTGCGCGTCGAGGGCGATGTCGTGGTTGTCGGCGTCACGGATCACGCCGCCGAGCAACTGGGCGATGTCGTCTTCGTGGAACTGCCCGAGATCGAGGCGCAGGTCGCCAAGGGCGATGAGGTCTGCGTGATTGAATCGGTTAAGGCGGCCTCGGATATCCTTGCCCCGGTCGATGGCGAGATTGTCGAGGTGAATGAGGCGCTGGTCGATAATCCGGCGCTGGTGAATGAGGATCCGCAGGGCGATGCGTGGTTCTTCAAGATGAAGCTCGATGATCTGAGCGTGCTCGACGATTTCATGACCGAGGATGAATACAAGGATTTCCTCGGCTGACCGAGACCGGGCGGGGCCGTGCGCCCGCCGCGCGAGATGATTTGCAAGGAAGCGGCAGATGACTTTCACCCCGACCGACTACAACCCCTATGATTTCGCCAATCGCCGCCATATCGGCCCGACGCCGGAAGAAATGTCCGAGATGCTGGCGGAGCTGGGCTGCGAAAGCCTCGATCAGTTGATCGAGCAGACCATTCCGGCCGATCTGCGTCAGAATGATCCGCTGACATGGGCGCCGCTCTCTGAGGGCGAGTTGCTGGCCAAGCTGCGCGAAGTGGGCGCGAAAAACCGCGTGATGACCTCGCTGATCGGGCAGGGTTATTACGGCACCGTCACGCCGCCTGCGATCCTGCGCAATATCTTCGAAAACCCGGCCTGGTACACGGCCTACACGCCCTATCAACCCGAGATCGCCCAAGGCCGGCTCGAGGCGCTGTTGAATTTTCAGACCATGGTTGCGGATTTGACCGGTCTGCCTGTTGCCAATGCCTCGCTTCTGGACGAATCGACTGCCTGCGCCGAGGCGATGGTCATGGCGCAGCGCGTGGCGAAATCGAAAATGAAAGCGTTTTTCATCGACGAGAACTGTCATCCGCAGAACATCGCCGTCATGCAGACCCGCGCCGCGCCTCTGGGCATCGAGGTGATCGTGGGCGCGCCCGAGACGCTGGAAGCAGAAAAGGTCTTTGGCGCGGTTTTCCAATATCCCGGCACCTATGGCGATCTGCAGGATTTCACGCCCCAGATCGAGGCGCTGCACGGCGCGAAAGCCATCGCGATCATGGCAACTGACCTGCTCGCGCTGACGCTGATCAAGGAGCCGGGCGCGATGGGGGCGGATATCGCCGTCGGTTCGGCGCAGCGTTTTGGGGTGCCGATGGGCTATGGCGGCCCGCATGCGGCCTTCATCGCCTGTGCGGACGCCTATAAACGGTCGCTGCCCGGGCGGCTGGTGGGCGTCAGTATCGATGCGCGGGGTAACAAGGCGTATCGCCTCAGTCTTCAGACCCGCGAGCAGCATATCCGGCGCGAAAAGGCGACTTCGAATGTCTGCACCGCGCAGGCGCTTCTGGCGGTCATGGCGTCAATGTATGCCGTGTTCCACGGCCCCAAGGGGCTGCGCGCGATTGCCGAGCGGGTGCATTTCCTGACCCAGCGGCTCTACCGCGCCTTGCGCGCCGCCGGGGCGGAAGTGGTGGTGAAGGAGTTTTTCGACACGATCACAGTCGAAGTGGGGGTCGGGCAGGCGGGCATACTGGCGGCGGCGCGCGCCGAGGGGTTGAATTTCCGCAAGATCGGAACCTCCTTTGTCGGCATCTCACTTGATGAGACCACGGATGAGCGCGTGCTGATGCGCGTGCTGCGCGCTTTCGGGATCGAGGGTGTGCCACCGCATCGCGCGAGCCTGGGCTTTGCAGATGGTTTCTTGCGGCAATCGGAGTATCTCACCCACCCGATCTTTCACATGAACCGCGCCGAGACCGAGATGATGCGCTATATGCGCCGCCTCTCGGACCGTGATCTGGCGCTTGACCGGGCGATGATCCCGCTGGGATCCTGCACGATGAAGCTCAATGCAGCCGCCGAGATGATGCCCCTGTCATGGCCCGAATTCGCCTCGCTGCACCCTTTCGCGCCAGCCGATCAGGCGCTGGGCTACGCCGAGGCGATCCATGACCTCAAGGCCAAGCTCTGCGAGATCACCGGCTATGATGCCATGTCGATGCAGCCCAATTCGGGTGCGCAGGGCGAATATGCGGGGCTTCTGACGATCCAGGCCTATCACCGCGCGCGCGGCGATGTGCATCGCGATATCTGCCTGATCCCGATGTCGGCGCATGGCACCAACCCGGCATCGGCGCAGATGTGCGGGATGCAGGTCGTGGTGGTCAAATCCAGCGCCAATGGCGATGTCGATCTCGAGGATTTCCGCGAGAAGGCCGCGAAGGCAGGCGATCGGCTCGCGGCCTGCATGATCACTTACCCGTCCACGCATGGTGTGTTCGAGGAGACTGTGCGTGAAGTCTGCGCGATCACGCATGAGCATGGCGGGCAGGTCTATATCGACGGGGCCAATCTGAACGCGATGGTCGGGCTTGTGAAACCCGGCGAGATCGGCGGCGATGTGAGCCATCTCAACCTGCACAAGACCTTCGCCATCCCGCATGGCGGCGGCGGGCCAGGCATGGGGCCCATTGGCGGGAAAGCGCATCTGGCACCCTTTCTTCCCGGCCATCCCGAGATCGGAGGGGCCGAGGGGCCAGTGTCTGCGGCGCCCTATGGCTCGGCCTCGATCCTGCTGATTTCATGGGCCTATGTGCTGATGATGGGCGGGCCGGGGCTGACCCAGGCGACCCGTGTGGCGATCCTGAACGCAAATTACATCGCTGAACGGCTGCGCGGGGCGTATGACATTCTCTTCATGGGTAACAAGGGCCGGATTGCGCATGAATGCATCCTCGACACGCGGCCCTTTGCCGAGGCTGGCGTCACCGTCGATGACATCGCCAAACGGCTGATCGACAACGGCTTTCATGCGCCGACCATGAGTTGGCCCGTGTCGGGCACGCTGATGGTGGAGCCGACCGAGTCCGAGACCAAGGCCGAAATCGACCGTTTCGTTGCGGCGCTGCTGGCGATCCGCACAGAGATCAGGGCTGTGGAGGCCGGTGAGATCAGCGCCGAGGCGAGCCCGCTGCGCCATGCGCCGCATACAGTCGAGGATCTGGTGGCCGATTGGGATCGAGCCTATAGCCGCGAGGCCGGCTGTTTCCCGCCGGGCAGCTTCCGGGGTGACAAATACTGGCCGCCTGTGGGCCGCGTGGACAATGTCTATGGCGACCGCAATCTGGTCTGCACCTGTCCGCCGGTCGAGAGTTACGCGGAAGCGGCGGAATAGGGCTCGGCGTAAGGCCCAGAGAAGCGCCCGCGAGCCGTGCCCACCCGCCCGCCCCTGCACGCCTCGCGGGCGCTGCCCATGCCTGCGGCATGGGCGGGACTTGGGGGGTCAGCTATTGCCGCCTGCAAAGCGACCCGCATCTTCGGCCGCACGGCGCAAGGCGCGAGATTTGTTGACGGTTTCTTCATACTCGGCCTCGGGGTCGCTGTCATAGACCACGCCACCCCCGGCCTGAATATAGAGGGTTTCGTCCTTCAGCACCGCCGTGCGCAGGCAGATGCACATATCCATCTCGCCATTGGCGGCGAAATAGCCCGCAGCGCCGCCATAGACGCCGCGTTTCTCGGGCTCCAGCTCATCGATGATCTGCATCGCGCGGACCTTGGGCGCCCCCGAGACCGTGCCTGCTGGCAGCCCTGCGAGCAGTGCCGAGAGCGCGTCCTGCCCCTCGGCCAACTCGCCCACCACATTCGACACGATATGCATCACATGGGAATACCGCTCGATGATGAACTCCTCCGTGGGCCGCACAGTCCCGATCTTCGCCACGCGCCCCACATCGTTGCGCCCCAGGTCCAGGAGCATCAGATGCTCGGCGAGTTCCTTCTCATCGGCCAGAAGATCGGCCTCATGCGCGCGGTCTTCTTCGGGCGTCGCCCCGCGCGGGCGGGTGCCGGCGATGGGGCGGATCGTGACCTCGCCATCGCGCAGCCGCACAAGGATCTCTGGGCTTGCGCCGATGATCTGGAACGGCCCCGCCGCAGAGGTGAAATCGAAATAGAACATGAAGGGCGAGGGGTTGGTACGCCGCAGTGAACGATAGAGCGCGAAGGGCGGCAGGGCGAAGCGCTGCGCCCAGCGCTGCGAGGGCACGACCTGAAAGATATCGCCCGCGCAGATATAGTCTTTCGCACGCTCCACGGCGGCGAGATAGTCAGGCTTGGTGAAATTCGACTGCGCCGCACCAAGCGGCTCAGCGGCGCTGCGCAATTCGCGCGGGGCTTGCGGGACGCTGCGTTCCAGATCGCGCACGGCATCCATCACCCGCTCGGCGGCCTGCGCATAGGCCGCGCGCGCGGACAGGCCCGCGCTGGCCCAGGCGGGGGCGACGACGATGACCTCGCCCTTCACCCCATCGAGTACCGCCACCACCGAAGGTCGCAGCATCACCGCATCGGGCACGCCGATCGGATCGGGGTTCACATCGGGCAGATGCTCGACCAGCCGGATCATGTCGTAACCGAGATAGCCGAAGAGCCCTGCAGAGGCCGCAGGCAGGCCCTCGGGCATCTCGATGCGGCTCTCGCTCAGCACAGCGCGCAGGGTCTCGAGCGGATCGCCGTCCAGCACCTGCCAAGCCTCGGGGTCAAAACGGGCATTGCGATTGATGCGGCTCTCGCGCCCGCGACATTCCCAGATAAGATCGGGTTTCATGCCGATCATGGAATAGCGCCCCCGGACCTCACCGCCGGTGACGGATTCCAGAATGAAGCTGTCGCGGCTGGACCCGGCGAGCTTGAGATAGAGCGAGACCGGTGTGTCCAGATCCGCCGCCAGCCGCGCATAGACAAGCTGGTTTTCGCCCCGGCTCCAGCCTGCCTCGAAACTGGCGAAATCAGGGGTCAGTTGTGCCATGCTGCCTCAGAAATTCGCCTGGACGGCGTCGATCATCTGCTGATTGATCCGGATCGAGGTGCCCTCGCGCAGATTGGCCCCGAAATAGGCGAAGATATCCTCGGCGAGACTCTGCTCGATCTGCATTTCCAGCGCCTGACGCAGTTCTTCCACCTCGTCGAGCATGGTGTCAGGGCTGTGGACCGCATGCAGATGCAGGATGTGGATACGGTCGGTTTCTTCCACGCTGCGCGCATCGCCTTCGGACATCTCGAACACATCTTCGATCAGCTCGCGCGACAGATCGGGCAGGAAATCCGTGCGCCGCACACCGTCGAAGCGCACGGGCGCGATGGCCAGGCCGGGATCCTCGGCGCCGGTCTGCAAAGTGTTGACCAGGGCCTCGGCCTCGCTGCGCAAAGCGTCGAGAATGCGGGCATTGCGCCAGTCGGTCGTCACCTCGTCGCGGATATCGTCCAGCGGCAGGGGTTCCTCGGGCAATGCTTCGACGAACTCTACGGCGAACAACCCGCCATTCTGCAACGTGCCCAGCTCCGCGAAATCGCCTTCTTCCACAGTCTCCGCGACCTCGCGGAAGCTTTCATAGGCCGCGACCCCGGAACTCTTGCCCGGGCGCCAGTCGATCTCGCCTGCGCGCATATCGGTTTCTGCCGCGAGTTGCTCGATCGTGGCCCCGCCCGCGAGCAGGTCTTCATAAAGATCGAAATTGTCCGAGATCGTCCGACGCGCGAGATCGGCAAGCTGTTCGTCGCGCAGCTCATCGCGAGCCTCTTCGAAACTTGTCTCGCGCGCGGCCAGAATGGCGTTCATCCGAAACAGCGCGGGCCCAAGCGCAGTGTCGACAGGGCCCACGACACCGGGCTCTTCCAGGTCGAACACCATATCGCCCGCCAGACCAAGCTGGGCGCGGCTCACATCGCCAAGATCAGTGTCTTCCAGATCAAGCCCGCGCTCGGCAACCAGGGTCTCGAAATCCGCCTCGCCTGCCTCTATCCGCGCAATGGCATCGGCCGCGCGCTCGCGGTCGGGGAAAACCAGCCGCTCGACCAGACGCCGCTCGGGCTGCGAGAAATCCGAGATCCGCGCCTCATAAGCCTGGCGCAGGATTGCGTCATCGACATCCAGAGTATCGATGACCATGTCGGGCGTCACGATGGCATAGGCGAGCCGCTTGCCCGCAGGCTGCATGTAGTCGTCTATGTTTTCTTCATAGAACGCCCGCAGTGTCGCATCATCGGGCAGGCCAATCGGCTCGGGCAGGTTCTCGTCGGTCAGCGTGGTCACTGAAACATCGCGCGTTTGCGCCTGATACTCGAGCAATGGACGAACCACGGTTTCGGGCGCGGCGGCCCCGCCGATGACCGACATCTGCAGGATCGTGCGCGCGACATCCTCGCGGATGGAACGCTCGAATTCAGTCTCGGTCATGCCGGCATTCTGCAGCGCGAAGCGATAGGCCTCGCGGTCGATCTGGCCATCAAGCCCGCGGAACGCCTCGATATCGAGAATGGCCTCGCGCACGGTCGTATCACCTGCCGAGATGCCGAGCCTTTCGGTCTCGTTGTCCAGCACAGCGGAGGTGACAAGCCGTTCCAGCACCATCTGATCTATGCCGAAGAGCCGCGCCTGCTCCATCGTGACCGCCTGCCCGAACTGGCTTTGCAGCGAGCGCAACTCGCTTTGCATGGTGCGCGCATATTCGTCGGCCGTGATCTCGCGATCCCCGACCGTGGCCACGCTTTGCACGCGGCTGCCAAAGCCCTCCACCCCAAAGCCAAGCAGGCTGATCGCGAGCAGCGCCATCAGGAACCCGGCGGCGATATTCTTCGCGCTGAATTTCTTCTTCGGGGGGGTATTGGCCATGCTGCCTCTCTTGGGAACTCAACCGCAGATATTGGGCGTGTGTAAGCAATGCCGCGTGCCGGGGCAAGCGCTCAGACCTCAAGTTTCGCCAAGCGCGCCGTGAGCGCGTCGATGCCGTCGCAATCGGCATTGGCAAAGGCGATGCGCAGATGTCGTGCGCCGCTCTGGTCCGAGAGCGGGCAGAACATGGTGCCGGGAAGCACCAACACGCCCGCCGCGCGCACCAGACGCTTGGCGAGCTCCGCCGCGCTCTCGGTGAATGGATGCGCAACATAGCCGAAATACGCGCCGCAGCCGCGCAACGCCCACGCGTCGAGCTTTGCAAACCCCGCTTCAAGCGCTGCGCGGCGGCGCAGGATTTCGCGGCGCTCTTCGGCCAGCCACTCGCCGAGGTTCTGCAAGCCCCACAGCGCCGCGTGTTGTCCCAGCCCGGTGGGGCAGATGGTAAGCGTGTCGAGGAATTTCTCGATCTCACCCAGCCGCGCCGCGCTGGTCGCAATCGCCCCCACGCGATGCCCGGTCAGCCGATACGCCTTGGAGAAGCTGTAGAGATGGATCAGCACATCCGCCCAGTCGGGGTCCGTGAACAGCGCATGCGGTGCGCCCCCGATGCTGTGAAAATCGCGATAGGTCTCGTCCACGATCAGCGCGAGGCCGTGTTTGCGGGCGAGATCGCGAAACGCCTCCATCAGCGCGGGCGGGTATTCGACACCGCTGGGATTGTTGGGCGTCACAAGCACGATGGCGCGCGTTGCGGGCGTGATCAGCCGCGCGGCGTCTTCCGGGTCGGGCAGCAGCTCCGGGCCGCAGGGCAGGGGGGTGGCTTCAACACCCTGCATCGACAGCCACATCGCATGGTTGAAATACCACGGGGTCGGCAGGATCACCGCATCGCCCGGCCCGGCAAGGCTCGCAATCGCGGCACAAAACGCCTGATTGCAGCCCGAGGTGATGCCGATCTGTGTCGCCGCGACCTCGCCGCCATAGACCGCCTGCATCCGTGCGGCGAGGACCGCGCGCAACTCTGGCAAGCCCAGCACCGGGCCATAGAGATGCGTCGCCGGATCCTGCAAAGCCTCGGCCATCGCCGCCTGCAAGGGGGGCGGGGGTGGCAGGACCGGGGCCGCCTGCGAAAGGTTGAGCAGCGGGCGCTCGGGCGGGAAGCTGACCCCCTCCAGCCAGCGCCGCGCTTCCATGACAGGCGGGGCAAGCGTGGCGCGCAGGGCAGGGGCGATATGCATGGCTTTCTCCGAGATGTTTCAAGCGGAGACTACGCGGCCAGACGCGCAAGCGCCAGCGCAGCTTGATGTTGCCGCGCGCGCGTGGCACATCCGCGCCATGCTTTCCTATCAGCACGCCTATCATGCCGGAAATCTGGCCGATGTCCATAAACATGCAGCCCTCGCATGGGTGCTTTCCTATCTGACCGGCAAGGACAAGCCGCTGAGCTATATCGAGACCCATGCCGGGCGGGGGCTCTATGCGCTCAACGCGCCCGAGGCGCTGAAAACCGGCGAGGCCGCGGCCGGGATCGCGCGCCTCGCCCCGCATTTCGCGCCCGACCACCCTTATCTGCGCGCGATAGAGGCCATCCGCGCCGCGCATGGCCCAAGCGCCTACCCGGGCTCGCCGCTGATCGCTGCGCAACTCTTGCGCCCGACCGACAAGATGACGCTGGCCGAACTCCACCCCCAGGAACATGCAGCGCTGGCACGGGTGCTGCCGCCGGGGCGTGCGACGCTCCAGCGCCGCGAGGGGCTGGAGATGGCGCAGGCGCTCTGCCCGCCAACCCCGCGTCGGGGCGTGCTGATGGTCGATCCCTCCTACGAGGTGAAGGCCGAATATGATGCGCTGCCCCGGTTCCTGACGCAGATCCGGCGCAAATGGAATGTGGGCATCCTGCTGCTCTGGTATCCGATCCTGCAGGCCGGGCCGCATCAGCCCATGTGCGACGCCTTGCGCGCAGCGCATCACGACATCGCGCTGTTTGAAACCCGCTTCCCGCCTGTGCGCGCCGGGCACCGGATGATCGGATCTGGTCTTGCGGTGATCAACCCGCCCTGGGGCATGGCCGAGGAGATGGCCGCGATCGCGCGCATGATCACCCGCGCGACTGCGTGAGCGTCAGGAGCTTTCGGCTTGCGGCGGGGCGGAGGGCTCATTGGCATGCGGCAGCGGCAGCGTGTCCTTGGCGTCGAGCAGATCCGCCACACGCTCGGTGACAGCCATCAGCATCGCCTGCTCCCACGGGTCGAGCGTGTCGAACCGCGCCCTGAACCGGTCATAAAGCGGATCCGGCGTGCGATCGAGCAATTCGCGCCCCGCTTCCGTCAGGATCACCCAGACCGCGCGCCGATCCGCCTGCCTGCGCTCGCGCCGCACCAGCCCACGCGCGGCGAGCTTGTCGATCTGGATCGAAACCGTCGCCTGTCCCACCCCCAGCGAGCGCGCAATGTCGCGCGGCATTTCCTGCCCGGACCGCGCCAGCGTGTGCATGACAAGAAGCTGCGCCTGCGTGAGCCCCGAGGCGCGCGCCATCTCGCGCGCATTCGCCTCAAGCGCGTGAATGATGCGTCTGAGCGCGATCAATGTCTCTGCGGAGCGGTCCAGCACGGCAATCAGCCTCGGTTTTTGATCAAAAATCCGCCGCAGATTTTGCACCGCCGATCACTCAAACGCAAGATGTAGAGTTTCACTCCAGCAAAATAATTTGCATGCCAAATCAAAAGATAAATTTTGGCCTCTTTGAGAATTTCACCTGAATCTGGTGTTATCTGGATGTTAACGCCATGTAAATAAAGCAATAAGCTGTCAAGTTGCACCTTCTTTATCTTGCGGTTGCAAAACAAATCAGGGCTCCTATATGTAATGGCCAACGAGGAACAGCCAGAGAAGTTTTCTATGACAAAGCAAAACCTGACAGTCCACAACAACACCAAACCCATGGTGGAAATGCGCATGCCCACGAAAGAGGATGGCGCGGATATCTGGAAGCTGGTGTCGGAATGCCCGCCGCTGGACCAGAACTCGATGTATATGAATGTCGTCCAGTGCGACCACTTTGCGCGCACCTGCGTGCTTGCGGAACGCGACGGTCAGACGCTTGGTTGGGTGTCCGGGCACATCCCGCCCGAGACACCCGACACGATCTTTGTGTGGCAGGTCGCCGTACATGATGACGCGCGTGGCCTCGGCCTTGGCAAGCGCATGTTGCGGACGCTGCTGGATCGCGCGGCCTGCGCGAAAGTATCGAAGCTGGAAACCACGATCACCAAGAGCAACAAGGCATCTTGGGGGCTGTTCAAGAGTTTTGCGCGCGACATGGGGGGCGATCTGTCCGATGCCCCGCACTACACGCGCGAGGATCATCTGGGTGGCAAGCACGCCACCGAGCATCTGGTGACGATTTCGCTGCCCCGCAAGAAGCTGCGCTCGGTCGCCTGAGCCGCAACGCTTCGCACTCAAACTCATTCAATCCGAAAGGCTCCAAGCCATGTCCATTGGTACAGTTACCGATCTCTATACCCGTCGAGAATCCGAGGCGCGCAGCTATTGCCGCGCCTTCCCCGTGAGCTTCAACAAGGCGCAGAATGCGACTCTGTTCGATGATGAGGGCCGTGAATACACTGACTTTCTCGCAGGGTGTTCGTCGCTCAACTACGGGCATAACGACCCCGACATGAAAGCCGCGTTGATCGACCATATCAGCCGCGATGGTGTCACGCATGGCCTCGACATGCACACGGACGCGAAGGAAGCGTTTCTCAAGACCTTCGAGCGTGTGATCCTCGAGCCGCGCGGCATGGATCACAAGGTCATGTTCACAGGCCCGACCGGCACCAATGCGGTAGAGGCCGCGATGAAACTCGCGCGCAAGACAACCGGGCGCGACACGATCATCGCCTTCACCAACGGTTTTCACGGCATGACCATGGGCGCGCTCGCCGCGACAGGGAATGCAGGCAAGCGCGCGGGCGCTGGCACGCCGCTGCAAGGCATCGTGCGCATGCCCTATGAAGGCGCGATGGAAGGCGTCGATTCGCTCGCCATGATCCGTGCAATGCTGGAGAACCCGTCGAGCGGGATCGACGCACCGGCGGCCTTCCTGATCGAGCCCGTGCAGGGCGAGGGCGGGCTGAATGCCGCGAGCGCCGAGTTCCTGCAAGGTCTGCAAGAACTGGCGCATGAGCATGGCATCCTGGTCATCATGGATGACATCCAGGCCGGCATCGGGCGCACAGGCCCGTTCTTCAGCTTCGAGGAAATGGGCATCAAACCCGATCTCATCCCGCTGGCAAAATCGCTCTCGGGCATGGGGCTGCCGATGGCCGCGCTGCTCATCCGCCCTGATCTGGATGTCTGGAAACCAGCCGAGCACAACGGCACGTTCCGGGGCAACAACCATGCCTTCGTGACCGCCCGCGTCGCATTGGAGAAATTCTGGGCCGATGATGCGTTCCAGAAACAGACCGAAGCCAAGGGCAAGCTGCTGACTGAGCGGCTGGCGCGCATGGCCGAAATGGTGCCGGGCGCGACGCTCAAGGGGCGCGGCATGATGCAGGGTATCGACGTCGGCTCGGGTGATCTCGCCGCCGATATCTGCGCCACCTGCTTCAAGCATGGCCTGATTATCGAGACCTCCGGCGCGCATGACGAGGTCGTCAAGGTGCTCGCACCGCTGACGATCCCGCAGGAGCAATTCGTCAAGGGGCTCGACATTCTTGAGAATGCTGTCCGCGCCAATATCGGCACACACCAAATCGCAGCGGAGTAAGCAAGATGATTGTCAGAGATTTTCACGAAGCAAAGCAAACCGAACGTCGCGTGGCTGATCAGAAATGGGAATCGGTGCGCATGCTGCTCGCCGATGACGGGATGGGGTTTTCATTCCACATCACCACGATCGCCGCAGGCAGCGAGCACACCTTCCACTACAAGAATCATTTCGAGAGCGTGTATTGCGTCTCGGGCGAAGGCTCCATCGAGGATCTTGCCACGGGTGAGGTTCATGAAATCCGCCCCGGCGTGATGTATGCGCTCGATAAGCACGACAAGCACACGCTGCGCTGCAAGACCGAATGCGTCTTTGCCTGCTGCTTCAACCCGCCCGTGACGGGCAAGGAAGTGCATCAGGCTGATGGTTCCTACGCGCTGGAAAGTTCCTGAAACATAGGCGGCAGGGGTGAAAAGCCACCTGCCAGTTCCCCAATGACTCACACAGTCGAGAAAATCGGCGGCACCTGCATGAGCCGGTCGCGCGAATTGCTGGACACGCTCTATATCGGCGCGCGCGACGAAACGGCGATCTACAATCGCGTCTTTGTCGTATCGGCCTTTGGCGGCGTGACCAACATGCTGCTCGAGCACAAGAAGACCGGCTCGCCCGGCGTCTATGCGCGTTTCGCCAATGACGAGGCCGGGGCCGGTTGGCAGGATAGCCTGAGCGAAACCGGCAAGCGCATGTGCAGCATCCATGCCGAGATCCTTGAGCATGATGCTGACCGCGAGCGCGCGGATGCGTTCGTGCGCGACCGGATCGAAGGCGTGCGCGCCTGCCTGCTCGACCTGCAGCGGCTTGGCTCCTACGGCCATTTCCGCATTTCGCAACAGATGCAGACAGTACGCGAACTGCTCTCGGGCCTGGGCGAGGCGCATTCGGCGTTCGTCACTACCTTGTTGTTGCAGCGTCACGGCGTGAATGCGCGCTTCGTCGATCTGTCAGGCTGGCGCGATGAAAACAACCCGACGCTGGAAGAGCGCTTGTCGCAGGCGATGGCGGGCATCGATCTTTCCAGGGAACTGCCCATTGTCACAGGCTATGCGCATTGCGCGAGCGGGCTGATGAATGAGTATGACCGCGGCTACTCCGAAGTGGTCTTCGCGCATCTCGCCGCGATCACCAGCGCGCGCGAGGCGATCATCCACAAGGAGTTTCACCTCTCCTCGGCGGACCCGAAGATCGTGGGCGTCGAGAACACGGTCAAGATCGGGCGCACAAGCTATGATGTCGCTGATCAACTCTCCAATATGGGCATGGAAGCGATCCACCCCAATGCCGCGCGCGTGCTGCGCCGCGCTGATGTCCCGCTGCGCGTGACCAACGCGTTCGAGCCCGATGACCCCGGTACGCTGATCGGCCCCGAAGGCGGGGAGGCGGGCCGTGTCGAGATGGTCACGGGCCTCGATATCCACGCATTCGAAGTGCATGAGCCCGACATGGTCGGCGTGAAAGGTTATGACGCCTGCATTCTCGATGCGCTGACCCGGCACAATGTCTGGATCGTGTCGAAGCATTCCAATGCCAACACGATAACGCATTATCTGTCGGGCTCTTTCAAGGCGATCCGCCGCGCCGAGCAGGATGTGCTCAAGCGCTACCCCAATGCCGAGATCGCCGCGCGGCCAATGGCGATGGTCGCGGTGATCGGTTCGGATCTCTCTCAAGTCTCGGTTCTGGCGCGCGGGCTCGATGCTTTGGAGCAGGGCGGCGTGCGACCGCTGGCAGCCCAGCAGGGTGTGCGCCGTGTCGAAGTGCAGTTTCTGGTCGAGCGCGATGCCCGCGATCAAGCTGTGAAATTGCTGCACGACGCGCTGGTAGGAAAGGCAGAGGCCGCAGCGCCAGTGGAAGTGCCGGCCAAGGCAGCGTGAGCGGCGCGAAAAACCGCTTTTATACGTGATCGCGCTGCGGCTGGTGCTTGCCAGCCGCAGCGCTTGCTCTTATAGAGCAGCCAATCAAGATGACCGTCAGGTCACACGGCCAAGGCGAGCAGGGTCGGGCGCAAGCCGCGACCCTTTGTGTTTGTTGCTCCTCTGGCGTGATCTGAACGGGCTGCTTGAGCCCGAACCCAAAGACCGGCGGAGGCAACCGTCTGGCCAGAAACATGATGCAAAGGAACCAAAACTGAATGTGCGCTAAAGCAACCATGGAAGAATTCGAGGCCCTGCTCAACGAGAGCCTCGAGATGGACACCCCCGATGAGGGCTCCGTCGTTACCGGCAAGATCATCGCGATTGAAGCGGGTCAGGCCATCATAGATGTCGGCTACAAGATGGAAGGCCGCGTCGAACTCAAGGAATTCGCAAATCCCGGCGAGACCCCGCAGGTCGAGGTCGGCGATGAGGTCGAGGTCTATCTCGAGCGCGTCGAGAATGCGCGCGGCGAAGCTGTCGTCAGCCGCGAGAAGGCCCGCCGCGAGGCGGCCTGGGACCGGCTCGAAAAAGCCTATGCAGATGAGGCGCGCGTCGAAGGCGCGATCTTCGGCCGCGTCAAGGGCGGCTTCACGGTCGATCTCGGCGGTGCCGTGGCCTTCTTGCCCGGCTCTCAGGTCGATGTGCGCCCGGTGCGAGATGCCGGCCCGCTGATGGGGCTCAAGCAGCCCTTCCAGATCCTCAAGATGGACCGTCGCCGCGGCAATATCGTCGTTTCGCGCCGCGCGATCCTCGAAGAATCCCGCGCCGAGCAGCGCGCCGAGGTCATCGCCAAGCTGGCCGAGGGCCAGGTCGTCGATGGCGTGGTGAAAAACGTCACCGAATACGGCGCCTTCGTCGATCTGGGTGGTGTGGACGGGCTGTTGCACGTCACCGACATGGCATGGCGCCGCGTCAACCACCCCTCCGAGGTCGTCACCATCGGCGAGACGATCAAGGTGCAGGTCATCAAGATCAACAAGGAAACCCACCGTATCAGCCTTGGCATCAAGCAGCTTCAGGCCGATCCGTGGGATTCGGTCGAGAGCCAGTACCCGATCGGCTCGGTCCACAAGGGCCGCGTGACCAACATCACCGATTACGGCGCGTTTGTTGAGCTGGAAGCCGGTGTCGAGGGTCTGGTGCATGTCTCGGAGATGAGCTGGACCAAGAAGAATGTGCATCCCGGCAAGATCGTTTCCACCAGCCAGGAAGTCGAAGTCATGGTGCTGGAAATCGACGGGGCCAAGCGCCGTGTGTCGCTGGGTCTCAAGCAGACCATGCGCAACCCGTGGGAACTCTTCGCCGAAACCCACCCGGTCGGCAGCCAGATCGAGGGCGAGATCAAGAACATCACCGAATTCGGTCTGTTCGTTGGCCTCGAGGGCGATATCGACGGCATGGTCCATCTCTCCGACATCAGCTGGGATCAGCGCGGCGAGGATGCGATTCAGGACTACCGCAAGGGCGACACAGTGCAGGCCGTGGTCTCGGAAGTCGATGTCGAGCGTGAGCGGATTTCGCTGTCGATCAAGGCACTCGAGAACGACAATTTCTCGGATGCTGTCGAAGGCGTGAAGCGCGGCTCGATCGTGACTTGCGAAGTCACCGCGATCGAAGACGGCGGTATCGAGGTCGAGTATAACGGCATGAAGAGCTTCATCCGCCGCTCGGATCTCGCCCGCGACCGCGCCGACCAGCGCCCCGAGCGTTTCCAGGTCGGCGACAAGGTCGATGCCCGCGTGACCTCGGTGGACAGCAAGACCCGCCGTCTGGGCCTCTCGATCAAGGCGCGCGAGATCGCCGAAGAGAAGGAAGCTGTGGAACAATATGGCTCTTCGGATGCTGGTGCATCGCTGGGCGATATTCTGGGCGCGGCGCTCAAGGATCGCAACTGATCTTCCTGCGCCTTCGCAAAACACTCGAAAAACCCCGGCGCGCGCCGGGGTTTTTTGCCATTACGCGCGGCCCTGTCAGGCAACGCTCCCGCCTGATGCTATTTCCCGGTTTCTTCGTCCGAAAAATCGGCATATAGTTTGGCGTTAAAGAGGCACATCCGCCAAGGATGGCCGCGTGTACCGGGGGGTAATCCAAGATGATCCGTTCTGAATTGATTCAGATAATTGCAGACGAGAATCCGCATCTCTATCAGCGGGATGTGGAGCGGATCGTGAACACGGTCTTTGGCGAGATCACCGAGGCGCTGGCCCGTGGCGAGCGGGTGGAGCTGCGCGGCTTCGGCGCCTTCTCGGTCAAGAAGCGCGATGCGCGTATCGGGCGCAATCCGCGCACGGGCGAGAGTGTCGAGGTCGAAGCCAAGGCCGTTCCATTTTTCAAGACCGGGAAGCTGTTGCGCGACCGGTTGAACGGGTTGGAGGGCTAGAGCCTCATGATGGCTTATCTGCGCTATGGAGTCGCGGCGCTTGTCGCATTGGTATTTGTCACGGTGGCCTTGGCCAATCGCGCCATCATCGAGGTGAAGCTGCTGCCGGACACGCTGGCCGCGCTGCTTGGCTTCAATTTCAGCGTCTCACTGCCGCTGTTCATCATCCTGGGGCTCTTCATCGGGGCCGGTCTGCTGCTGGGCTTTGTCTGGGAGTGGTTCCGCGAGCATGGTTACCGCGCCGAAGCCGCACGGCTGCGCCGCGAGCGCGAGGCGATGCGGGCCGAGCTCAAGCGCGCCGAGAAAGTGGCGCCGCAGATGAAGAAAGACGACGTTCTGGCGCTGGTCGAGTCCAAGTGATCTGACCCCATGTCCTCGCGCATTCATGTGAAGGTCTGCGGTGTGACCAGCGCGGATGGTGTCGCCGACGCCGTCGCTGCGGGCGCGCGCTATCTCGGTTTCAACTTCTTCCCGCCCTCGCCGCGCGCGCTTGCGCCGGATCTGGCGCGCGCACTGATGCTTGATGTGCCCGAGGGCGTGGCCAAGGTGGCGCTTGTGGTTGATCCCGATGATGCGCTGCTCGAGCGGCTTCTGGCGACTCTCCCGGCCGATTTTCTGCAACTCCACGGGCATGAGAGCCCCGCCCGCGTGGCCGAGATCCGCGCGCGCTTCGGCTTGCCTGTCATCAAGGCCGTGGGCATTGCCGAGGTGTCCGATCTCGCGCAGCTCGAGGCGCATATGCCGGTCTGCGATCAGATCCTTGTCGATGCCAAACCGCCCAGGGACGCCGAATTGCCCTGCGGCAACGGGCTGGCCTTCGACTGGCGGCTGTTACAGGGGCGCGACTGGGCGCGGCCCTGGCTGCTGGCGGGCGGGTTGCGGCCCGAGAATGTCGCTGCCGCGATTCGCCTGACCGGCGCGCGGCAGGTCGATGTCTCGTCCGGGGTTGAAAGCGCGCCGGGGGTCAAGGATGCCGCGCTGATGCAGGCTTTCATCCGGGCCGCCGGAGAGGCGGGCGCATAGCCCTATTGCGCGGCGATCACGGGCTGGGCGCTTCGCTTTTCGGACGCGGCGGCACCGCATTTCGCAGGCACGCGCGGCCCCTCTATGCTCAAAAGTGCCTCGAGCCCTGCATTGCAACTCACGAGTTCCGAGAGATAAAGCTCGTCGAGCGCGCTGTAGAACGCCTCGACCGCGCGCGAAAGATGCGGGCGCATAGTGCAATGCGCCTTGAGCGGGCAGGTATTGTTGTCGGAAAAGCACTCGATGAAGGGCAGGCCGGCTTCAAACGCGCGGAATACTTCGCCCACGCTGATGCAACTGGGATCACGCGCGAGATGAAACCCGCCATGCCGCCCGCGCAAGGTGGTGATAAAGCCTTCCTGCCCGAGCTTGTTGATCACCTGCGCCAGATGGTTTTCCGAGGCATTCACCGCCTGCGCCGCATCCTGCTTGCGCACAAGCACATCCTTGTTGACGGCGCAGAACATCAATGTGCGCAGCGCCAGATTCGTGCGTGTTGTCAATCGCATGAGTTGAACTCCTCGTCGCGCGAGCGCGCGATCCCGAAATGATTTCCCTCTGATACGAAATATTACGGCACGCCGCTTGCCCTGCATTGATCCGGATCAAGGTCTCTTTCCGTGACCTGAGCCAGATTGTCGCAAGGTGCTTTGACCTGCGGTTTGATGTAGATCAAAGATATGAATATGTATAAATGACATTGTAGGCATATGTATACCGCAGTTGGGGGGAGTTATGACCGACTTTGACAGAATCACAGCCAGCCGCCGGGGCTTCATGGGCTTCGCTGCCGCTGGTGGCGCAGCACTCGCGCTCGGTGCAGGCGCACCCGCGACTGCGCAGCGTACCAATGCGCGCATCGTCATTCTCGGCGCTGGCGCGGGCGGCGCAGCGATCGCCAACCGCCTTTCAGAGCGGCTGGATGGCGCGCAGATCACCGTGATCGACGGGCGCGCAGAGCATTGGTATCAGCCCGGCTTCACGCTCATCGCCTCGGGTCTGCGCAACGCGAATTACGCTGTGTCCTCGACCGAGCAATGGCTGCCGCGCGGGATCAATTTCGTCAATGAATATGCAGCCGAACTGGACCCGGAGGCCAACCGCGTCACCACCACTGGCGGCCAGCGCATTGAGTATGACTACCTCATCGTTTCCACGGGCCTGACGCTCGACTGGGATGCAGTGGAGGGCTTCGATCTGTCGATGGTCGGCCCCGAAAACGGTATTTCCGCGCATTACGCGAGCCCGGAGCTGGCAGAGACAAGCTGGCACGCGCTCGACAAATTCACCGATGAGGGTGGTGTCGGCATGTTCGGCCGCCCCGCGACCGAGATGAAATGCGCTGGCGCGCCAGTGAAGATCTGCTTCCTTGGCGAAGACATTGCGACAACCAAGGGCAATCGCGGCAAATGCGAATTCATCTATAACGCGCAGGCCCCAAACCTCTTCGGCGTGCCGGTGATCCATCACCGGGTCCGCCAGATCATGGACGAGCGCGACATCACCTATCGCTACAGCCATGTGCTCAAGGGCATCGATCTGGGCGCGAAGACCGCAACCTACACCACGCCCGAGGGCGAGGTCACCGACAGATGGGATTTCATCAATATTGTGCCGCCGCAGCGTGCGCCGCAGGTGATCCGTGACTCTGGGCTGGCATGGGCCGACCGCTGGACCGATCAGGGCTGGATCGAGGTCGATATGCAGACCCTCCGCCACGCCCGCTATCCCAATGTCTTCGGCATCGGCGACATCAATGGCGTGCCCAAGGGCAAGACTGCCGCCAGCGTGAAATTCCACATTCCCGTGGTCGAGGATCATCTGGTCGCAGAGATCGCCGGGCGCGAAGGGACGCGCATGTATGATGGCTATACCTCATGCCCGCTGATCACCCGTGTCGGGCGCGCGATGCTTGTGGAGTTCGACTATGAGGACAACCTCACGCCCTCCTTCCCTGGCGTGATCGCTCCGCTGGAGGAGTTGTGGATTTCCTGGCTGATGAAGGAAGTCGCGCTCAAGGCGACCTATAACGCCATGCTGCGCGGCCGCGCCTGACCGAGAGCGCCGGGGGCTGGCTGCCCCCGGACCCCCGCGAGTATTTCGGGCAAGATGAAGATCGGCCCAGCGAAAGGATGAGAGAATGGAAGAATTCAGCTTCATGACAATTCTGGCCGTGTTCGAAGAGATGTTCGGGCGCTGGCTGTTCTGGACCATGGTGGCCGTCGCGGTCATCATCACGGTGGCGTGGCTTTATGTGCTGATCCGCGACCGTTCGATGTCCATGCGCAAATTCCTGCTCGCGCAGCTTTCCATGCCGATAGGGGGCATCGCCGCCGTGTGGTTCGTGATGGTGATGACCAATTCGGGCTTTTCCGATATCGGCGGCCCGATCGACTGGCTGGTGCTCTTGGGCGTCTTTGCCGCCGGGGCGGTGGGCTTTGCGATCCTTGTCTATGTGGTCCAGTCGCTCCTGCGCGGCAAACCCTCCGACGCCTGATCCCGTCATTCGCTTTCGCGCCGCCCTTCCCGCAGCGCGAAGGCACCCAGCCCGCGCCCTCTCTCCCTGAGGCGCGGGCTTTTTTCGTTTCGCGCTTGGCGCGGGCCGCGCTTGGCGCTAGTCTCGCGCGCATGACCTGCTTGACCTGCATCATTTGCTGCTGCATTTGCCGCTGAGGACCTCGGCGGGCGGTTCATGTCTTCTCTCATGTCAGCTCCCGCCGGGCCTTCGCCTGAGAGGACCGCATGACAAAGATCCGCCTGCACAACTCCCGCACCCGCCGGAAAGAGGCGCTCGCGCCGCTCGACCCGGAAAATGTGCGCATGTATGTCTGCGGCCCCACAGTCTATGACCGCGCTCACCTGGGCAATGCGCGCCCGGTGGTGGTGTTCGATGTGCTCTATCGGCTGCTGCGGCACGTCTATGGTGCCGATCAGGTGACCTATGTGCGCAATTTTACGGATGTCGATGACAAGATCAACGCCCGCGCCCGCGAGATGCAGGCCGCAGGTGATACCCGCGATCTCAACACGATCATCCGCGCGCTGACCGATGAGACAATCGGCTGGTATCATGCCGATATGGACGCGCTCGGCGCGCTCCGCCCGACCCATGAGCCACGCGCGACCGAGTTCATCCCGCAGATGGTGGAAATGATCGAGGGGTTGGTCGCTGCGGGCCATGCCTATGCGGCGGAGGGCCATGTGCTCTTCGATGTGCGCAGCTACCCCGATTACGGCAAGCTCTCGGGCCGGTCGGTCGATGACATGATCGCAGGCGCGCGCGTGGAGGTTGCACCCTACAAGCGCGACCCGATGGATTTCGTGCTCTGGAAACCGTCAAGCGCGGAGGAGCCGGGTTGGGACTCGCCCTGGGGGCAGGGCCGTCCGGGCTGGCATATCGAATGCTCGGCCATGAGCCATGAATTGCTGGGGCCTGCCTTTGATATTCATGGCGGCGGGATTGATCTGCAATTCCCGCATCATGAGAATGAAATCGCCCAGAGCTGCTGCGCCCATAAGGAGGCGGGTTTCGCGAATATCTGGCTGCACAATGAAATGGTGCAGGTCGAGGGGAAGAAAATGTCCAAGTCTCTGGGCAATTTCTTCACGGTGCGCGATTTGCTCGATCAGGGCTGGCCGGGCGAGGTGATCCGGTTCGTGATGTTGCAGACGCATTATCGCAAGCCGATGGATTGGACGGAGGAGAAGGCGCAGGGCGCGGAGCGGACGCTGCGAAAGTGGTTCAATTTTCTGAAGGCAAAACACCTTGATTTTACATCACAAAACTGGCCCCTTTATTTAACGCACGATGCATACGCGCCTGATCCCCAGATTGTTTCAGCCTTGGGGGATGACTTGAATACACCTTTGGCCATCGCGCGCCTGCACAAACTGTCCGAGAGCCCCGAGTATGACCACGTTAATTCAATGCTTGGCTCGATGATCTTATTGGGCCTCATAGGGCCTCAGACAAATATTGACCTGCTTTCGACCTCTGGTGTCGGGTGGAGTGGTTATTTCGATGAGGAAATTGAGAAGCGGATCGTGTCTTTACTGCTCGCGCGACAGTCGGCGCGAAAGCAGAAGGACTTCGCCAGAGCCGATGATATCCGCGACGGTCTCGTGCAAGCCGGCGTGAACATTGAAGATACCGCCGATGGGCCGCAGTGGGGGCTCTCAAAGAATTTCGACCCCGCCAAACTAGAGGCCCTCAAATGACCGGAAGCGCCCCCATCGCGGCATGTCCGCCCGTGCGCCAGCACGGGCAGCGCCCGCCCGCCCCCCAGGCGGGCGCTTCGCTACCCGCCTCGGGCGGGCGCTGCCCGTGTCCCGATAGGTTCCGTGCCAAAAAGGCCCACCCATGACCCGTGAACGCCTCACCCTCTACGACACCACGCTCCGCGACGGCCAGCAGACGCAGGGCGTGCAATTCTCGACGACCGAGAAACAGGCCATCGCGGCGATGCTCGACAGCCTCGGCATCGACTATATCGAGGGCGGCTGGCCCGGCGCGAACCCCACGGATAGCGAGTTTTTCGCCAACCGCCCCCAGACCCGCGCGACTTTCACCGCCTTCGGCATGACCAAGCGCGCGGGCCGGTCGGCGGAAAACGACGATGTGCTCGCCGCAGTCCTGAACGCGGGCACCGAGGCCGTGTGCCTTGTCGGCAAGACGCATGATTTCCATGTCTCCACCGCGCTCGGTATCACGCTCGCGGAGAACCGCGAAAATATCCGCGCCTCGATCGCGCATTGCGTCGCGCAAGGCCGCGAGGCGCATTTCGATGCCGAGCATTTCTTCGACGGGTTCAAGGCCAACCCGGATTATGCGCTCGACTGCCTCCATGCCGCACATGAGGCAGGCGCGCGCTGGATCATCCTGTGCGACACCAATGGCGGCACGCTGCCCAGCGAAATCCGCGCCATCACCGAGAGCGTGATCGCAAGCGGCATCCCCGGGCCGCATCTGGGCATCCATTGCCATGATGATACGGGCCAGGCCGTCGCGTGTTCGCTGGCGGCTGTGGAAGCGGGCGCGCGCCAGATCCAGGGCACGCTCAATGGCCTTGGCGAGCGCTGCGGCAATGCCTCGCTGACCACGCTCATCCCCACGCTGGTGCTCAAGCCCGCCTATGCCGAGCGCTTCGAGACCGGGGTGAGCCGCGAGGCGCTGCAGGGGCTCTTGCGCATCTCGCGCAGGCTCGATGATATCCTCAACCGCGTGCCGCTGCGCTCGCTCCCTTATGTCGGCGCCTCGGCCTTCGCGCACAAGGCGGGGCTCCATGCCAGCGCGATCTTGAAAGACCCCACCACTTATGAGCATATCGACCCCGCAGAGGTCGGCAATGCGCGCGTGGTGCCGATGTCCAATCAGGCGGGCCAGTCCAATCTGCGCATGCGGCTGGGTGATATGGGGATCGAGGTCGCGAAGGGCGATGCGCGGCTCGGCACGATCCTCGAGGAGGTCAAGGCGCGCGAGGATCAGGGCTATGCCTATGACAGCGCGCAGGCGTCGTTCGAGCTGCTCGCCCGCCGCGAATTGGGGCAGGTGCCCGATTTTTTCGAGGTCAAGCGCTACCGGGTGAGCGTGGAGCGGCGCAAGAACAAGTATAACCAGATGGTTACGCTCTCCGAGGCCGTGGTGGTCGTCAAGATCGGCGATGAGAAGAAGCTCTCGGTCTCCGAATCGATGGATGCGGCCGGCTGCGACCGTGGGCCGGTCAATGCGCTCTCCAAGGCGCTGGCCAAGGATCTCGGCCCCTATCAGGCCACGATCGACGATATGAAACTGGTTGATTTCAAGGTGCGTATCACCCAGGGCGGCACCGAGGCCGTGACCCGCGTGATCATCGATTCCGAGGATGGGCAGGGGCGGCGCTGGTCCACGGTCGGGGTCTCGCCCAATATAGTGGATGCGAGCTTCGAGGCGCTGCTTGATGCCGTGGTCTGGAAGCTTTTGCGCGATGGAGTAAGCCCATGTCCGACCTGACCCCTGATGAGGCGTTCCTCACGATCTATGCCGATCTCGCGCGCGAGGGGCCGGGGGCGGCGGCGGATGTGGGCTGGGCGCTCTCGGTCGCGGCCACCCCCGCGCAGGCGCGGATCTGCGATGCGGGCTGCGGCTCGGGCGCGGATACCGTGACGCTGGCCAAGGAACGCCCGCTCGCGCAGATCGAGGCGGTGGACAAGATCACGCAATTCGTCGAGGCCGCGCGCAGGCGCACGGCACCCTTTGGCGCGCGGGTGCAGGTGCGCGAAGGCGACATGGCGGATCTGAGTGGCCCCTATGATCTGATCTGGTGCGCGGGGGCGATCTATTTTCTGGGGGTGAGCGAAGGGCTGCGGCTCTGGCGCAAGGCGCTCGCGCCCTCGGGCGCCGTGGCGTTTTCCGAGCCCTGCCTGCTCCCGCGCCCGTCGCAGGCCGCGCTGGCCTTCTGGGCGGCGGAATATCCCCAGATCACCGATGTCGCAGGCATCCGCGCGCGGGTGGCGGCGGCGGGCTACCGCGTGCTGGGCGAGCAGATGCAGGTCGGCGATGCCTGGGAGGCATTTTATGTGCCCATGGGCAAGCGCATCGCCAAGCTGCGGCCAGAGGCCAGCGGCGCGCTGTCAGAGGCGCTCGACAAGGCCGAGGCTGAGATCGCACGCTGGAAGGCCGCGCCCTCGGAGATCGCCTATGCGCTGATGGTGGTCGCGCCGGAATGAGCGCGCTGGAAGAGATCGTGCGCGCAGGTGATCCGGCGCGTCACGCGGCCACGCTGGCCGCGCCGGAAGAGGCGCGCGCGAAACTATGGCCGCTCTATGCCTTCAATCTCGAGATCGCGCGCGCGCCCTGGGTCACGCGCGAGCCGATGATCGCCGAGATGCGGTTGCAATTCTGGGCCGATGTGATGGACGAGATCGCGGCGGGCAAGCCGCCCCGCGCGCATGAAGTGGCCGAGCCGCTGGCAAAGCTGTGGCGCGCCGAGGAACTGCCGGTCGAGCCGGGTCATGCGATGATCGCGGCGCGGCGCTGGGATATCCACCGCGAGCCTTTCGCGGACAGCGCCGCGCTCTGGGCGCATCTCGATGCCTCGAGCGGGCATCTGATGTGGCTGGCCGCGCGCGTGCTGGGGGCAGGGCCCGAGGCCGAGGGAAGCGTGCGCGCGATGGGGCAGGCGTCGGGGCTGGCGAACTGGTTGCTGGCGGTGCCGGAATTGCAGGCGCGCGGCTGCCCGGCGCTGCCCGATGAGAGCGATGCGGCGATTGCGGCGCTGGCGCGCGACGGGTTGGCCCGGCTGGCACAGGCGCGGGCCGGGCGGGACCGCGTGCCGGAGGCGGCAAGCCCTGCGCTGCTGGCAGGCTGGGAGGCCGGGCCAGTGCTGCGCCGCGCGGCAAAATCGCCCCGTCTGGTGCGCGCGGGCGGGTTGCAGCAATCGGAATTCGCCCGACGCGGACAGCTTTTGCTGCGCGCGCTGTCAGGGCGCTGGTGAGCGCCGCGTCACAGGGCGCGCGCGGGCGCGACAAGGGCTGCGCTGCGCCTTGCCATTGCGCGCCCCTGACAGTAGGGTGCGCGCCAAATTGCCCCTCGCTTGGCGGGGCGAAACGCATGCCTGCTTGACGGGCGATAACTGACAGGAGCCTTCATGTTCGTCACCCCTGCCTATGCGCAAGATGCCGGTGCTGCCGGTGGACTGATTTCGATCATCCCCTTCATCCTGATCTTCGTGATCATGTATTTCCTGCTGATCCGCCCGCAGCAGAAGAAGATGAAGGAACATCAGGCGATGGTCGCGGCGCTGCGTCGGGGCGATCAGGTGGTCACGCAGGGCGGGGTCATCGGCAAGGTGGTGAAGGTCAAGGAAGATGGCGAGGCCGAGGTCGAGATCGCCGAGGGCGTGAAGGTGCGGGTGCTCAAGGCGACCATCGCCAATGTGATTTCCAAAACCGAACCGGCTGGGAAAGAGTGACGGACGGGGGCCGCACCAGCACAGCTCTGGCGGTGTGCCCTACCCACCCACCCGCACCCCGCCAGAGCAGTGCTGGTGCGGCCTGGGCGACTATCTTTGATGTGACGAGCTAAATCGGGGGCCTTGGGCTGATGCTGCAAATACCGATGTGGAAACGCATCCTGATCTGGGGAACCTGCGCGCTGGCATTGCTGATTGCGATGCCCAACCTGTTCTACGACCGGGTCGAGCGGCATAATGACGCAGTCGCCCTGATCGAGGCGGGTGAGCGCAGCGACGAGATCGAGGCCGACCGGGCGGGCTGGCCCGCTTTCCTGCCCTCGTTTCTGGTCAATCTGGGCCTCGATCTGCGCGGGGGCGCGCATCTGCTGGCGGAGGTGCGCGTCTCGGATGTCTATGCCGACCGGATCGACAGCCTGTGGCCATCGGTGCGCGACCGTCTGGCGTCAGAGCGCGGCACGCTCGGGGCGGTGCGGCGGATGCCATCGGATGACGCGGGCGAATTGCGCGTGCGGATTGCCAATACCGATCGGACGGACGAGGCCGCTGTTCTCGTACGCGAACTCGCCCAGCCCACGCAGCGCGTGTCGGGCTTCGGGCAGGCGCAGGATCTCGATGTGCGGGTCGAGGGCGATGACATCGTCGTCACCCTCTCCGAGGCCGAGCGGCAGGCGACCGATGAGCGCACCATGCGGCTCTCGCTGGAGATCATCCGCCGCCGCGTGGATGAGGCGGGCACGCGCGAGCCCACGATCCAGCGGCAGGGCGCGGATCGTATCCTGATCCAGGTGCCGGGTGTCGGCTCTGCCGAAGAACTCAAGGAGTTGATCGGCACCACAGCGCGGCTGACCTTCCACCCGGTCGTCAATGTCACATCGGACCCCGATACGACGCCCGAGCCGCGACAGGTGATCTACCCCTCGATGGACGAGCCGGGCACATACTACATTCTGGAACAGACCCCGGTGGTCACGGGCGAGCAACTGGTCGATGCCCAGCCCGGCACGGATCAGAACAACCGCCCCGCAGTGAATTTCCGCTTCAATGCTGCGGGCGGGCGCGCCTTCGGGCTTTATACGGCCGAGAATATCGGCAATCCCTTCGCCATTGTGCTTGATGGTGAGGTGATCTCGGCCCCGGTGATCCAGAGCCATATTCCCGGCGGCTCGGGCATCATCACGGGCCGCTTCACGGTCGAGGAAACCTCGCAGCTTGCCGTACTGCTGCGCGCGGGCGCGCTTCCGGCGGAGATGGATTTTCTCGAGGAACGCACGGTCGGCCCCGAACTGGGGCAGGACAGTATCGATGCAGGCCGGATCGCGGCCATCGTGGCGATGATCGCCGTGCTGGGCTTCATGCTGGCGAGCTATGGCGTCTTCGGGATCATCGCCAATATCGCGCTGCTGCTCAATGTCTCGATGATCTTCGCGCTGCTGTCGCTGATCGGCGCCACGCTGACCCTGCCGGGCATCGCCGGGATCGTGCTGACCATCGGCATGGCGGTGGATGCGACCGTGCTGATCTTCGAGCGAATACGCGAGGAAATGCGAACCGCGAAAGGCCCGGCGCGGGCCATTGAGCGGGGCTATGAGAAAGCGCTTTCGGCCATTCTCGATGCCAATATCACGACTTTCATCACGGCCGTGATCCTGTTTGCGATGGGCTCGGGACCGGTGCGCGGCTTTGCGGTCACGCTGGGGCTGGGGATCATCACCTCGGTCTTCACGGCGCTCTTGATCACGCGGCTGATGATGGTCATGTATTTCGAGCGCAAGCGCCCGAAAACACTCGCGATCTGAGGGGGTTGGCGATGCGTCTTAAACTGGTTCCACAAGACACCAAGCTCGAATTCTTCAAATATTCGCGGATCACCTTTGGCGCGTCTGCCATAGCGATGGTGCTCTCGATCGTGGCGTTTTTCGTCATGGGGCTGAATTTCGGGATCGACTTCCGCGGCGGCACCTCGATCCGTACCGAAGCGCAGGCGCCGGTGGATGTCGGCGAATACCGCGCGGCCATCGCGCCCTTGGGCTTTGGCGATGTCGCGATTACCGAAGTCTTCGACCCGGCCTTCGGGACGGACCGGAATGTCGCCATGGTCCGCATTCAGGCGCAGGAGGGCACCGAAGCGATCACCACCGAGCAGATCACAGCAGTGCGCGAGGCGCTGCAGGAGATGGACCCGACGCTGACCTTCGCAGCGGTCGAATCGGTCGGCCCGAAAGTCTCGGGCGAGCTGATCCAGGCCGCAGTGATCTCGGTCGCGCTCGCACTGGCAGCGGTGCTGTTCTATATCTGGCTCAGATTCGAGTGGCAGTTCTCGGTCGGTGCAGTCTCGGCGCTGGTGCATGATGTGATCCTGACCATCGGCATCTTCAGCGTGCTGCAAATCCGCTTCGATCTGGCGATCATCGCGGCACTTCTGACCATCGTGGGCTACTCGCTCAATGACACGGTCGTGGTGTTCGACCGGGTGCGCGAGAACCTGATCAAGTTCAAGAAACGCCCGCTGATGGAAGTGCTCGATCTGTCGATCAATGACACGCTCTCGCGCACGGTCATGACCTCTGTGACCACGCTGCTGGCGCTGATCTCGCTTTTCGTGCTGGGCGGCGATGTGATCCGGGGCTTCGTCTTCGCGATGATCTGGGGCGTGATCGTGGGGACATATTCTTCGGTCTTCGTTGCCTCTGCGGTGCTTTTGCGGCTTGGGGTCAAGCGCGACTGGTCGAAGAATTCGGGCGACACGGCGGGCACGCAATTCGGGGTGAAGGAGGGCTGAGATGCGCCTGAGCGAGGTCGATTTTGGCGCCGCGCAACCCATCGAGGGCTATGGGCCGGATTTCTTTCGCATTGGTGGAGAGGCGCATACGGCGCCGCTCGTGGTCGTGCCGGGCGAGGTGCGGGCCTGGGGCGGCTATGAGGATGCCGAGACGCTGCTTGCGCTGGCGGGCCGGGTCGATGTGCTGTTCATCGGCACCGGCGCGGAAATCGCGCATATACCCGCCGGTTTGCGCACGCGGCTGGAGGAGGCCGGGCTGGGCGTCGAGATCATGGACAGCGCGGCGGCCTGCCGGACCTATAATGTGCTCCTGTCCGAGGCGCGGCGCGTCGCCATCGCCCTCTTGCCGGTCGGCTGAGGTTTTTTTGAGTATTTTTGGCAAGATGAAGACAGGGCGAGGGGCATCGTCATGGGGCTGCGCGTAACCGATCTGGCCTGTGCGCGCGGCGGGCTGCCCTTGCTGGAAGGCGTGTCCTTCGCGCTCGACCCCGGTCAGGCGCTGGTGCTGCGCGGGCCCAATGGCTGCGGCAAGACCACGCTGCTGCGCACCCTGGCCGGGTTGCAGCCCGCGCTCACCGGCGAGATCGACCTGCCGCCCGAGGCTATGGCCTATGCGGGCCATGCCGATGGGATCAAGGCGACGCTCACAGTCACCGAAAACCTGGCTTTCTGGGCCGCGATCTATGGCACTTCGGGGGTCGCGGCGGCGCTGGAGCGGCTGAATCTGCGCGCGCTCGCCGACCGAGCGGCGCAGAACCTCTCGGCCGGGCAGAAGCGACGGCTGGGGCTGGCGCGGCTTCTGGTGACTGGGCGGCCGCTCTGGGTGCTCGATGAGCCGACTGTGTCGCTCGACACAGCCTCGGTCGCGCTGTTTGCGGATGTGGTGCGCGCGCATCTGGAGGGAGGCGGCATGGCGCTGATGGCCACGCATATCGATCTCGGCCTGCCCGAGGCGCAGATTCTCGATCTCGCCCCCTACAAGGCCCGCCTGCCGGAGCACGGCACCGGCGCGTTTGACGAGGCATTTCTGTGAGCGCGCTGCTGATGCGCGATCTGCGCCTTGCGTTGCGCGCGGGTGGCGGCTTCGGGCTGGGGCTTGCGTTTTTCCTGATCCTCGCGGTGCTGGTGCCGCTGGGGGTGGGGCCCGCGCCGGAAACGCTCGCGCTGATCGCGCCGGGCATCCTCTGGGTCGGCGCGCTGCTGGCCTGCCTCCTGTCGCTCGACCGCATCTTTGCGCTCGATTTCGAGGATGGCTCGCTCGATCTGCTGGCCACCGCGCCTGTGCCCTTGGAGGCCGTGGTCACGATCAAGGCGTTGGCGCATTGGCTGACCACGGGCCTGCCGCTGGTGCTGATCTCGCCCGTGCTGGGCTTGCTTCTGTTCCTGCCCGGCGAGGCGTATCTGTGGCTGATCCTGTCGCTGATGCTGGGCACCCCGGCGCTTTCGGTGATCGGGACATTCGGCGCGGCGCTGACGGTGGGGCTCAAGCGCGGGGGGCTGCTGCTGTCGCTGCTGGTGTTGCCGCTCTACATCCCCACGCTGATATTCGGGGCCGAGGTGGTCAGCCGGGGCGCGCAGGGGCTGAGCGTGGCCACGCCGCTGGCGCTTCTGGCCGGGATCACGGCAGGGGCTGTGGCATTATTGCCCTTTGCATCCGCCCTCGTGCTGCGGATAAACCTTCGGTGATCCGGGCCGCGGCAGGCTTGAGCGGATGACAGGCGCAAGATAGGTGACTGATATGGCGTCCTTCTGGGAATATGCGAACCCGCTGAAATTCATGCGGACAACCGACTGGCTCTTGCCGGTCGTGACATGGGCTGCGGTCATCGTCACGACAGTCGGGCTGGTCTGGGGCTTCTTCTTCACGCCCGATGATTTCCGGCAGGGCTCGACCGTGAAGATCATCTTCCTGCATGTGCCCGCGGCGATGATGGCGATCAATATCTGGGTGATGATGCTGGTCGCCTCGCTGATCTGGCTGATCCGACGGCACCATGTGAGCGCGCTGGCGGCAAAGGCGGCGGCCCCCATCGGGGTCACCATGACGCTGATCGGGCTGATCACCGGCGCGGTGTGGGGGCAGCCGATGTGGGGGACATGGTGGGCGTGGGATCCGCGGCTGACCTCGTTCCTGATCCTGTTTCTGTTCTATCTGGGCTATATCGCGCTCTGGGCGGCGATCGAGGACCCTGATACGGGGGCGGATCTGACAGCGGTGCTCTGCATTGTGGGGTCGGTCTTTGCAGTGCTCTCGCGCTATGCCGCGATCTTCTGGAGCCAGGGGTTGCACCAGGGCGCATCGCTCTCGCTCGCGCCGGGGACGCGGGTGGATTGGGCCTACAAGGCGCCGCTTTACATCAGCATGGTGGGCTTCGGCCTTGTTTTCCTTGCACTTTTACTGGCCGGGACGCGCACGGAAATCCGCGCGCGACGGATGAAGGCCCTGGTCACACGGGAGCGGATGGCATGATGCCCGATCTTGGACGTTACGCGCTGGAAGTGTCGCTGGCCTATGCGATCTCGCTGGGGCTGATCGGGCTTCTGGTGCTCTGGTATTGGCTGCGCAGCCGGTCCGTTCGGCGGCAACTGGAAGAAATCGAGACGAGAAAAGGCGAGAGAAATGGGTAAATTCCGACCGCTTATGTTCCTGCCGCCAGTGCTGTTTCTGGCGCTTATCGCGCTGTTTTTCCTCGGAAATTTCCGAGAAGATCGTGAGGCGTTGCCGTCTGCGCGCGAGGGGCAGCCGGCGCCTGCGGTGATGGTGACGCAGCTTGGGCAGCTTGATCTGTTTGACGATGACACGCTGCGCGATGGCGAGGTGAAGCTCGTGAATTACTGGGCGTCGTGGTGCGCGCCGTGCCGGGCGGAGCACCCATTGCTCGAGGAGCTTGCCGAAGAGGTGCCGGTTTACGGGGTGAATTACCGCGACCAGGCCGACCGAGCCCTTGATTTCCTTGATGAATTGGGAAATCCCTTCGCGGCCAGCGGGCAGGATGCCACGGGGCGGATGGGCCTCGATTGGGGGCTTTATGGCGTGCCGGAGACCTATGTCGTGGCCGGTGATGGCACGATCGTGCTGCGATTTGCAGGGCCGATAACGCGGCAAGTGGTTGAAAATCGCATTCGTCCGGCGATGGAGCAGGCGGCAGCGCGCTGAGACGGTCATACTACATTATATACGCTTTTTCAGTGGGTTGAGAATTTATCTTGAGACTGAAAGCATTTTTCACTGACTGAAAAAAGATCGGGGAATCGGGCGTTCGCTTTTTTCGCATGGCGAAAAACGATTTCATTTTGGCGAGCAATTCGCGCCCTCATTCCCGCACGATGAATTGCAGGATTTCGCGCGTCTCGCCATCGCGCAGCACCAACTCCCAGCGCCCGGGGCGGGTCATCTGGCCCGCGCCGGACCACGCGCCATCGGCATCGGTGCCGGTGTCGAGCGCGAGGGGCTGGCCACCCACCGGGCGCAGGATCACCTCGGGCGCTTGCGTCTCGGCATGCTCGACGGTGAGATCGACCCAGTAGCCGCCATCAATCGCGACAGTGCTGCGGATTTGCGGGTCGAACTCGGTGCTGTGCAGCAGCAGCGACTGGTTCGCGCCGATGATGGGCAGGGGCTCGCGGATGAAGAAGGTGACCGAGGCCATGAGGATGATGAAGCCCATGATCAGGCCAAGGATGGTCAGCGCGATGATGCGGGTGGGCATGGCGGGCCTCTTTTTGCGCGGTGTTCATGGGTAAGTGCCATGAAGGGGGGTGGGGAGGCAAGGTTGGGAGCGGTTCAGTCATTGACTTTCTATATGACACAGAGGATTCATAATTCTATGCACGCTACTCCGGTGAGGTTTCGAGCATAGTCGAATAACAATCGAGGTCTGATATGGATTTGAAAGAATTTATAAGCGTATCAATTGCCGATATCGCTTCAGCGGTCAAAGATGCCGACGAGGCTCTTGAACCGCTCGGTGGAATGGTGAATCCCGGAACGCATTCGTCGAGCTTTGTCAATAGAAAGAATGTTGATGAATTTGTTGCACCAAGAACGACCTTGAGCTTTGATGTGGCATTGTCAGCTTCGAGTACGGGCGAGGCAGGCGCAAAAGCAAAAGCAAGGATTCTTGTTGTTGAAGCCTCTGTGGGCGGTAAAGAAGAAATTAGTAGTGAGACGATTTCTCGCCTTTCTTTTTCAATAGATGTAGTTTTCCCTCATGATACGTATCAAAAAGATCGTGTTGGGGCCGTGCAAAGGCCCATAAGAAAATAGTATTATCTTAAGTCTTGTTCGGCTTTTAGGGTAGTGCTTATCGTAACCGCCCGGTTTCGGCCGCCTGCTCGGGGTGACGTGGTTGGCTTAGTTTACGTCGTTACTGACGTCGTTACCGACGTCGTATGCGATGGAGGCTATCATGCGAGATGGGGTTGTGC
>PWZT01000069.1 GCA_003567315.1 Paracoccaceae bacterium
GATGATCTGCTCGACGAGATCCGCAAGGTGGCCGCGCGTGACATGCGCGTGCTTTGCACAGTTCTCACCAAGCGCATGGCCGAGGATCTGACCGAATATCTGCACGAACAGGGCATCCGTGTGCGCTACATGCATTCCGATATCGACACGATCGAGCGAATCGAGATCCTGCGCGATTTGCGGCTAGGGGCGTTCGATGTGCTGGTCGGCATCAACCTGCTGCGCGAGGGGCTGGACATCCCCGAATGTGGGCTCGTGGCCATTCTGGATGCCGACAAGGAGGGCTTCCTGCGCTCGGAAACTTCGCTGGTCCAGACCATCGGGCGGGCCGCGCGCAATTCCGATGGGCGCGTGATCATGTATGCGGATCGTGTGACCGGCTCGATGGAGCGCGCGCTGGCCGAGACCAACCGGCGACGCGAAAAGCAGATCGCCTATAACAAGGCGCATGGCATTACCCCGCAAACCGTGCGCAAGAATGTGGAAGATGTGCTGGCCGGGTTGTGGCAGGGCGACACGGATATGTCCCGCGTCACGGCGCAGATCGAGAAAGTGAAACCCGGCGCCAATCTTCAGGCGCATCTCGAAGGGTTGCGCACGGATATGCGCAAGGCGGCTGAGAATCTCGAATTCGAGGAAGCCGCGCGGTTGCGCGACGAGATCAAGCGGCTGGAGGCGGTGGAGCTTGCGGTCGCCGATGACCCGCTGGCGCGGCAATCAGCCGTCGAGGAGGCGGTGGATCATGCAGTCAAACCACGCTCCACGGCGGGGAAGCCGGGGCAGCGCGGAGGTGTGAAGCGGCGGGGGCGCAAGTGACCGCTCACGCCTGATGCACATAGCTCCCCGGCGCGGCGCATAGCGACGGATAGCCCTTTTCCGCATCCCCCGGATCCCGCGCAGGCACCTCGCCGCTGCTCTGGCGGTTCAGCCAATCGCCCCATTCGGGCCACCATGACCCCTCTATCGGGTCATGTGCCGCCAGCCAGCCATCGGGGCCGCGATAATGCGCGCCGGGATGCCTGTGGCCCACGCGGTAATGGCGCCGCTTGTGGCCGGGCTCGGACAGGATGCCGCCATTATGTCCTCCCTTGGTCAGCACGAAATGCAGGTCGCAATCGGTGAAGAGCGCAGTTTTATAGACCGACCGCCACGGCGCGATGTGGTCCGACTCGGTCGCAACCACGAACATCGGCACGCTTATGTCCTTGAGCGCGATAACGCGCCCCTCAACCGCAAAGCGCCCGGCGGTGATGCGGTTTTCGAGAAACACGCCGCGCAGATATTCCGAATGCATCCGCGCGGGCATGCGGGTTGTGTCATTTACCCAGACCGTCATATCTGTCGGCAGATCGGGCTCGCCCAGAAAATACCGCCGCACCGCGCGGGTCCAGATCAGGTCTTCGGAGCGGATGGCGGCGAAAGCCCCTGACATCTGCGGGCGGTCGAGATAGCCCTGCGCCCACATCATGTCCTCCAGATAGGCGACCTGGCTTTCATCGAGGAAGAGCAACAATTCGCCCGCCTCGGCGAAATCCACCTGCGCGGCCATCAGCGTGACCGAAGCCAGGCGGTCATCGCAATCGCGCGCCATGGTTGCGGCGGCGATGGCCAGAAGCGTGCCGCCGAGACAATAGCCATTGGCATGAATCTTCACATCCGGCACCAGCGCATTGATCACATCGAGCGCCTGCATGATGCCGTGCTGGCGGTAATCTTCCAGCGACAATTCCGCATGTTCCGCCCCCGGATTGCGCCATGAGATGCAGAACACCGTATAGCCCTGCCCGACAAGCCAGCGGATCAGCGAATTATGCTCCGAGAGATCAAGGATGTAGTATTTCATGATCCAGGCCGGGACGATCAGCACGGGCTCAGCCTGCACGGTCTTTGTGCTGGGGCTGTACTGGATTAGTTCCATCAATTCATTGCGATAGACCACCTCGCCGGGCGTCGCGGCCAGAACGCGGCCAAGCGCGAATTCCTCGGGCACCGGTCGGTGTTCATGCGCCAGTACATGCTGCGCGTCATCGGCGAAATGCACCGCGCCGTCAAACAGGTTGCGCCCGGCGGTCTGCCATGACTTCTCGATGATCTCGGGGTTGGTGGTCGGGAAATTGGCGGGCGAGACCGTGTCGAGAAGCTGGCGCATCATGAAGCCGGTGCGCTCGGCATTCTGCTTGCGCAGCCCGCGCAGATCGGCAGTGGCCGCCTGCCACCAGTCCTGCACGCCCAGAAAGCCCTGCTGCCAGAGCGCGAAGGGCGGCTTGTTCCAGCCCTTATGCGACCAGCGCGTGTCATATTTTCCAGGCCTGAAGGGCTGCGCGGGGGACTTGCCAAGCATGGTCGCGCTGGTGAACTGCGCGAGCTTCAGCCAGTTCTCCTGCGCGCGCTCCATCAACTCCATCTGTCGCCCAGGCGCGCGGGCCATATGCATCGCCCAATCGCCCCAGGCATCGAGCACAGCATGCGGCGAGAGCCCCGAGGTCATCCGCGCGAGACTTCCCATCGCACTGCGATCGAGGCTGGCATAAGGATGCTTGCCCTTGTCCTGCGCAAGCGGGGTCATGGGCTTCGGCGCGGGTGCTGCTGTCTTGCTGCGGGCCGGTTTCTGCGTAGTCTTGCGAGCCATGGGCGGGCCTCCTGCGATCCGTGGGGCATCGTCCCGCGCATGTCAGCAGGCTTGGTGCTGGCCGAGACATGCAGGCGGTCTGCCTGCAAGTCTAGTCAGTTTGGAGCCCGAATGCGAGCCCTGCGCCGATCACCCATCCTTGCGGATGGTTTCATTCTTCGGATCATACGGGCTGTCGCAAGTCACAACCGCGTCCCAAAGCTGGTCGAGCATCCGGACCTGCAGTTTCTGCCCCTCGACCGCGAGATCAGGCCGCACATAGCCCATGCCGATGGATTTGCCGAAAGCGACCGAATAGCCGCCCGAGGTCAGCCGTCCGATCTTGGTGCCATCGAGATAGAGCGCCTCGCGGCCCCAGGGATCGGCATCTTCCGGCCCATCAATCAGCAGCGTGCAGCATTTCGCGCGGATCCCGGTTTCTTCCATCGCCGCCTTGCCGTGGAAATCCTTGCTCATGTCGATGAAGCGCGGCAGATCGGCCTCGAGCGGGGTGGCGTCGCGGCCAAGCTCATTGCCGAAGGCGCGGTAGCTTTTCTCCTGCCGCAGCCAATTCTGCGCGCGCGCGCCCACAAGCTTCAGACCAACATCCTCGCCCGCTGCCATGATCTGGTCAAAGAGGTAATTCTGCATCTCGATGGGGTGGTGCAACTCCCAGCCCAATTCGCCCGTATAGGCTACGCGCACAGCGCGCACCGGGCACATGCCCAGCTCGATATTGCGCCATGACAGCCATGGGAAACGCTTGTTGGAAAGCACGGTCGCGGGGTCCGCATCTTTCACGAGCTTGTTCAGCAGATCGCGAGACTTGGGCCCGGCCATTGCGAAGACGCCCCATTGCGTCGTGACATCATGAATGTCGATCCAGCCGAATTCCTCCAGCTTGTCTTCTGCCGCCTTGCGCAGGAAATCGCCATCATAAGCGGTCCAGCCACCCGAGGAGATCAGATAATATTCATTCTCTGCCAGGCGCACGATCGTGTATTCGGTACGCACCGTGCCTGCGCCGGTCAGCGCATAGGTCAGATTGATCCGCCCTACCTTGGGCAATTTGTTGCAGGTGAACCAATCGAGAAAGGCCGTCGCCCCCGGCCCGCGCACCAGATGCTTGGTGAAGGCCGTCGCATCCAGCATCCCGACGCCTTCGCGAAGCGCTTTCGCCTCCTCGACCGCATATTGCCACCAGCCGCCCCGGCGGAAGCTGCGCGCGGCGTGATCGTCGAACCCTTCAGGCGCATAGTAATTGGGCCGTTCCCAGCCATTCACCTGCCCGAACTGAGCCCCGCGCGCCTTGACCCGGTCATAACAGGGGGCCGTGCGCAGCGGGCGACAGGCTTCGCGCTCTTCATCCGGATGGTGGAGGATATAGACATGCTCATATGCCTCCTCATTCTTGCGCGCGGCGTATTCGGTGGTCATCCAGTCGCCATAGCGGCGGGGGTCGAGGCTGGCCATATCGATCTCGGCCTCGCCTCCGACCATCATTTGCGCAAGGTAGTGACCCGTACCACCCGCAGCCGTGATCCCGAAGCTGAAGCCCTCGGCCAGCCACATGTTGCGCAGCCCGGGCGCAGGGCCGACAAGCGGGTTGCCGTCAGGCGTGTAGCAGATCGGGCCGTTATAGTCGTCCTTCAGCCCCACAGTTTCCGAGGACGGGATCCGGTGGATCATGGACATGTATTCTTCCTCGATCCGCTCAAGATCGAGCGGGAAGAGATCGGCGCGGAAGCTCTCGGGCACGTCATAGAGGAAGCGCGCGGGCGCGTTGCGCTCATAGGGCCCCAGGATCCAGCCGCCGCGCTCTTCGCGGACATACCATTTCGCATCGGCGTCGCGCAGGACCGGGTGCTCGGGATTGCCTGCGGCGCGATACTCGCGCAGCGCCGGGTCGGGCTCGGTGACGATATACTGGTGCTCCACCGGGATCGCAGGGATCTTGATGCCCAGAAGGCGCGCGGTGCGCTGCGCGTGGTTGCCCGTGGCGGTCACCACATGCTCGGCAGTGATCTCGAAATGCTCTTCCGAGGGCACCAGATTGCCGCCCTTCTCGACCATTTTGGTGCAGGACACGACCCATTCCGAGCCTGTCCAGCGATACGCATCGACCTGCACGCGGCGCACGATCTCGGCCCCGTGCTGGCGCGCACCCTTGGCCATTGCCTGCGTCATGTCAGCCGGATTGATATAGCCATCGGTCGGGTGATAGATCGCACCCTTCAGATCTTCGGTGCGCACCAGCGGCCAGCGCTCCTTGATCTGCGCCGGCGTCATCCACTCATAGGGAATGCCCACGCTCTCCGCAGTCGCCGCGTAGAGCATGTATTCATCCATCCGCTCCTGCGTCTGAGCCATGCGCAGATTGCCGACGACATAGAAGCCCGCATTCAGCCCGGTCTCGGCTTCCAGCGTCTTGTAGAACTTGACGCTATAGTCATGGATATGGCTGGTCGCGTAGCTCATGTTGAAGAGCGGCAGCAAGCCAGCGGCATGCCATGTCGAGCCCGAGGTCAGCTCGTCGCGCTCCAGAAGTTGCGTGTCCCAGCCCGCTTTGGCCAGATGATACGCGATCGAGGCCCCAACGGCCCCGCCGCCCACGACCAGCGCTTTGACATGAGTTTTCATAGGCACGACTCCGACAAGGTGTTTCGCGCCTCCATCGCAAAACCCGCGCAGCTCTGGTCAGGCAGTGCCGACATGGCAGGGCAGAAAAACGACACACGCTCTGCAGATAGCCGCAGGGGCATGCGTTACAGCGCCGCGGCAAGCCTTGCGCCCTGATCTATGGCGCGTTTGGCGTCGAGTTCGGCGGCCACATCCGCGCCGCCGATCACATGTACGGGCTTTCCCTGTGCGTTCAGATCTTCGGCCAGCGCGCGCAAAGGCTCCTGTCCGGTACAGAGCACAATGGTATCGGCGGGGAGCAGTTCCTCCTGCCCGTCGCGCGCCACGACCAGCCCTTCATCCGTGATGCGGCGATATTCCACCCCGCCCAGCATCTGCACGCCCTTCGCGGCTAGCGAGGCGCGGTGGATCCAGCCTGTTGTCTTGCCCAGCCCCTTGCCGAGCTTGCCTTTCTTGCGCTGCACCAGGGTAACGGCGCGGGCGGGTGGTTCGGGTTGCGGGCCTTGCTCGGCCAGCCCGCCGGGGGCCTGCGCCGGATCAGTAACGCCCCATTCGCGCTTCCAGAGTGCGAGGTCTTCGGTCGGGCTCGTGCCTTGATGCGTCAGATATTCGGAGACATCGAAGCCGATCCCCCCTGCGCCGACCACGACCACGCGCGCGCCGACCTCGGCCTCGCCGCGCAGAACATCCGTGTAGCGCAGCACATGGGGCGCGTCCTGCCCCGCGATCTGCGGGTCGCGCGGGGTGACGCCGGTGGCAATGATCACCTCGTCAAAGTCAGCGAGATCGGCTGCGCCCGCGCGCTTGTCCAGCCGCAGCTTGATGCCGGAGCGCGCGATCTCGCCCGCAAACCAGTCGACCAGCCCGTGAAATTCCTCTTTGCCAGGAATCTGGCGAGCCATGTTGAGCTGGCCGCCAATCTGCGCATCGGCTTCGAAAAGTGTGACCTTATGCCCACGCTGATCGGCCACAAGCGCGGCCATCAGCCCGGCAGGTCCGGCGCCGACAACGGCCACAGACTTCACGTCCTGTGCAGGGGTGTATCGCAATTCGGTCTCGTGGCAGGCGCGGGGGTTCACCAGGCAGGACGAGATCTTGCCCTGAAAGGTATGGTCCAGACAGGCCTGATTGCAGGCGATGCAGGGCGTGATCTCCGCGGCCCGCCCTGCGGCGGCCTTGGCGACGAAATCGGGATCGGCCAGAAAGGGCCGCGCCATGGAAACCATATCGGCCGCGCCCCCTGCCAGCAGCCCTTCGGCCACGTCGGGCGTGTTGATGCGGTTGGAGGTGACAAGCGGGATGCCGACCTTGCCCATCAGTTTCTGCGTGACCCAGGCCCAGCCCGCGCGTGGAACGGAGGTCGCGATCGTGGGCACGCGCGCCTCGTGCCAGCCGATGCCGGTATTGAGGATCGTGGCCCCTGCGGCCTCGATGGCGCGGGCAAGCTCGGTGACCTCCTCGAAGCTCTGCCCGCCCGGCACCAGATCGATCAGCGAGATCCGGTAGATCAGGATGAACTCCGGACCCACGGCCTCGCGCACACGGCGCATGATTTCCACGGGCAGGCGCATGCGGTTTTCATAAGCTCCGCCCCAACGGTCGCTGCGGTGATTGGTGGCCGCGCAGAGGAACTGGTTGATGAAATACCCTTCCGAGCCCATCACCTCGACCCCGTCATAGCCCGCTTCCTGCGCGCGCAGGGCGGCGGTGACCATATCGGCGATCTGTTTTTCGATGCCGTCCTCGTCCAACTCGCGCGGTTTGAAGGGCGAGATCGGGGACTTTATCGCCGACGGGGCCACGCAATCGGGGCCATAGGCATAGCGGCCCGCATGCAGGATCTGCATCGCGATCTTGCCGCCCTCGGCCTGGACACGTTCGGTGACGATGCGGTGATTGGCGATGTCCTGCGGCGTGTAGAGTCCGGCGGCGCCGGGAAAGACGCCGCCCTCGGGGTTGGGCGCCATGCCGCCCGTGACCATCAGCGCGACCCCGCCGCGCGCGCGCTCGGCGTAATATTCGGCCACCCGCGCCCAGTCGCCGCGCTCTTCGAGCCCGGTATGCATGGAGCCCATCAGCACGCGGTTTTTGAGCCGGGTGAAGCCGAGATCGAGCGGCGCGAGCAGATGGGGATAGGGGGACATGACAAACCTCCGGGATACGCGCCCGAGATAAGCCAAGCGCTGCGGCGCTGTCACGCAGAACGCCGCGTCATGCCTGTGACGCCCCTGCGCGCCAATTTGGCGACACGCCCCGCCCACCCACCCGCGCGCCGCCAAACCGGCGCGCAGGGGCGTCAGTAGCCGGTCATCTCCAGATAGCCGCGCCCGCTATGGGTGCCGGAGAACCGCAGCGGGCCTTCCCAGTAGCTGACCGAGAGATCCATCCATGAATGGGGGTTGAGCGGTTCGGTGGTGATCGAGAGCCCACCGTCTTCCCAGTCGATGCGCCAATGCGTGGGCACCTCGCGGCCATTGATGCGGGTATGCTGCAAGGGGGTGAATTGCACCGCTCCATCGGGCAGCGGGGTCGCGCCACCTTCAGGGGTGATCCATGTCCCGGCGGTGAAAGTCTGGGCGCCGCGCAACTGGAAGCCCATCATGCGGTGGCCATCCTCGAATATCAGCGACACCCAATCCCAGCCCGCCTGATCTTCGGCCAGCGGCTGCGAGGACCATTCGCGATCCAGCCAACCCTGCCCACTGACCGTGACCGGGCCATCGGGCAGATCGAGCGTACCGCTGACCCGGAAGAAGGGCTGCGAATAATAATAGCTCGCCTGACCTGCAGGGGATTTCACCGAATAGCCTTGATCGCCCTGCAGCACGAGCGGGCCTTCGGCGATGAAGTCGAGCGCGAAGCCAAACTCCGCGCCGCGCGCCACGACCTCCAGATGATCGAATGCGTCCTGCCCGTCGCCCGCGCGGCTGGTCATGTGCCAGTCATCGATCCAGGCGCTGAAGGGCGCGGTTTCGACACCCGCCTGCCCGATACCGCCGCGCCCGAAACGCTCGGCGCTGAAATGGGCCTCTCGGGTCGTAAGCCCGGCATGGCCCATCCAGACCTGCGGGCTGTCCCAGCCCTCGGCCTCCTCGGGCGCGAGGGCGGAGCGGAAGAGCGTCCATTGCACGCCATACTCCTGCCCGTCCTCGCCGGTCAGCACAGCGGTCAGATACCACCATTCGATGCGGTATTCCGGATGCGGCCCGTGATCCTCGGGGAAGCTGAGGGCGCGACCGCGTTCGGGGATGGCGAAGCCCTCTGCACTGGTCCCGAGCCCGGCGAAACCTTGCGGAGCGGCCGGGGAGGCAAGCGCGAGCAGCAGGGGGATGACAAGTTTAACGTTCATGGGCAAAGACCCTCAGAAGTTGCGAAGGCCCCCGCCGCCAGAGCCGCCATGCAGGCAAGGCCGCGGCGGCGAGCACGGCGAGCATGGCCCAGAGCCCCAGCCGCGCCCAGTCGCCGGGGAAAAGCTGCAAGGGCAGCCGCCATCCGAAAGCCTGCACATTGATGATCGCGAGCAGCACTTGTGCCAGCGCCAGCCCGACGGGGAGCGCAAGGAGCAGCGTCAGCGCGCCCAGCACCAGCGCGCGGCCAAGCTCCAGCGCGGCGAGTTCGCGCGCCGTCAGCCCCAGCGCCCAGAGTGGCGCGAGTTGCGCGAGCCGCATGCCCGAGAGCGTGACCAGCGCGGCAAAGAGCGCCACGGCGGCGACGGCGAGCGTGAGCACATTGAGCGCACGGGTGATGAGGAAAGTCCGCTCGAAAATCGCCATCGAGAGTTCCTTGGCCTGCGCCTGATCGGTGATCTGGCCTTGCGGCAGGCCGAAATCGTCCTGAAGTGCTGCGATGAGCGCGGGCGCGTCCGAGGTGCGGATGGCGAATTGGCGGATCGGTGTGTCGGGATAGGCGGCGTTGAAGCGCTCTAGCGCGAGCACGGCCTGCGCCAGCGGATTGCCGTAATCGGGATAGGCACCCAACACGGGCATCGCGCCAATACCGGGCAGATCGAGCGTATCGCTGCCCGCGCGCAGCCCCGCGCGGCGGTAGAGCTGTTCATTGACCAGCACGCCCTCGCCTGCGGCCAGCCGGTCCCAGACATCAGGCACCGGCGCGAACAGCGGCCAGTTATCGCGGAAGGTGGCGTGATCCTTCATTGCATAGACCTGCCCCGGCTGCCCCGCCAGCGTGGCGTCGATGCGCTGCATGGGCAGGATCGCGTCGGTGCGTGGGGCGAGGAAGGCTTGCAGCTCTGCGGCCTCGGCGCTGTTGCGGGGCATGACATTGACCTCGGCCACCAGCCGCAGATCAAGCCAGTCGATGAAGGTCGCGCGAAAACTCGCGACCATCGTGCCCACCCCGATATTCGCCGCGAGCGCCAGCATCAGTGCCATGAGCGCAAGCGAGAGGCGCGGCAGGTTCTGGCGGCTATCGGCCCAGAACCACTCCGCGACAGGGGTCGTGGCGCGCCGCTCGGCCATGCGCAGGATCAATGCGAGCAGGAGCGGCACGGCGAGTGCTGCGGCCAGCAGCACCGCCGCAAGCAGTGCAAAGCCCGCGAGCAGCCCGCTGCCCCAGAGCGCGAGCCCCAGCGCCATGGCCGCAAGCGCCAGGGCGGCGAGCCCCTGACGGCGCATCGCGCGGCGCGAGGCCATGGCCCAAGCGCGCGGGCGCGCAGGCGCGAGGGGTGGCATGTGCCAGAGCCGCCAGAGCGCCTGCGCACCGGCAAGGCCCGTGCCCGCAAGCGTCATCCCCAGCCCGGCCAGCGCCCAGAGCGGGTTGAATTGCAGCGCCCCCGGAACGGGCGCGCCATAGAGCCCGCGCAGCGTGAGGGCGACATCGGGCAGAAGGGCAGCGGCAAGCGCATAGCCCAGCACCAGCCCGGCGCTGCCTGCGATGAGCGCGAAAACCACCATCTCGGTGGCGAGGCAGGCGGTCAGATGGCGCAGCGGCAGGCCCAGCGCGCGCAGCGTGCGGAACATGGCGCGGCGCTGCTCGAAAGCGAGGCCCACGGCGGAATGCACGATGAAGAGGCCGACCGCGAAGGCCAGCAGGCCGAAAGCGGTCAGGTTGAGATGGAAACTCGCGGTCAGCCCGCCAAGCTCGGCGCCGTCGCCGGGGGGCACGAGGCGCAGATCGGGGGCGAGGCTTTCGAGCGGTGCGAGCCCCTGCGGCTGTTCCTGCGCAAGCGTCATTCGCGTGATATATAAGCCAGCATCCAGTAGGCGCTGCGCCCTGCGGATATCGACCAGAACCGTGCCTACGGGCACAGCCTCGGCAGGCGCGAGCGGCATCTCGGTCGGCCCGATTTCGCGCAGCGTTTGGGGATGCGCGTAGCCGAGCCCCTCGAAAAAGCCCTCCAGATCGGGCTCGGCAAGGGTCGGACCGGTGCCAGCGGGGGCTGTCAGCGGCTCGATCCCCAGCACGGTGACGCGTGTGGCCCCGATCTCGGCGCGGCCTTCGAGCACGGGCGAGACCTGCCAGCCTGCGCGGCGCAGCGCCACGAATTGTGCGAGATCGATCTGCCCGCTCGGATGCTCGATCTGCGCCGTGCCGCCATCCGACAGGAGCCCTTCGGCGGTTGCATAGGCCGCGCGCGCCTCGGCATTGAGCGCCTGCACACCCGACCAGAGTGCTGTGGCAAGCGCGAGCCCCGCAAGCAGCATCGCCAGCTGCACCGGGTTGCGCAGCCAATGTGACAGGAGCGCGGTGAGAGCCGTGCGGATCATGGCACAGCGCCAATGCGACCCGCGCGCAGATGCACGCGCGCGGCGCAGCGGGCGGCGAGGCGGGGGGAATGGGTGACGAGCAGCAGCGCCACGCCATCGGCCTCGGTCAACTCCAGCATCAGGTCGAGCACGCTGTCGCCTGTGGCCTCGTCGAGGTTGCCGGTCGGCTCGTCGGCGAGCACCAGCGCGGGGCGCGCCGCGAGGCAGCGACCAATGGCCACACGCTGCTGCTGGCCGCCTGAAAGCTGTTCCGGGTAGCGCGCGAGCAATTCGCCCAGCCCCAGCCGCTCCGCGAGCGTCTGTATCCGCGCCGGATCATGCCGCCCTGCAAGTCGCGCCTGAAAAGCCAGATTGGCCGCGACGGTCAGTGACGGGATGAGGTTGAATTGCTGAAAGATCAGCCCGATATGCGCGCGGCGCAGTGCAGCACGGCCAGTGTCGCCCAGCCCGGTGAGTGCCTCGCCTGCAATGCTGATTTGGCCCGCATCGGGGTCTTCGAGCCCGGCTGCGAGGTGCAGAAGCGTTGATTTGCCACTGCCACTCTCGCCGGTCAGCGCCATCGATTGCCCGGGCTGAAGTTGCAGCGACACCGAGTCCAGAACCGGAATTCGGCCCTCGACGCTGTCGAAGCTCTTGCTCAACTCCTGTATGTCCAGCGCGATCATGTCCCCTCCTGTCTCCCGGCAGGATAGCCTTGATGTCGCGGCTTTCCAGAGGCATCTCGTCAACTGCGCGTGCCCCGGCGCATGGGCATGATCTCCCCACGCATGGGGGGGGGCGAAGCCGGGGGTGTCCTTTTGGCCGCAGGGCGTGACCCCGGTTGTGACGCGATAAAGCGTCGCCGGATTCTCGTGTCTCATTGATGATTTCAGACGGCAAAACAAGTTTACTTATCGAGATCGGTGTTGAATTTGCGCATCTGTTGGGGTGTCAGTTAGATGACAAGTCTGATTGAAGACCCTTCGGAAGCACCGCTTTCGGGGGGTCTTTTCGTTTCTGCTTGGTCAGTCTCCATGTTCAGGTTGAAAGTTTGCCGCGGCAAGCTCTTGGGATAACTCTCTTAAGATACTGTTTTCAAGCTATAATCATGATCTTCTCCATTCCTCGAGTAACTCCCGAAGCCGGTTTTCGGGTGTTTCAGGAAGGCTCGGTCCCTTTTTGACCCAGCTGAAATCGTAAGACGGGAACTGGTCACCTTCGTGGTTATGCCAGGCAGGGTGGGAGGTTCGACTTGCGGCCTAGGTTCGGCCCGGGTGAGCCTGATCGCCTCCGCGAGCCGCTCCATGCTCGGGCAGTCCCGAGGTATTTTGGCGATGACCCCCGATATGTCAGCTTCCCTCTGGTCCTTCAGGTTTGACAGCAGCTGATCCCACTGGCGTCGCCCAGCCCCGTGCGCGGGGCCGACATGGTGGATCAATTCCTGCGGGATCCCATCGACGATGCCTTGCATGAGGAAGATGCTGGTTTTCTCAATCCCCGTAGCCCGGGTTGCCACCACCGCCTTGAAGCCAGCGTCTAGGATAGCGGCGCTGCTGTCTGAGCACCCAGCTTGCAGGGTGGCAATGGAGGCCTGCGCGACGTCGCACCATCTGGGTTGGCTTGCGCAAAGCCATGGCCATGAGGTTCGGCTTGTACCAGCTGCTTACGTGAAGCCGTTCGTGACACGCCAGAAGAATGACCGCGCGGATGCAGAAGCCATTGCGGAGGCGGCCTTGCGACCAACCATGCGGTTTGTGGTATTAAAGAGCGCGGCAACCCAAGGCCGCGCGCCGTCCATCGGGCTTGAACCGATGGCGCCCTGATGGACGGCCATTCCGAACGCATCAATGTATGGTTCGGGAGCGAACACAGCTGATCAACGCCCTGCGCGGTCATTTAGCCGAATTTGGGTTGGTGGCACCCAAAGGCCCCGCAAGTCTCAAGCTGCTGGAAAGTACCCTTGCTGATGAGAGCACAGCCTGACACACATCCGATCGAAGACCCCGCCGAAAATCGAAGATGACGCTTTCCAAACAGGGGGCATCCACAGACGTTTCGCGATTTCGTCGCCTACACCATGCGCTGATGATCCTGCATTTCGAACAGCTGACGGAACAGGTTCCGCGAGAGAGGCTTCGTCCAAGGGTCAAGTTCAAGCAATGGCATCCGGCTTTGAAATCTTCGTCCGAAACCAAAATGGCTGCATGATTGCCCCAGACTTTACAGCGCTCTCCTCAGCCGTCGCGCGCGAGGATATCCTTCAGTTCCGATTGTCTCGGCTTGTCATGTTTCAGGTCCAGCGCGTTCTCGATATGCGCCAAATGCTTCGCCATGGCGCGCTTGGTGCCGTCAACATCACCCGCCTCAATCATGCGGATGATTTCCTCGTGCTCCTGGGGGCCGCAATCGGGCGCGGTGCGGGATTGATACATCGCAATGATCAAAGAAGTGCGCGAGATCAGCTCCCGCAGGACATCGCTCAGATAGCGAGACCCGGCCAGCTCGCCAATCAGCAGGTGAAACCCCCCAGACAGCTGGATGATGGCGGATGTGTCATCGCGTTCATGCGCGGCGCGTTCTTCCTCCAGATGCGCGCGCAGGCGTGCCAAGGCGTCGGGGGTAACATTGGTGCAGACCCGTTCGACCAAGCGGTCCTCAATCGTGCGGCGGGCGAAGAAGATGTCGCGCGCTTCCTCGATACTGGGCTCGGCGACCACGGCGCCGCGATTGGGCATCAGCGTGACCAGCCCGCTGACTTCGAGCCGCGCCAGAGCCTGACGCACGCGCGCCCGGCTGACCGAGAACACGGCGCTCAGGTCCTCTTCCTTCAGCCGCGCGCCGGGGCGCAGCTTGCGCTCGGCAATCGCCAGCCAGAGCCGATTGCAGATTTCATCAATGGGTGTCTGAGCGGTTTTCGTTGGCATGAAGGCAAATCTCCGTAGCTCTTGAAAAGCCCAAGCTTTGGGCGAAGTCAATCACGTCCATGCTTAAAATCAGAAATCGCAGCCGATATTGTAGACAATCATGTTGATGATAACATAGGGTCGATCCAATACCCAAGCTTGGGACCGGATCAATGAACCTCGATTTCACGGCCATCACCGCGCGCGAGCGCTATCACTTCCTGACCAGCTTCGTTGGCCCCCGTCCCATAGCGCTGGTCAGCACTTGCGGTATCGATGGTCGGGACAATGCCGCCCCGATGAGCTTTTTCAATGTCTTCTCGCATGATCCGGCGCTGTTGGTTCTTGGGATGCAACCTCGCCGCGACGGGCGCGAAAAGGACAGCATGCGCAATATCCGGGATACCGGGGTTTTCGTGGTCAATATGGTGGATATGGCCTTGGCCCATCAGATGCTGATCTGCGGGCTGGACCCCGGCCCCGATGTGGATGAAATCGCGCTGGCGGGTCTGACCGCGGCCCCCGGCGCCGCCATCGCAGCACCCCGGATTGTTGAAAGCCCCTGCGCTTTCGAATGCCGGGTAGAGCGTATCATCGACTACCCCAAGCGCGCCCTCGTGATTGGCGAGGTGGTGCATTTCTGGGTCCATGACACCTGTCTGGCCAGCGATGGCCGCAGCGTGGACCCGGACCGTTATCAGCCTATCGCCCGGCTGCATGACGACAATTACATCGCATCTGACCGGCAGGTGGAAATGCTGCCACCGCGTCTGGAGGACGTGCTTGCAAAACGAAAGGCTGCGGAATGAAGCTGCGTCTGATAAATCCGAACTCGACCGAGGCGATGACACAGGCGATCCTGCGCAGCGCTGAAGCTGTGGCCCAACCGGGCAGCCATCTATCCGGGCAGACGCTTCAGGGCACGCCGGCCAGCATCGAAGGATATCATGATGAGGCTCTCTGCGTGCCTCCACTCCTCGATGCCATTCGCGCGGGCGAGGCCGAGGGTGTGGATGCGCATGTCATTGCTTGTTTTGATGATGTCGGCCTGTCAGCCGCGCGCGAGGTTGCCAATGGTCCGGTCGTAGGGCTGTGTCAGGCTTCGGTGCAGGTGGCGATGATGATCGCAAAACGCTTCAGCGTCGTGACCTCGCTCGACCGGTCTGTGCCGATTATCGAGGACCTGGTCGCAGCCTATGGCGGCGGCGCGAGTTGCCGTCGCGTCCGCTCGGTCGAACTGCCGGTGCTGACTTTCGAGGCCGATGCCGCCCTGTCGCGCGCGCGGCTGAAGGAGGAAGTCGCCCGCGCCCGCGATCAGGATCGCGTGGATGTCGTTATCCTTGGCTGCGCGGGCATGTCGGATTTCTGCCAGACGCTTGAAGACACCCTGCAAATCCGGGTGATTGACGGGGTGCAGGCAGCGGTCAAGCTGGCCGAGGCGCTGGTCGGTGGCGGGTTTCGCACCGCCAAGACTGGAGCCTACGCCCTGCCTCGTGCCAAGACCACCGATACGGAACCGGCGCGAATGTCGGAATACGGCTGATCCGGGCGACTGCGGCAGGGTGGTGCAGCGATGCGCGCTGCCGCCCGGCGTGACGAGGCAGGCCGCCCTCAGGCCGACAGCGCCGAAATCCCGTTCCGCTCCAGCATCTCGGCCACGCGGTGACAGGCCACGCGGCGGCCATGGCCGGCATCCAGCACCTCCGGGACCTGGCGCTTGCAGCGGTCATCAGCCTCGGGGCAGCGGGGATGGAAGGTGCAGCCCGGTGGCGGCTTGAGGGGGCTAGGCACTTCACCCGTGGCGGGGGCTACATCGGGGCGCGGTGCCTCGATATCCGGGATCGTCTGCAGTAGAAGCCGCGTGTAGGGATGCAGCGGATTGTCGAACAGCGCCTCGGTATCGGCCTCCTCGACGATGCGGCCCAGATACATCACCGCGATCCTGTCAGACATGTGGCGCACCACGCTCAGGTCATGGCTGATGAACAGGTAGGTCAGTCCGAACGCGTCCTGCAGGCTACGCATCAGGTTCAGGATCTGCGCCTGCACCGACACGTCGAGCGCCGAGGTCGGCTCGTCACAGACCAGGAATTTCGGCTCCCCGGCCAGCGCGCGCGCGATCGAGATACGCTGCCGCTGCCCGCCCGAAAATTCATGCGGGAATTTCTCGGCGTCGCGCGGTGACAGGCCGACAATGCCCAGCAATTCATCAACCCGCGCACGGGTCGCGCTCTCGCCATCGCGCAGGCCCAGTTCACGGATCGGCTCGGCGATGATGTCGCGCACGCGCCAGCGCGGATTCAGGCTGGCATAGGGATCCTGGAAGATCATATGCGCCTGAATGCGGTCGCCGCTGTCGCCCAGTGAAAACTCGATCTTCCCGTCGGTCGGCCGGTAAAGGCCAGTGACCAGCCGTGCCACAGTGGACTTGCCGCAGCCGGATTCACCGACCAACGACAGGCAACCGCCCTGTGGCACCTCGAAGCTGATACCATCTACGGCGCGCAGCAGCGTCTTCGGCTTGCGTTCGATCAGCCGGTTCAGCAGCGGGGCCGAGACGTCGAACACGCGCGACAGGTCGCGCACCACAAGGGCGGGTTTCATGCCACACCTCCGTCATTGAGCCAGCAGGCGACCTTGCCAGCGGGCGTTGCGCTCAGTTCCGGGCGATGGGTGCGGCAGCGTGGTCCCGCCTCGGGACAGCGGGGATTGAAGGCGCAGCCCTGCGGGATCGAATCCAGCCGCGGCATCGACCCGTCGATCTGGGTCAGCCTCGGCACGCGCTTGCGCAGCGCCGGGATCGCGCCGATCAGGCCACGGGTGTAGGGGTGGCGGGGCTGGCGCAGAACCTCGTGGACCGGGGCAAGCTCGATCAACCGGCCGGCATACATCACTGCGATCCTGTCGGCGGTCTGGGCGATCACACCCATGTCATGGGTCACCAGCAGCATCGCCACGCCGGTTTCATCGCAAAGCCTGCGCAACAGCGACATGATTTGCGCCTGAATGGAGACATCCAGCGCCGTGGTCGGTTCATCCGCAATGATCAGCCGGGGCTGCGCGGCCAGGGCCAGCGCGATCACCACACGCTGGCGCATGCCCCCGGAAAACTGGTGCGGGTAATGATCCACGCGTTCATCGGGCGACGGGATGCCTACGCGGCGCAGAAGCTCGCGCGCCTGATCCATGGCGGCGCGGCGCGAGCCGCCCAGATGCACGCGGATCGTCTCGGATATCTGATGGCCGACAGTGAATAGCGGGTTGAGGCTGGTCAGCGGGTCCTGAAACACCGCCCCGATCTGCTTGCCGCGCAGCCGTTCCATCTGCGTCTCGGGCAGTTGGTCGATACGCTGGCCCAACAGATGCACCTCACCGCCCGAGATTTGGCCCGGGGGTTCCAGCAACCGCTGGACGGCAAGCCCGGTCATGGATTTGCCCGCCCCGGATTCGCCCACCATGCCCAGAATCTCGCCCGGGGCCAGATCGAAACTGATGTCATCGAGCGCCTTCAGCGTGCCGCGTCGCCCGGGAAATGAGACGCTGAGGTTGCGCACGCTCAGCACAGGTTTGGCGGTGTTGGCGGCGGTGGTCGAAGGGCTGTCGGTCAGAGTGTCAGGCATCGCGCAGGTCCTCCATTGGAAAGCTGGGCGGAAAGATCTCGGCCATGGTCGGGTGGGTCCAGGTGCGGTCCGGGTAAAGGGCAACAAGCCCGTCAAATTGCGCCTGGGCCCGGGCACGGGCATCGTCTTGCAGCCCGACGACAGCGCCGTCGCGCATGGACAGGCGCCCATCCACGAACACGGCTCGGGTGACGCGACCGCTGGCCCCCAGCACCAACGATTGCACCGGGTCGATGGTGGGGGTGATCCCCTGATCCAGATCGAACACGGCGATATCGGCGCAGGCCCCGGGCGCGATCCGGCCCAGATCATCGCGTCCCAGCGCGCGCGCGCCATTCGTCGTGGCCAGATCGACCATGTCGGCGGCGCTCAGCGCGCTGGGATCGCCTGTGACGATGCGGCCTACGATCTGCCCCACGGCAAGGTTCAGCACCATGTCGGGCGGCGCTGTGTCCGTGCCCATGGCGACATTGATGCCCAGTGCACGCGCGCCACGCACATCCAGCGTGCCGCCACCGCGGGCGGAAACCAGCGGGCAATGGATGATATGCACCCCGTGGTCGGCATAAAGCGCCAGATCTCCGGCATCTGCCTTCGTCGCATGCGGGGCCAGTAGGCGCGGTGACAGCACGCCCAGCTCCGCCAGCCAGCGCGGTGCGGTGGTGCCGTGCAACGCGCGCACTGTGTCGACCTCCATCTGCCCTTGTGCGCAATGCAGGCGGATGGGGCAGTCTAGGTCATCAGCCGCTGCCACCGTGCGGCGCAGCAATTCAGCCGTGCAGGTTTCCACCCGGTCGGGGGCCAGCAAACCACGGATCAGCCCGCCATGGGTGTTGTCATGGTCCCGGACAAACTGGATCGCGGCATCGAGCCCCGCCAGACCGCGGGCCTCGTCAAAGCGCGGCTCCATCTTGCCGGGTGCGGTCAGCACCATCCCGCCGCTACGATAGGCCGGGCCAAGATAGACGCGCAGGCCCAACTCGGCAGCGGCCGCGGCGGCGGCGTCGAACTCGGCCGTGGTCTCGCCCCATTCGCGGTAGAACAGCGAGGCGATGGGCGCGGCTGTGGTGATGCCATTGCGCAGCAATTCAGCGAAGGCAAAGCGCTTCTGAAAGGCCAGTTCCTCGGGCGTATACATCTCGTAGGGGCCGTGCTGGATGTAGCTCTCGGGCCAGACCCGACCCTTGGCCCAGCCGGGATGGTTGTCCACGCCGAGGATGGTCGTGTCGAGATCCGACAGCGCATCGAGGTCGATGAAACCGGGGCTGATGAGCGCGGCCCCGAAATCGATGCGACGGGCGACATCGGACCGGCCAGCGGGAGCAATGCCCGTGATGCGCGGGCCGTCGATCACCACTTCGGCCCCGCGCAGCAGCCTGTGGCCATCCTCGCGCCAAGCCAGCAGCCAATCGGCGGTCAGCGCCGTTGGGCCATCTGGCCGTGCACCAAGGCGCAGGGTATCCAGCGTTTCGGTCATGGGATGTCCTGCAATGGCACGCCGTTGCGCGCCACGACGCGACCGGCCTTGACAACCAGCGGTCGGGGCGCGGCGAGGGTCAGCGCCTCGACCGGGCAGGAGCCTTGCAGCAGCACCACATCCCCAGGGGCGCCGGGTTGCAACACTCGCCCGTCTCGTCCGGTTGCGACCGCGCTGCCAGGGCCGATGATGTCCAGCAGCACCTCCAGTTCGGCATCTGTGCGAAAACCGTTCTTCATGCCGAGGATCTGCGCACGGTGCAGCATGTCGGGTTGGCCCCACGGCCCCCAGGTGTCGCGGATGCCGTCACATCCGGCGCCCACCGGCACGCCCACCGCACGCAGCGCCCGTAGCGCGGGAACAGTGGCCGAGGGCGCGCCCGTGGTCATCACCGCCACCTGCTCGGTCGCCAGCGCCTCCATCAGTGCGTGCGCGCGGGACTCGGGCAGGCTGCCGAGGCAAAAGGCATGGCTGATCGCCACCCGACCCTGCATGGCATGGGCGCGGGTGCGTTCCAGGATCAATTCGGTGGAAAAGGCCCCCATCTCGCCGGGTTCGTGCAAATGGATGTCGATGGGTTTGCCATGCGCCTCGGCCAGCGCGAACAGGGCATCAAGCTGGCCCTTCGGGTCGCGGTCGATAGCGCAGGGATCCAGCCCGCCGATAATCTCGGCGCCGGCGCGGAGCACCGCGTCCATCAGGTCCAGCGTGCCGGGGCGCACCATCAGGCCCGACTGGGGGAAGGCCACGATCTCAATCTCCACCACCCCGGCCAGCGCGGTGCGCGTGGCCTGCAGCCCGTCAAACAGGCTGTGCCCATGGTCGGTGTCCACATCCACATGGCTGCGGATCAGGCTGGTGCCGTTTGCCACCAGCTGCAGCGCATGGCGCATGGACTGGCGGTGCACATCGAGCCCGATACGGTTGCGATCCTTGCGTTCATTGTCGATCAGGTTTTGCAGCGGCCCGCCCTTGCGGTCGGCATACCAATCCATGCCCCAGACGGTCTTGTCGAGATGGGTATGCGCCTCCACAAATCCGGGCCAGGCGATCGCATCTGCGGCATCCTCGACCGGGACATCGGGCACCTCCAGCCCGGCAGCCATATCTGCAATAGCGCCGTTTCGGATCAGGATGTCGCAGGCCGGGCCGCCCATGGGGCGGGTATTGCGCAGCAGAAGATCAGCCATTTCGTTACCTCAGCTTGGGGTTCAGCGCGTCGCGCAGCCAGTCGCCCACCAGGTTGATGGCGATCACCAGGAGCGACAATTGCAACACCGGAAACAGCACGATCCACCACAACCCCGAGAACAGATAGTTGTTCCCGATCCGGATCAGCGTGCCAAGGCTGGGCAGGCTGGCGGGCATGCCGACACCGAGGAAAGACAGCGTGGCCTCTGCCAAAATCGCCATGCCGAAGCTGAGCGTGGCGGCCACCAGAACCGGCGTCAGCGTGTTGGGCAGGATATGGCGCAGCATGATCCGGCGCGGGCTGACGCGCAACAGGCGCGCGGCTTCCACATATTCCTTGCGCCGCTCGACACTGGTCTGGGCGCGGACGATGCGCGCATACTGCACCCAATTGCTGAGCGTGATCGCAAAGACGATCACCCCCGCCGCCCCCAGCGCGCGCCAGCTTGATGGCAGCATATCCATCGCCACGGCGCTGGCCAGAATCGCCAACAGGATGGTCGGGATGGACAGCAGCACATCCGCAAAGCGCATCAACAGATTGTCGATGATGCCGCCGAAGAACCCTGCCGCGAGGCCAACCAGAACCCCGATCACCAGGGACAGCACCACCGCCGATACGGCAATCAGGATCGAGGTGCGCGAGCCATAAAGTATGCCCGACAGAACATCGCGCCCCTGAATGTCGGTACCCAGGATGAAGGGCCAGCGCCCGCCTTCCAGCCATATCGGTGGCACGCGCGCGTTCATCAATTGCAGTTGCGCGGAGTCGTAAACATTTTGCGGCGCGATCAGCGGCGCAGCAAAGGCCGCCGCGATCAGCGCGAACAGCAGGCAGGCCCCCACAACTGCGCCGCGATGGGTGACAAAGGAATACCACAGATCGCTGTCACGCATCCGCGCCAGACGCGACGGCCGCGTCAAGACCGGTTCCCCATCTACTCGCAGGGTCATTGCAACCCCCCTCCCTTTCAGATTTTTTCCTGACGCAAGCGCGGGTCGATCACCGCATAGATGATATCGACCAGCGTGTTGAGCGTGACGAAGATGGCAGAGATGATGACCAGATACGCGGCCATGATCGGGAAATCGAGATTCAGCACGGCCTGTATGAACAACAGCCCCATGCCCGGCCACTGGAACACCGTTTCCGTGACCAGCGCGAAGGCGATCAGCGTGCCGAAATTCATCGCCGTCAGCGTGGCCACTGGCATCAGACAGTTGCGCAGCGCGTGGCGGTAATGGACGATCCGGCGGGGCACGCCACGGGCACGCGCGAATTTGACGAAATCCGAGCGCAGCACCTCCAGCATCTCAGCCCGGACAATGCGCATCACCAGAGTGATCTCATAAAGCGCCAGTGCAATGGCAGGCAGGATGATCGCGCTGCGGCCCGAAGGAGTCAGCAATCCAGTGGACCACCAGCCGATCTGCACTGTCTCGCCCCGCCCGAAGCCGGGGGCCCAGCCCAAGGTGACCGAAAACACCAGAATCAGCATGATGGCGATCACGAAACTGGGCAGCGACACGCCGAATATGCTCAGGAATTGCAACCCTTCGGAAAACCATTTTCCGCGATGAATGGCCGTGATCACCCCCAGCGGGACGCCGATCAGTAGCGACAGCATGGATGCGATGAAAACAAGTTCCAGCGTCGCAGGCAGGCGGCTTGCGATCAGCGACATCACATCGCGCTGCGTCTGGTAGGAGATGCCAAATTCCCCCTGCGCGGCGTTAATCACGAATGTGACATACTGCACCAGAAAGGGCTGATCCAATCCCAGCCGTTCGCGCAACGCGTCGCGATCGGCTTGCGTGGCCTGTTCGTTGACCATCATTTCCACCGGGTCCCCGGCGACAGCAAAGATCAGGAAGGCGAGGAAGGCGACAGCCAGCATCACCAGAATGGCGCTGCCGATGCGTTTGATCAGAA
>PWZT01000096.1 GCA_003567315.1 Paracoccaceae bacterium
AGCCCATCTTCACGCCGTGCTTCTTCTCGAACATGTCCTTGTATTCGTTGCGCAACTCCATGATGCCACCCATATCGGCCTCGTTATAGGTGGTCAGCATGGCGGCGGTGTTCTGCGCCTCCTTCAGACGCCGCGCGATGGTCTGGCGCAGCTTGGTCATGCGCACGCGCTCCTCGCGCGCGGCGTCATCGGCGGGCACAGGGGCGCGGGGGGCTTGTTGGGCCGCCGGGGTGGGCACAGTCGGCGCAGCCGCTGGGGCCGCCTCGGCGCGCTGGACGTCTTCCTTCATGATCCGCCCGTCGCGGCCGCTGCCGCTGACCTGATCGGGCGAGAGGCCCTTCTCGGCCATCAGCTTCTTGGCCGAAGGCGCGTCCTCCACATCGCGGCCCTTGCTCTCGGACGGCGCCTCTTGCGCCGGGGCGGCGGCGGGCGCGGCCCCCGAGGCGCTGCCCGAGATCACGGCGAGCTTGCCGCCGGCACTAACAGTCGCGCCCTCCTCGGCGAGGATCTCGGCCAGCACACCCGCTGCGGGCGAGGGCACCTCCACCGAGACCTTGTCGGTCTCCAGCTCGCACAGCATCTCGTCCTGCGCGACGCTCTCGCCGGGTTTCTTGAACCAGCTCGCCACGGTCGCCTCGCTCACGCTCTCGCCAAGCGCAGGCACCATGACATCGACGCTCTCATCCGCGCCGCTCTCCGGTTTCGCCTCGGCTTTTGGCGCGGCTTTCTTCTCCTGCTTCGACGGTGTGGGCTCGGCGGCGCTGCCGGGCTCGGTGATCATCGCCAGCAGCGCATCCACCCCCACGGTCTCGCCTTCCCCGGCCACGATCTCGCCCAGCGTGCCCGCCACGGGCGAGGGCACTTCGACGGTCACCTTGTCGGTTTCCAGCTCGCAGAGCATCTCATCGACGGCCACATCATCGCCGGGCTTCTTGAACCAGGTCGCCACAGTGGCCTCGGTCACGCTTTCGCCCAGGGTGGGCACTCGAACTTCGGAAGACATGTCCTTGTTATCCCTCGATTGTCAGCGCTTCATTCACGAGCGCCTCTTGTTGTGCTTTATGCTGGCTGGCAAGCCCTGTCGCCACCGAGCTCGAGGCCGGGCGGCCGACATAGCGCGGGCGTTGGCTCACCCCGTCGATCCTTGACAGGACCCATTCGATATTGGGCTCGATGAATGACCAGGCGCCCTGGTTCTTGGGCTCTTCCTGACACCAGATCACCTCGGCATTGGCGAAACGCTGCAATTCATGCAGCAGCGACATCGCCGGGAAGGGGTAGAATTGCTCGACCCGCATCAGATAGACATCGTCGATCCCGCGCGCGTCGCGCTCTTCGAGCAGGTCGAAATAGACCTTGCCCGAACACATCACCACACGCCTGATCTTGTCGTCGGGCTTCAGCTCGGTGTCGCTGTTGCCCTTCTGCGCGTCATCCCAGAGCACGCGATGGAAGCTCGACCCTTCGATGAAATCGGCCGCCTCCGAGATGGCGAGCTTGTGGCGCAGGAGTGATTTCGGCGTCATCAGCACCAGCGGCTTGCGGTAGCTGCGATGGATCTGGCGGCGCAGGATGTGGAAGTAATTCGCAGGCGTCGTGCAGTTCGCGACGATCCAGTTGTCCTGCGCGCACATCTGCAGGAACCGCTCGAGCCGTGCGCTGGAATGCTCCGGCCCCTGCCCCTCGAAGCCGTGCGGCAAGAGCATCACCAGCCCCGACATGCGCAGCCATTTGCTTTCGCCCGAGGAGATGAACTGGTCGAACATGATCTGCGCGCCATTGGCGAAATCGCCGAATTGCGCTTCCCACATCACCAGCGCATTGGGCTCGGCCAATGAGTAGCCATACTCGAAACCGAGCACCGCATATTCCGAGAGCATCGAGTCGATGACCTCGTAGCGCGCCTGCCCTTCCTTGATGTTGTTGAGCGGATAGTAACGGTCTTCGGTGACCTGATCGATAAAGGCCGAATGGCGCTGCGAAAATGTCCCGCGCGTCGAATCCTGCCCCGACAGGCGCACCGGGTAGCCCTCGGTGGCCAGACTGCCGAAGGCAAGCGCCTCACCCGTAGCCCAGTCGAAGCCCTTGCCCGAGGCGAACATTTCCTTTTTCGCCTCCAGTTGCCGCGCGACCGTGCGGTGGATGTTGAAGCCCTCGGGGTAGCGCGTGAGCGCCGCGCCGACTTCGTCCATGGTCTCCTTGGAGATCCATGTCTCGCCGCGCTGATATTCCTCGCCCTTGCGGTCGAGATGGGACCAGCGCCCGTCGAGCCAGTCGGCCTTGTTAGGCTTGAAGACCTTGCCTGCTTCGAACTCGTCATTCAGGAAGGCCTGAAACGCGGCCTTCATATCCTCGATCTCGCCTTCGGGGATCAGCCCGTCCTTCACCAGCCGCTCGGTATAGAGTTGCAGCGTGGATTTATGCTTCTTGATCCGCGTATACATCTGCGGATTGGTGAACATCGGCTCATCGCCTTCGTTATGCCCGAAGCGGCGATAGCAGAAGATGTCGATGACCACATCCTTGAGGAATTTCTGCCGGAACTCGGTCGCCACTTTCGCAGCATGCACCACCGCTTCCGGGTCATCGCCATTCACATGGAAGATCGGCGCTTCCACCATCAGCGCGATATCGGTGGGGTATGGCGAGGAGCGCGAGAAATGCGGGGCGGTGGTGAAGCCGATCTGGTTGTTGACCACGATATGCATGGTCCCGCCTGTGCGATGCCCACGCAAACTCGACAGACCGAAGCCCTCGGCCACCACGCCCTGCCCTGCAAAGGCCGCGTCGCCATGCAGTAGCACCGCCATGACCTGACGGCGTTCGGTATCGTTGATCTGATCCTGTTTCGCGCGCACCTTGCCGAAGACGACCGGGTTCACGGCCTCCAGATGCGAGGGGTTGGCGGTGAGCGAGAGGTGCACGCTGTTGCCATCGAATTCGCGGTCCGAGGACGCGCCAAGGTGGTATTTCACATCGCCCGAACCATCGACCTCATCGGGCTTGAAGCTGCCGCCCTGAAACTCGTTGAAGATCGCGCGATACGGTTTTCCCATCACATTGGCCAGCACCGAGAGGCGCCCGCGATGGGGCATGCCGATGGCGATTTCCTTCAGCCCCAGCGCGCCGCCGCGCTTGATGATCTGCTCCATCGCCGGGATCACCGCTTCGCCGCCGTCAAGACCGAAGCGCTTGGTGCCCATGTATTTCACATGCAGGAATTTCTCGAAGCCCTCGGCCTCCACCAGCTTGTTGAGGATCGCGCGGCGGCCCTGCTTGGTGAAGGCGATTTCCTTGCCATAGCCCTCGATCCGCTCCTTGAGCCATGAGACCTGCTCGGGGTCCGAGATATGCATGAATTGCAGCGCGAAGGTGCTGCAATAGGTGCGGTTCAGGATCTCGATGATCTCGCGCAGCGAGGCGACTTCGAGCCCCAGCACATTGTCGATGAAGATGGGGCGGTCCATATCGGCTTCGGTGAAGCCATAGCTCTTGGGGTCGAGCTCGGGATGGGGCTCTTCCTTGCGCATGCCCAGCGGGTCGAGATCGGCGACCAGATGGCCCCGGATCCGGTAGGCGCGGATGATCATCAGCGCGCGAAGCGAGTCGATCACCGCCATGCGCACCTGCTCGGCGGTCAGCGTCACGCCCTTGTCGGCGGCTTTCTTGGTGATCTTCTCGGCCGCGGCCTTCTTCTCGGCGGTGGGGGCCGCAGCGGCCGCGGGCCAGTCGCTGGTCAGCGCCGATGTCAGCTCGTCGCTGGGCACAGGCGGCCAGTCGCCGCGCGCCCAGCTCGGGCCGCGTGCGGCGGCTTGCGCGTCCTTGGCGCCCTCGCCGAGGCTGCGGAAATATTCAGCCCAGACATCATCGACCGAGGACGGGTCAGCCGCATGTCGCGCCTGAAGCGCCTCGACATAGGCCGCGTTCTGGCCTTCGAGAAAACTCTCGCCTTGGATCGGGCTCTGTTCGTTCATCTTGGCACCTCTGTGGCAGCAACGAATTGAAGGTTAATGCGCGCGGTGCACGCGGGGTTCGGGGCCGTAGCGATTGTCACCGCGCTGGCTGGGGCGCGACATCCACCAGATGATCACGAGCCCGGCAGCCACCTGAAAGAGCAACATCGCGAGGAAAATCCCCGTTTCCGGCCCGGTCAGCATCGGTGCGGTCGCGTCGGGCTGGTCGAGTACGCGCGCAACCAGGGTGCGGCTGACCGAGCCTGCGTAAATGGCACTGACCACGATGATCGCGGACGGCACAAGCACCCACCAGCCGGGGCGGCCTGTATCCTGCAAGCGCCGCCATGCGACAGCGAGGAAGGGCAGGAAAACGATCAACTGGAAGATGCGGGTCAGCATCTGCCCGCCGCCAAGCGCGAAACGCTCGATCAGCCCGATGACAAATGCGCCTGCGAAGACGAAGAGGAAAAACCACCAGTACTCCGGGCGCCGCGAACGCCCTGAAAATTTCAGGGCGTTCTGAAAGCGGCTTTTCACAGCGTTCACAAAGGTCATTGCAGCGCCTCCTCCCGCGCGGGGCTGGCCTATTTGCCGATGGCCTTGAGCACAGCTTCACCCAGACCCGCAGGGCTATCGGCCACGATGATTCCGGCCGATTTCATGGCCTCGATCTTATCCTCGGCCCCGCCCTTGCCGCCAGCCACAATCGCACCGGCATGGCCCATGCGACGGCCCGGAGGCGCTGTGCGCCCGGCGATGAAGCCCGCGCAGGGCTTGGAGCGCCCGCGCTTGGCTTCGTCCTTGAGGAACTGCGCGGCCTCTTCCTCGGCGCTGCCGCCGATCTCGCCGATCATGATGATCGACTCGGTCTCGTCATCGGCGAGGAACCATTCGAGCACATCGATATGTTCGGTGCCCTTGATCGGGTCGCCACCAATGCCCACGCAGGTGGACTGGCCCAGCCCTACATCAGTCGTCTGCTTGACGGCCTCATAGGTCAGCGTGCCCGAACGCGAGACCACGCCCACGGAGCCGCGGCGGTGGATATGGCCGGGCATGATGCCGATCTTGCAGGCGTCCGGCGTGATGACACCGGGGCAGTTGGGGCCGACCAGCACCGAGTCGCTGTCCATCAGCGCGCGCTTGACCTTTGCCATGTCGAGCACGGGGATGCCTTCGGTGATGCACACGATCAGCTCCATGCCGGCGTCAATCGCCTCGAGGATCGAGTCGGCGGCGAAGGGCGGGGGCACATAGATGGCGCTTGCATTGGCCCCGGTCTTGTCTTTCGCCTCATGCACGGAGTTGAAGACCGGCAGGCCAAGATGCTCCTGCCCGCCCTTGCCCGGCGTCACGCCCCCGACCATCTGGGTGCCATAGGCGATCGCCTGCTCGGAATGGAAAGTGCCTTGGCTACCAGTGAAGCCCTGACAGATGACCTTGGTGTTTTTATCAACGAGAACAGCCATCTGCTTACCCCTTCACTGCCTTGACGATCTTTTCCGCCGCATCCGACAGGTTGTCGGCGGCGATCACATTGAGCCCCGAGGCCTCGATGATCTCTTTCCCCTTCTCGACATTCGTGCCTTCCAGACGCACGACCAGCGGGACTTGCAGCCCGACTTCCTTCACCGCCGCGATCACGCCTTCGGCGATGATGTCACAGCGCATGATGCCGCCGAAGATATTGACGAGGATGCCTTTCACATTCGGATCCGAGGTGATGATCTTGAAGGCTTCGGTCACCTTCTCCTTGGTCGCACCGCCGCCCACATCGAGGAAGTTCGCAGGCTCCGCGCCATAGAGCTTGATGATGTCCATCGTGGCCATCGCAAGCCCCGCACCATTGACCATGCAGCCGATCTCGCCATCGAGCGCGATATAGTTCAGGTCATATTTGGAAGCCGCGAGTTCCTTGGGGTCTTCCTCGGTCTCGTCGCGCAGCGCGAGGATTTCCTGCTGGCGATAGAGCGCGTTCGAGTCAAAACCCATTTTCGCGTCGAGACATTTCAAATCGCCCTTGTCGGTCACGATCAGCGGGTTGATCTCGACCATCTCGGCATCGCGCTCGACAAAGAGCTTGTAGAGCTTGCCGACCAGATCGACGCATTGCTTGACCTGCTTGCCTTCCAGCCCCAGCGCGAAAGCCACGCGGCGGCCATGAAAGCCCTGAATACCAGTCGCGGGATCGACGCTGAAGGACAGGATCTTCTCCGGCGTGTTCGCCGCGACGTCCTCGATATCCATGCCGCCTTCGGTCGAGACGACGAAGCTGATGCGCGAGGTCACGCGATCCACCAGAAGCGCAAGATACAGCTCACGCTCGATATCCGAGCCATCCTCGATATAGACGCGATTGACCTGCTTGCCCGCAGGCCCGGTCTGATGGGTCACAAGTGTCCGGCCCAGCATCGCCTTGGCGTGTTCCTCGGCCTCGGCCACGGATTTGGCGAGCCGCACGCCGCCTTTTTCGCCCGCCGATGCTTCCTTGAAGCTGCCCTTGCCGCGGCCACCCGCATGGATCTGTGCCTTGACCACCCAGAGCGGGCCATCGAGTTCGCCGGCAGCGGATTTCGCCTCTTCGGCCTTGAACACGATCCGGCCATCGGAAACAGGCACGCCATAAGAGCGCAGAAGCCCTTTTGCCTGATACTCATGAATATTCATGAAACTGTCCCATTTTTTGCTGTTGCTCCCCTTTTGCATCGCAGATTATGCGCGAAAAACAACGGTAAATCGACCCTATCACGCCCAATCGGCGAAAAATCGAAGCTATGTGATCACGGTTTTTCAGGGTGTGATCACAAAATCTCAAACTGATTCCCGCGCCTGCGCCATGTGACCGCAAACATCGCAAAATGCATGAAGGCCGCGCTCATAGCGCGGCCTTTTGCTGAAAAATCGAGTCGTCTCCGGTTCAGGCGAGCGTCGAGTCGATGCCCTTGCAGGCAGTGACCAGATTGCGCACGGATTCGACCGATTTGTCGAACATCTCCTGCTCGTCCTTGGTCAGCTTGATATCGACGATCTTCTCGATCCCGTTTGCGCCGATGATCGTGGGCACGCCGACATACATGCCCTTGAGCCCGAATTCACCATCGCAATACGCAGCGCAAGGCAGCAGGCGGCGCTGGTCTTTCAGATAGGCCTCCGCCATCTCGATCGCGCTGGTCGCAGGCGCGTAGAAGGCAGAGCCGGTTTTCAGCAAGCCCACGATCTCCGCCCCGCCATCGCGGGTGCGCTGGACGATGGAGTCGAGCTTGTCCTGCGAGGTCCAGCCCATGCTGACCAGATCCGGCAGCGGGATGCCCGCGACCGTCGAGTAGCGCACCAGCGGCACCATCGTGTCGCCATGCCCGCCGAGCACGAAGGCGGTGACATCGCGCATCGAGACCTTGAACTCCAGGCTCAGGAAATGGCGGAAGCGCGCGGAATCGAGCACGCCCGCCATGCCCACCACCTTGGCATGCGGCAGGCCCGAAAACTCGCGCAACGCCCAGACCATCGCATCGAGCGGGTTGGTGATGCAGATGACGAAGGCATCGGGGGCATGGGTGGCAATGCCCTCGCCCACCGATTTCATGACCTTGAGGTTGATACCCAAGAGGTCATCGCGGCTCATGCCGGGCTTGCGCGGCACGCCGGCAGTGACGATGCAGACATCCGCGCCCGCGATATCGGCATAATCATTGGTGCCCTTGAAGCTGCCGTCGAAGCCCTCGGCCGGGCCGGATTCCGCGATATCGAGCGCCTTGCCCTGCGGGGTGCCTTCGGCGATGTCGAAGAGGATTACATCGCCGAGTTCCTTGATCGCGGCCAGATGGGCGAGCGTGCCGCCAATCTGCCCCGCGCCGATCAGTGCAATTCTGGGTCTGGCCATCAGTGATCTCCGGATCGTTGCGTGTGACGCGCTCTGCCTAGAGCCTTCCCTGGCACATGGCAAGAGGATCACGCGGGGGTGAGGGCGATGATAGCGCAGACAGGGGCGGTGGCTGGACAGGGACGGCGCTTGTGGTCGATAGTGGATCAGTGAATGAAAGGGGCCGCGATGATCGAGACATTCGGCAAGATGCCCGATGGCCGCGAGGTGCTGCGCGTGGGGGTGCAGGGGGACGGGCTCAGCGCGCAGGTGCTGACGCTGGGCGCGATCATGCAGGATCTGCGGCGCGAGGGCGTCGCGCATCCGCTCACCCTCGCAGCCCCCACGCTCGCGCCCTATCTCGGCCCGATGGCCTATTTCGGGGCGATGGTGGGACGTTTCGCCAACCGGATCGGGGAGGCGCGCTTCACGCTTGACGGGCAGGACCATGCGCTGGGGCAGAATTGCCACGGGCGCAACTGCCTGCATGGTGGCCCCGAGGGCAGCGCGCATCAGCTTTGGGAGCTGCGCGACCACGCCACCGACCGGCTGCGGCTGGGGCTGCATATGGCGGATGGGCATATGGGGTTTCCGGGCAATCTGGAGGTCGAGCTGGAGATCAGCATCGACGGGACCACCCTGCAATTCGAAGTCACGGCTGAGACCGACCGCCCCACGCCCTGCAGTTTCGCGCAGCATAATCTCTATGCGCTCGACGACACAGGCTCGATCGCGCAGCACCGGCTGCGGATTGCGGCGGAGGCCTATCTGCCGGTGGATGACACGCTGATCCCGACGGGCGAGATCCGCCCTGTCGCAGACAGCGCGTTCGATTTCCGCACGCCCCGCAGCCTGCACGAGGTGGCGCTTGACCATAATTTCTGCCTCTCGGGCGCGCCGGGGATGCTGCGGCCAGCGGCCTGGCTGAAAAGCGCGGCCTCCGGGGTGGCGCTGGAGATGATGACGACCGAGCCGGGGTTGCAGGTCTATACCGGCCACGGCCTGCCGCGCGCGGGCGTGATCGGGCCGGATGGCACGCCCTACGGCCAATATGCTGGCGTGGCGCTGGAGCCGCAGGCCTGGCCCGATGCGCCCAACCAGCCGGGCTTTCCGCCCGCGATCCTGCGCCCGGGGCAGCGCTATCACCAGATCACGCGGGTTACGGTGCATGGGGGTGGGTAAGGAGCTTGGCGAGTGTCAGAGGCGTCATGTGAGAAGCCTTCGCTACTTATGCATTGGTAACGCAGAGACAGGTGGAGACGTATTCTGGAGAATTTTTTCGTAATCCTGTGCGTTCAATTATTATCACGGTTATGATACAATGAACGCCTGACGTGAAGTTCTTCGGCATTTTGACAGTCCTGGAAGGAGACAAATATGATATTTAAAGGTTGGCCGTTTGCAATTCTCGCTTGCTTTACCATGGTCGCATGTTTGGCGACCGACGAAATCGCTCAGGATGATCCTGTAACGGCAGCGATATCCGGAAGGACGCTTGTTCAGGGCAATAACAGATTGTTGCTCAGCTCCAACGGACAGCTATCCGGCACACTCGCCAACGGTGATGAAGTTGAGGGCGCTTGGACCGTCCGCGATGGAAGTTATTGCCGAACATTGACTTCTCCAGAGCGTCATGCCGGGACCGAATGCCAACAGGCTGAGCTCGGCGACGGGACTGTCAGTTTCGACGGAAATGTTTGGGAAATAGAATAGGAACGAGACAGCCGAGCGCGTATGTTCAGGCAGCTTCAGCTGGTTTTTGTGAGCCGTCCTAGTGCATTCTGGGTAGACACACAGGATCCCACCCTCACCCCGTCCGCGTCTGTTGCGCGGCGCCCTCGGCCTCTGTGCTGCGCCGGTAGACGGGCACAGGGTCCAGCACGATGCGCTCGGCGGTCTCGCGGCCCTCGATCCGGGCCAAGAGCATCTGCGCCACATGCGCGCCGATCTCGCGGCGGGGTGGCAGGATGGTGGAAAGCTCGGCCACCTGCGAGGAGGTGAAATCGAGCCCGCCAAAGCCGATCATCCGCATCTGGCCGGGGATGTCGATGCCGCGCCGCCGCGCCTCCATCAGCGCGCCGAGGGCCAGAATATCGTTGGAAAACACCACCCCATCGAGATCGCTGCGCCGTACGAGCAAGTCGCGAAACACCCCTGCACCGGCCTTGGCGCTCTGGGCATCGGCCACCACGATCTCGGGCGCGGCGAGCCCCGAATGGGCATGCAGCACATCGCGGTAGCCCTCTGCGCGTTGTGTGGCGCGCCCATCCTTGTCGAGTTGCGCGCCGATAAAGGCAATCGCGCGGCAGCCGCGCTCGATCAGATGGCGGGTCTGCAACCGACCCACATCGGCATGCGAAAAGCCCACCAGCAGGTCGATGGGGTGCGGGCCGATCTCCCACATCTCGACCACTGGCACGCTGGAGGCCTCGAGCATCTGGCGCGTTGCACGGCTGTGGCTCAGCCCGGTCAGCACCACGCCCGAGGGCGACCATGACAGGAAGGTGCGCACCAGTTCTTCCTCGCGCGCAGGATCGTAATTCGTGTGGCCAATGAGGATCTGGTAGCCCTCTGTCATCAGCGCCGATTGCAGTGCACTGACAGTCTCGGCGAAGAAGGAATTGACCAGCGAGGGCACGATCACGCCGACCACGCGGGTCGAGGCCGTGGCCAGCGCCCCGGCCATGCGGTTGGGCACATAGCGCAGGCTGTCGATGGCGCGCTGGATGCGCTGGCGGCGGGCCTCGGACACGGCCTCGGGCTCGCGCAGGAAAAGCGACACGGTTGAAGGCGAGACACCGGCCACGCGCGCCACATCGCTCATGGTGGTGCGCTGGGTCGAGCGGCGCTGGCGATGCTCGGTCATGCGATACCCTCTTGCAGGACGCGGCTTTGTAGCCCGGGCGTGTGGAACTCGGTTTGGCGGGTCAGGGTCTGGAACGAAAAACGGGCGCGATCAACCCTGTAGCTGATCGCGCCCATCATTTGCGGTCACATCGTGACGGGATCAGCGCATGGCCGAGGCGCGGTCGCCCTCGACCTGAGCTTCGGCGCGCTCCACAGCGGCCTCGAAGGCTTCGAGGAATTCGCGGCCCGCATCACCGAAGCTTTCCAGATACCAGTCGCGGATTGGTGCAGCATGCTCGCGGAACAGCTCCATTTCCTCATCGCTGGGCGCGATGATCTCATTGCCCGCATCGAGCCATTTCTGATACGCGTCAAGCTCCTTGCGGGGCTGGATGCCGAACTGCACGGTCGACATCAACGCGCCGCCATCAAGCACCACGGCCTGATGTTCGGGGTCGAGCGACTGGAAGGTGGCGTTGTCGATGAACCACATCGACGCCATATAGGCGTGCCCGTCCAGCGTGATGTATTGCAGCTGCTCCTGGAAGTTCATGTTGGCGATGTCGCTGATCGAGTTCTTGGTACCATCAACCACGCCGGTCTGCAGCGCAGTATAGACCTCGAGCCACGGGATCGGGGTGGGCGAGCCACCCATGGAGCGGACCAGACGCTGCTGGATCTCGGACTCGATGGTGCGGAAGCGGACCCCTTCGACATCCGCCGGGGTGCGGATCGGTTTGTCGCGTGAAGCGAAGTTGCGCCAGCCGCCGGTCTGGGTCATGGCCAGAAGCAGGATGTCGTTATTGGACGATTCCAGAATCTGCTCGCGCATGAAGTTGGTGAATTCCGGGTCCTGCAGCACGAGCTGCGCCACACGGTCGGAGCTGAGCGCGTAGGGAATATCCATCCCCTGCACAGGCGGATAGATCGCCGAGGCGCCGCCCGCAGTCGCCGTGTACATGTTCACGACGCCCGCGCGCATGGACTCGAAGCACTCATTGGCCGAGCCGCAAAGCTGCGCGCCCACGAAGATGTTGACGGTGACTTCGCCGCCGGTGCGGGCTTCGACGAAGTTCTTGAACACCAGGGCTGCATCATATTCCTGGTCGTCCTCATTGGCGAGGAAGACGAGGTTCAGCGCGGTGGCGTCCAGCGCCTGTGGGGCGAGACCGCCCGCCAGCGCGACTGCGCCTGCGAGCAACGCCGTGCGCGTGCTCTTGAAGGTTTCTTTCAGGTCCAACATGTCAGGTTTCCTCCCTTTTGGATTGGTTCGTCAGACATACCCGAGCCAGCGTGGCAACCACATGACCAGATCGGGAAACAGCACGAGGCTCACGACCACCGCGACCTCGAACAGGAAGTATGGGATCAGATCCCAGGAAATGCGCTCGATCCGCTCGCCCGAGATGCCCGAGACCACGAAGAGCACGAGCCCGAGTGGCGGCGTGATCAGCCCGATGATGAGCGTGACACACATCACAACGGCGAAATGGATCGGGTGAATGCCCACGCCCACCAGCACCGGGGCCAGGATCGGCGCGAGGATCAGGATCGCGGGGCCGGCATCCATGATTGTGCCGATGGCCAGCAGGAACAGCACCACGACCAGAAACAGCATGAGCGGATCGGTGGTGATGTTCAGGATGAAGCCCGAGACAAGCTGCGGCGTGCCCTTCAGGCTGACCAGCGAAGCGAAGGACACCGCCGCGCCGACCAGCAGCAGGATGATCGCGGATTTCAGCGCGGCCTTGGAAAACACCTCGATGAGCTGCTTCAGGCTGATCTCGCGGGTGATGAACACGCCGAGGATGAGCGCGTAGAAGGCCGCGACCGCCGCACCCTCGGTGGGGGTGAAAACGCCGCCGACGATGCCGCCGATCAGGATGATGGGGGTCAGGAGTGGCAGGAACGCAGATTTTCCAGTCTCCCAGGACTCGGCCCAGCTTGCCCGCTCGGCCGGATCGGGGAAGGTGCGGAACCGCGCGACAATCGCGACCACCACCATCAGCCCGAAGCCGATGATCAGCCCGGGGATGATCGCGGCGGCGAACATCGCGGCGACCGAGACATTCATGATGAAGGCGTAGAGGATCATCAGCCCCGAGGGCGGGATGATCGAGGCGAGCACCGCCGAGGCCGCCGTGATCGCCGCCGAGAAGGATTTGGTGTAGCCCGCCTGATGCATGCCCGGGATCATAACCCCGCCAAGTGCCGAGGCGTCGGCCACGGCCGAGCCCGAGCCGCCCGCGAGCATGATCGAGGAAGACACCGACACCTGCCCCAGCCCCGCCTTGCGATGCGCCACGAAGGTTTCGGCGAATTTCACGATCCGGCTGGTGACACCGCCTGCAGTCATCAACTCGCCCGCGAGGATGAAGAAGGGCAGCGCCATGAGCGGGAAGCTGTCCATACCCGCGAAAAGCCGCTGCACCAGCAGGTTGAGAAAGCGCATATTGTCTTCGAGGATCAGCGTCAGCCCCGGCGCGAGCAGCATCACGAAGACAATGGGCGTGCCGATGATCAGGAGCCCGAGAAAGATGTAGATGTAGAGAAAGGCCATGCTCTCAGCTCCCTGCCGCAGTGGAAGAGCCGAAGACATTCACCTGATACCGGCCCGGGGGGAAGATATTGCCGATCAGTCGCAGCAGCCGCTCGAAAGAGACCAGCGCCACGAGCGCAAACCCGATCGGCATGATCGCATAGACATAGCTGAGCGGCAGGCGCAGCGAGAGCGTGAAGCTGGACCCCGCGCGCGACATCAGCCCGTAGCCGAGCCAGATCGCGCCGCAGAGCATGATGAAGACCGACAATTCGATCAACAGCCCGACATAGCGCATGATCGGGTGGTCCTGGATGGCGGAGACGAAGATATCGAGGCTGACATTCATCCCGTAGCGATGGGCGGTCGGGAAATAGAGGAACGCCATCCACACCATCATCGTACGCGACAATTCCTCGGTCCAGCCGAAGCTGTCGCCCAGAACATAGCGATAAAATACATGAACGATCACGACGCCCAGCATGCCGAACAGCAGCGCGGTCGCCGCATAACCCGCGTAGCGCGTCAGCGTTCGGTTGACGACATTCAGCCCGCCGATGACTGCGTCCATTGCACCCCTCCCCGCAGCTTGCTGCGCAATCGCCTCCTACGATTTCGCAGCGCTGCGAAAGTTGGTATCACGGGGATTTCAACCTGTCAATCTTTGTGGGATTTTCGTTTATTAAGCTTTTTCAGCATGTTGATGAATATTGTGATATGAAAATACTGACTGCTTGGAAAAAATCATTTGCCACCTTGCAGCGATATGAAAATCCTGACAAGGTATGTGTCGACAGGTTCCGGCATGCCTTCGCATGCTGTTTGGGAGGGGGTCGTGTCGAAACGCAGCCTAGATCAGCTACGCAGCCAGAGGTGGTATGCCTCGGCCGATATGCGCGGTTTTGCGCACAGGCAGCGCACGCAGCAGATGGGCCTGCGGCGCGAGGAATTCATGGGCAAGCCCGTGATCGGGATCATCAACACATGGTCCGATCTCAGCCCCTGCCACGCGCATCTGCGCGACCGCGCGGAGGCCGTGAAACGCGCGGTCTGGGCGGCGGGCGGTTTCCCGGTGGAGTTGCCCGCGCTCTCGCTGGGCGAGGTGATGGTGAAGCCTACCACCATGCTTTACCGCAATTTTCTGGCGATGGAGACCGAGGAGCTTCTGCGCTCGCATCCCATCGACGGGGCCGTGTTGCTGGGCGGCTGCGACAAGACCACGCCGGGGCTGTTGATGGGCGCGATCTCGATGAATATCCCGGCGATCTTCTGCCCGGCCGGGCCGATGCTGAACGGGCGCTGGAAAGGCCGCACGCTGGGCGCGGGCACGCATACGCGCGCCTATTGGGACAAGCTGCGCTCGGGCGAGATCACGCAGGCGGACTGGGTCGATCTGGAAAGCCGCATGACGCGCTCGGTCGGGACCTGCAACACGATGGGCACGGCTTCGACCATGACCTCGATCGTGGATGCGATGGGGCTGACGCTGCCCGGCGCCTCCTCGGTGCCAGCCGCGGATTCGGGCCATGCGCGCATGGCCTCGGCCTGCGGCAGCCGCATTGTCGAAATGGTGTGGGACAACCTGCGCCCCTCGGATGTGCTGAGCCGCGCCTCGTTCGAGAATGGCGCGCGGGTCTTCATGGCGCTGGGGGGCTCGACAAATGCGGCCGTGCATCTGGTGGCGCTGGCGCGGCGCGCGGGGGTCGAGTTTGGCCTCGCCGATCTGGACCGCGCGGCGGGCGAGGTGCCGGTGTTGGTCAATATCTTCCCGGCAGGCGACCGGCTGATGGAGGATTTCTATTTCGCAGGCGGGCTGCCTGCCCTGCTGGCACGGCTGCGCGACCGGCTCGATCTGTCCGCGCGCACGGTCACCGGCACGCTGGCCGATATGCTGGAGGGCGCGGAATGCTATGACGACAGCATGATCCGCCCGCTGGACAACCCTGTGTCACAGGCCGCTGCGATGGCGGTGCTGCGCGGCAATCTCGCCCCCGATGGCGCGGTCATCAAGCCCAGTGCGGCCAGCACGCATCTGATGCAGCATCGCGGCCGCGCGGTGGTGTTCGACACTCATGCCGATCTGGTCGCGCGCATTGATGACCCGGCCCTCGGCATCACGCCCGACTCGGTGCTGGTGCTGCGCAATGCCGGCCCCAAAGGCGCGCCGGGGATGCCCGAATGGGGGGCGCTGCCGATCCCCAAGCATCTGCTGGCCAAGGGCGTGCGCGATATGGTCCGCATTTCGGACGCGCGGATGAGCGGGACGCATTACGGCACCTGCGTGCTGCATGTCGCTCCCGAGAGCGCGGTCGGCGGGCCGCTCGCGCTGCTGCGCGATGGCGACGAGATTGCGCTTGATGTGGAAGCGAAGACGCTGGAGTTGCTGGTGCCCGAGGCCGAGCTGGAGGCGCGCCGCAAGGCTTGGACCCCGCCGCCCCCGCGCAGCGCGCGCGGCTACACGGCGCTCTTCTGCGAGCATGTCACGCAGGCCGACAAGGGATGCGATTTCGAGATCCTGCAAGGCGGGCCGGATGAGCCCGAGCCGGAAATCTTCTGAGAGGACGCGATGATGCAAGCCGATGAAAACCGTTTCAAATCCTGGATGCAGGCGCGCGCGGGCACTCCGCCGCTGGGCACCTGGATCATGTCCGCAAGCCCCATCATCGCCGAGGCGATGGGCCATGCGGGCTATGACTGGATCCTTGTCGATATGGAGCATTCGCCGATCGACCTGGCCCAAACCACGGCGATCATGCAGGCGCTGTCGGGCACACCCGCCGAGGTGGTCGTGCGCGTGCCGTGGAATGATCCGGTGATGGTGAAGCGGGTGATGGATGCGGGCGCGCGCTCGATCATGTTCCCCTTCATTCAGTCGCTCGAGGAGGCGCGCGCCGCTGTCGCTGCCACCCGCTACCCGCCGCAGGGCACGCGCGGGGTCGCGGCGATGCACCGCGCGAGCCGTTTCGGCACTGCGCCGGACTATCTGGCCCGCGCCAATGCGCAGGTCGCCGTGATCGTGCAACTGGAAACCCCCGAGGCGGTCGCGCTCCTGCCCGAGATCGCCGCGCTCGACGGCGTCGATGCGGTGTTTATCGGCCCCGGCGATCTCTCGGGCGGGATGGGGCTTCTGGGCCAGATCGGGCATGCGGATGTGCAGGCGGCACTGAAAGCCGGGGCTCAGGCCGCGCGCGCGGCGGGCATCGCCTGTGGGATTGTGGGCGCGGATGCGGGCACTGTGCGCGGCTATATCGAGATGGGGTTTTCCTATGTCGCCATCGCCTCGGACCTGGGGCTGGTGATGGGGGCGGCGAAAGCCTCGATCCGCGATATTCGCGGGCAGGCAGCACCCGAGTCCGCAGGCGGTGTTTATTGAGATGAGTTTCGAGACCGCATATCCCGCGCAGGCCGCACTCGGCGAATGCCCGCTCTGGTGCGCCACGACGCAGCGGCTGTGGTGGGTCGATATCGAGGCGCCCGCGATCAATTGTTTCGACCCTGCGACGGGCGAAAACGCCACCTTGCCGATGGAGGAAAATGTCGGCTGCATCGGCCTGCGCGCGGGCGGTGGCTTCATCGCCGGGCTGCGCTCTGGCATCTGGCTGCTGGATGATCAGGGCCGCAAGGAGAAGCTGATCGCCAACCCGCAGCCCGACACCAGTATCAGCCGATTCAATGATGGCCGCGCCGACCCCTGGGGCCGGTTCTGGGCAGGCACGATCTACGAGCCGCGCGACAAGCCCGATGCGATGCTGTGTTGCGTGACCCCGGATCTGGACTGCATGCAGGTTGCGGGCGATATCAAGGTCTCGAACGGGGTCGCCTTCTCGCCCGACCGCGCCTGGATGTATCACTCCGACACGCCCGCGCATGTGATCTATCGCTACCCTTTGGACGCCGACGGCACGCCCGGCCCGCGCGAGCTGTTCCACCAATTCCCCTTCGGCAATGGCCGCCCCGACGGCGCGGCGGTCGATGCCGAAGGCTTCTACTGGTCCGCGCTCTATGAGGGCGGGCGCGTGGTGCGGCTCTCGCCCGCAGGCGAGATCGTGGCGGAATACCCCCTGCCCGCCCGCTGCCCGACAATGTGCGCCTTTGGCGGCCCGGACCTGCGCACGCTGTATGTCACCTCGGCCCGGCATGGCCGCCCGGCAGACGAACTGGCGGAATGGCCCGACTCCGGCAATCTCTTTGCCATGCGGGTTGAGGTCGCGGGCCTGCCCGAGCCGCGTTTCGGGGGGTGAGCGATGGTCGAGCTTGCGCAATACCCATCGCTGAAAGGCGCCTCCGTGCTGGTGACTGGCGGTGCAACCGGGCTGGGCGCGGATTTCGTGCGCGGGTTTGCGGCACAGGGCGCGCGCGTGGGGGTTCTGGATCTCGACACTGATGCCGGGGAAGCCTTGGCCGCGGAGACGGGCGCGCGCTTTGCCCGCGCTGATCTTCGCGATCTCGATGCCTTGCCGGGGATCATCGGCAAACTCGCCGAGCAACTTGGCCCCTTCACAGTGCTGGTAAACAATGCCGCGCGCGATGACCGTCATGATTTCGCGGATCTGACGCCCGACTATTGGCGTGACTGCCTCGCCACCAATCTGTCGCATCATGTCTTTGCCGCGCAGGCCGTGGCCGGGGGCATGGCCGCAGAGGGCGGCGGGAGCATCATCAATATGGGCTCGATCAGCTGGATGCGAGGGCGGCCCGGGATGCTGGGCTACACGACATCGAAGGCCGCGATCAGCGGCATGACGCGTTCGCTTGCCGCCGAGCTTGGGCCGCAGGGCATCCGCGTCAATTCGGTCGTGCCCGGCGCGATCCTGACCGAGCGGCAGGCGAAGCTCTGGCTCACGCCCGAGAAGAATGCCGAATTTCTGGCGCAACAGGCGCTGAAATTCCGGCTCGAGCCCAAACATATCACGCCCATGGTGCTGTTCCTCGCCTCCAAGGCGAGCCTTGGTTGCACAGGGCAGAATTTCATAGTCGATGCCGGGCTGACGCTGAACTGACCCGGCGGGGAAAACGAAAGGAAGAAAAGGATGGAACCCATCCGGTATGGCATCATCGGCTCCGGCATGATGGGGCAGGAACACATGCGCAATATCGCACTTCTGGACGGGGCGCGCGTGAGTGCCGTGTGCGACCCGGACGCAGGGATGCGCGCGCAGGCACAGGCGCTGGCGGGCGAGGACGCGCGGGCATTCGACGATCACCGCGCGCTGCTGGGCGCGGATCTCTGCGACGCCTATGTGCTGGCCGCGCCGAACGACCTGCACGCGAAGCTGATGCGCGACCTCTTGGCGACGGACAAGCCGATCCTGTGCGAGAAGCCGCTCGCCACCACCGCCGAGGACTGCCGCGCGCTGATGAAGGCGGCCGAGGCGCGGCGCGCGCCGGTCTGGGTGGCGATGGAGTACCGCTACATGCCGCCTGTGGAGCGACTGCGCGAGGCACTCGCGGAGGGGCTCGCGGGCACGCCGCGCATGGTCTCGATCCGCGAGCATCGCTTTCCGTTTCTGGAAAAGGTCGGCGCCTGGAACCGCTTCAACGCGCGCACCGGCGGCACGATGGTCGAGAAATGCTGTCATTTCTTCGATCTGATGCGGCTCTTGCTCGGCTCCGACCCGATCCGCGTCTATGCCAGCGGCGGGGCGGATGTGAACCATCGCGACGAGCGCTATGACGGGCGCATGCCGGATATGGTCGATCATGGGTTTGTGACAGTCGATTTCGCCAATGGCACGCGCGCGATGCTGGAGCTTTGCATGTTCGCCGAAGGATCGCACTGGCAGGAAGTGGTTTCGGTCACCGGCGAGAAGGCGCGGCTCGATGCCTGCGTGCCGGGGCCTGCGCGGTTTTCCCCCGACGGGCAGGAGCGGCATTCGGAATTCGTGATCTCGGACCGCGCGAGCAAGCGCGAGACCCGCGAGGTGGTCGCAGTGGATGAGCGCATCCTGCGCGCGGGCGATCATCATGGCTCCACCTATTTCCAGCACGCGCGGTTTCTTGAGATGGTGCGCAGCGGCGCGGGCACGCCCGAGCTAAGCCTGAGCGATGGCTATTGGTCCGTGCTTGTGGGTGAGGCCGCCGAATGCTCGATCCGCACGCATCAGGTGATCGATCTGCGCGAGAACGGGCATCCCGACGCGTCGGCGGCATGAGGAGCAGGACATGAGCGATATCGTGATTTCGGAATTCATGGACGAACCCGCCGTCGATTGGCTCAAGCGCACATTTTCGGTCAATTATGACCCCACGCTGGTCGACGACCCCGCCCGGCTGGCCGCCGCCTGCGCCCCGGCGCGCGGGTTGATCGTGCGCAACCGCACGCAGGTCGATGCAGCGCTGATCGCGGCCAGCCCAAACCTGCGGGCTGTGGGGCGGCTCGGCGTCGGGCTCGACAATATCGACATGGAGGCCTGCAAGGCGCGCGACGTGGCAGTGTTCCCGGCGACAGGCGGCAATACGGTCTCGGTCGCCGAATATGTCATCACGGCGGTGCTGATGCTGCGGCGCAAGGCCTGGCTGGGCAGTTCCGAGGTGCTGGCGGGCGGCTGGCCAAGGCAGCGGATGATGGGGCTCGAGGTCTCGGGCGCCGTGCTGGGGCTGCTGGGGTTCGGTGCCATCGCGCAGGCGGTCGCTGCCCGCGCGCGGGCGCTGGGCATGGCGATTGCCGCGCATGATCCGTTCCTGCCCGCCGATCATCCGGCGTGGGAGGGGGTGGAGAATTGCGCGACGCTCGAGGCACTGCTGGGCAAGGCGGATGCAGTGAGCCTGCATGTGCCGCTCACTGACCAGACCCGCAATCTGTTCGACGCGGCCTGCCTTGCGCAGATGAAGCCGGGCGCGGTACTGATCAACACGGCGCGCGGCGGGATCGTGGATGAAGCGGCGCTGGCGCAGGCGCTGACAACGGGGGCGCTGGGGGGGGCGGCACTCGATGTCTTTGCCACTGAGCCCCTGCCCGGCGGATCGCCCTTGGTTGAGGCCCCCAATCTGATCGCCACGCCGCATATCGCAGGTGTCACCGTCGAATCCAACACGCGGATAAGCTGGATCACCGTCGAGAATGTCGCGCGGCATCTGAACGCCTGAGCGCAGGGCACGGCGATTGCGCTTCGCGTGCACCGGAGCAGCGGGCTATCTGCTGTGCGCCGCGTGGCTTATTCTGCGGCGCGCACTCGGTGCCGGTTGCGCAGCCAGACCGATATGTTCAACGCCAGCGCATAGCTGCCCCACACAAGATAGGGGGCCATCATCAGTGCTGCGAGGGGATCGAGGGTCCAGAAAGCGACAGTCGTGGCCAGGACCGCGAGCCACAGCGCGGCAATGATCAACGCCCCTGCGAGCATCCGGTGCAGGCCGAAAAAGACACCCGACCAGAGAGTGTTGAGTGTGATTTGCAAGCTCCAGAGCGCGAGGGCAAGCTCGGCGCCGGGCTGAAGCGCAACACGCGTGGCAGCCAGCGCGATCAGCACATAGAGGATCGCCCAGACGATCGGGAAGAGCCAGTTCGGCGGCGTCCAGGCCGGCTTGTCGAGGTCGCGATACCATTGCCCGGGTCTGAAAAGCACGCCTGCCGTGCCAGCGACGGCGCATGTCAGAAGAAAGATCGGAAACAAGAGCATAGGTCATCCTTTGGCGGCCCGGCGGATGCAGCTTATGGTGCGTCAGGCATATATTCAATGCGATGAGACAATTCCGGAAAAGCGGCGCTCTGCAATGGGCCCGTTATGCGTTTATGTCGGTGACGCTCTGCACCTCGGCACGCCTCTTGATCGAGTGGATCAGTCGACGCGTCGCCGGTGGTGCAGTTTGTCGTCCGGAGTGCGTATGCGCTTTGCTTAGGAGAAGCGCGCCTGACGGCGCGCTGCCTTCGGCGAGAGTATTTTGGGGCAAGATGAAGTAAGGTCGCGGGGTGGTGTTGGCTGGCAAAGCTTGATCAGCGGCGACCCCGAGGAGTTTGTTACGCAGGGGCAAGGTTTCGGTCTCACCCGATCCATGAGGTTGGGCGAGACAAGCAGCCCTGGGTTAAAGGTAAAGTGCGCTCATGGACTGACAGATTGCGCGCAAGACGTCGTACGGTGAAAGCCAAGGCATGTTTCCACGCCTTGGCTGGGTGCGTTTCTTGATCGGCGTTACCCCGAGAGGGTCTGATCCGCATTTTTCAGCGCCGTCAACGCTGTGACTTCATGCGGTGTCAGCACGCGGCGGGCCGAAGTGTATCCGCGTTGGCCCTTGCGCGATGCCAGTTCGGGGAACAGCGTGAGCAGTTCTTCACGTTGCTGGCTGTCGAGGCCGTTCAGGGTCATGTCGGCGGGCTGGAAGCTTTCGCTCCAAGCCCCTTCTGAGTCAATCACCTGGTGGCGGTCGAACATGATGTGCACATAGGTCACCGGGCGCGTGTCAATGCTTATCCCGGGTTCGCCCACCAGATCGCTTGCCGCGACGAGCACATCGCGTTCCCCGAACATGATCTCGGCATGCGCACCGCTGATCAGCATGCGGTGGCCGGGCGACACGCGCAGGTCGCGGCGCGGCAGGTTGTTGCCGAGCGCACCCGCCTTGATCAGGACTGACGCATAATCCGGGTTTTCTGCGAGATACGCAGCGTCCAGCATGCGCTTGCCGGTCCAGCGGACTTCCTGATACCCGTCATCGCGCGTCAGAACCCTGTCGCCAACGTGGATGTCTTCCACCGGTTTCACACCCTGCGAAGTCGCGATCAGCGTACCGGCCGCGAAACAGGGCACCTTGATATGCACCTTGCCGATATCGAAGCCGCCGCGACCGTCCGTGACCACATATTTGAAGCTTTCCTGGCCAAAGAAGCCCGGATTCGGTGTATAGGTGAAATCACCGGTATCCTTGTCCATGACCA
>PWZT01000003.1 GCA_003567315.1 Paracoccaceae bacterium
CCCGGAAGACCCGCAGTGACCCGGTTGCCGCGCGGGCTGACGGTGTATTTCGCGCCGCGCGGGCCGAAGGACAGCGAGGCCGTTGACTTCGACAGGTTCAGCGTGACCCCGGGAGCAATCCGGATGCGGCGCCAGAAGCGGAAGGACATGTTGTGACTACCCCTCCGGTGGTCCGAGCGACGTGCCGAGGGTCCCGCTGCCGTTGTCTTGATTCGTTTCCCAATCGGCATAGGTGCGCCCGTCCGGAAGTTTCCACAGGATGCGCCCGTTCGCGCTCGCGCCGATTACAGTTGCGGCGGCAGCAGATGCCGAAGAAAAGCCGTAGTCGCTCGTGAACGTCAGGAAGTCTCCGTCCTCGCGCAGCACACCCGTGTCCAGCAGCGTGCGCCGCATCGCCAATGTGCCGCGCGGGATGGTCGTCGTCGTCCTTACCCTTGCCTTCGACCCGGCCAACACCACGAAGTCGCCCGATGCACCAAGATGCATCTCGGCAGCGAAGCCCTCGCCCCGAAAGAAAAACCGCAAACCCTCCGAACTAGCCGCTTGAGCAACAGGCTGCGTCGACTGGAGCACCTCCGCAGGGCGCCCGCGCATCTCGCGGAACAGGTCCCAACCAAGCGCGCCCACCAATGTTTTCGTCTGATCGACGAACTCGTCCATCGCGGCACGATCCGGCAGGGGTAGCTTTCCTGCATCCTCGGATGGCCTCTTCATGTTGGGGATCGTCCAGCGTGGATTGCTTCCCACACTCCTGATCAGGCAGGCCTCCACGTAACGTGCGTGGCTCTTCGTTAGGTTCTCGTCCTTGCTGATCAGGGCAACTGTGTCCGTCCAGAAGCCCTTCGCGTCTCGACCGGTGTCATTCGAGTTGTGGTAGGACATGGCCGCGAATGACTACGCGATGCAGTTCCTCGCCGATATCATCGGCGCCCCGGTCGACCGCCCGCAAGTGCTCGAGACAACAGCGCTGGGGGCGGCCTGGCTTGCGGGCCAACGCGCGGGCGTCTGGCCGGGGATGGAGGAATTCGCCCGTGGCTGGGCCGTCGAGCGCCAGTTCACCGCCGAGATGGACGCCGCCGCACGCAACACCCGCTACACCCGCTGGAAACGCGCCGTCCAGGCCGTGCTCACCGTCTGACACTCACATCGCGCGCTTGATGCCCCCATTGTCAGGACCGTTTGATCATGCCCCCAGGATGAGCCTCGCGCCCTTCGGTTTCGCCACTGCGGGCGCGCTGCGCTTCGGGCGCGGGGTGCACGCCGAGGCCCTGCCCTTCGCCCGCGCGCAAGCCCGCCGGGTGCTGGTGCTGCGCTCGCCCTCGGTGGCGGCCGGAGAGGGGCTGGTGCAGGCCTTGCGCCAGAGCGCGGAGGTGCTGGACCTGCCCGCGCGCGGTGAGCCCGACCTGCCGGGGGTGGAGGCGCATGTCGCGACCGCCCGCGGTTTCGGCCCGGATCTGATCATCGCGATGGGCGGTGGCGCGGTGATCGACCATGGCAAGGCGCTCGCCGCGCTGATCCCTGCCCCGCATGGCGCGATGCGCTATCTCGAGGTCGTGGGCGAGGGCCGACCTCTGGATGCGCCCCCCCTGCCTCTGGTCGCGATCCCGACCACCGCGGGCACAGGCGCCGAGGTGACGCGTAATGCCGTGATCCAGATCCCCGAGGACCGGCGCAAGGTCAGCCTGCGCGACCCGCGGCTCTATCCGGCGCTGGCGCTAGTCGATCCCGAACTCTGCGCCTCCCGCCCGAAACCGGTGGCGATCGCCTCGGGGCTCGACGCGATCACGCAGGTGATCGAGCCCTTCATCTGCGCGCGCGCCAATCCGATGACAGATGCGCTTTGCCGCGACGCGATCCCGCGCGGGCTGCGGGCCTTGCGCGGTGTGATCGAGACGGGCGCGCCGGACGCATGGGACGACATGGCGCTGACCAGCGCCTTCGGAGGCATGGCGCTCGCGAATGCAGGCCTGGGGGCGTTGCATGGTTTTGCGGGCGTGATCGGCGGGCGGACCGGCGCCGCGCATGGCGCGATCTGCGGCGCGTTGCTGCTGCCCGTGCTGCAGGCCAATGCGGCGGCCGCCGCCCCAGACAGCCCCGCGCACCACCGCATCGCCTGGGTCATGGAGCAGATCGCGCGTGAATTTGGACATGTGCAGGACTTCGGCAACTGGACCCGCGCGCATGGACTGCCATCCCTCAGAGCACTTGGCATACCAGCCGAGATGCACGGCAGTATCGCGCGTGATGCAGTGCAGTCATCCTCCTACAGGGCCAATCCTGTCGACCTGTCAGAAAACATGCTCATGCAAATCCTCTCCGAGAGTTGAGGCTCGACGCATGATAGATCAGCGCCTGACTTCCATCCGGGATGCGTAATCCGTGGTCTGGAGACGTGTGATGAGACGGTCCTGAAACACCGCGCAGAGGCGACTGATACTACCACCGCGGCGCAAGACAAAGCCAACGGTCCGAAGCGCCAGAGGATCGCTCAGTTCGAGCGCGCAAAGCTCCTCGTCGATTGCGCGGGTCGCAAGCGCAGGCAGGATCGTCGCCCCGGCCCCGGCGCGCACCAATGCCAGCAGTGAAATCACATTGCGGGCGCTCAGAGCCGACGCGCCATCCGGTCCGACGGCATCGAACCCCGCATAGCCCGCGGTCGATTTGTTGCTGATCAGGCGGTGTGCGCGGATATCTTGAGCTGTCAACGGGCGCGCAAGCCGCGCGAGCGGATGATCCCTGCGGCAGACCAGCCGAAATGGGTCATTGAACAAGGCGCTGAAACTCAGGCCTGCGCTGCTGTCCGGCTGGCCTGCGATGCCCAGCTCGACCTCGCCCGTTTCGACCAGCATATGGACGCTGGCGCTGTCGGTATCCAGCAGCTCGACCCTGACACCGGCATGATCGGCCAGAATGGCGCTAAGCACCGGCGGCAGAAGCTGTGCGGCCACCGACGGGACCGCGGCGATGCGCAAGACCCCTTCGCGCCCCTCGGCGAGTGCGATGATCCGCTCGGTCGTGCGATCATATTCGCGCAGCAGGTTCCGGGCGAGCCTGTTCACCTCGATCCCCAGCGCGGTCAGGGTGTGTTTCCGGTCTGTCTCGAACAAAGGGGCACCGAGGTCGCTTTCAAGCTGTTTGAGCGTCATGGAGATCGCGGAATCTGTCCGGCGCAGGGCCTTGGCCGCGTCGCGGATATTGCCGCAACTGGCGACAGTGACGAAAACGCGCAGGGCTTGGGTTCGGATCATCGCCATAGATTCCATAAAAACTGAAGTTGAGTTCACTTTAATTCGATTGATCTGAACAATCCAACCCTCGTAGCCTGTCGCAGGGGGTATGATGACGGATACGACACTTTCATTGGATGAGGTTGAAGACCTTGCGCGCCAGACGCTGATCCGCGCAGGTGCATCTGCAGGGCAAGCGACCTCCGTAGCGCGCTCGACGCGTCTGGCCGAGCGGGATGGGATTCGCAGCCACGGGCTGATGTATGTGCCGATCTATGCCGAGCATCTGCGCTGCGGCAAGGTTCTGGGCGGGGCCGATCCGGTCGTGTCCCGTCCGCGGCCTGCCGCCGTGCAGGTCGATGCGGCGCATGGCTTTGCCCATGCCGCGATTGATGCAGGCTGGCCCGAGTTTGATGCGAGCGCGCGCGCACAAGGGATTGCGGCGCTGGCGGTGTCGCGGTCCTATAATTGCGGCGTTCTGGGCCATCATGCCGAACGGCTGGCCGAAGCGGGGCTGGTGGGGCTGTGTTTCACGAATGCGCCTGCCTCGATTGCGCCGATTGGCGGCGCAACGCCGGTGATCGGGACCAACCCGTTTGCGCTGGCCGTGCCCGATGGCGCGGGCCGCGCGCGGCTGGTGATCGACCAGTCGGCCAGTGCGGTTGCGAAATCCGAAATCATCCTGCGCGCCCGCAAGGGCGAGGCGATTGAGCCAGGCTGGGCGCTCGATGCCGATGGCCAGCCGACCGAGGATGCCGAGGCCGCGCTTGCGGGCTCGATGCTGCCTGCGGGCGGGCAGAAGGGTTTCGGCATGGGGCTGATGGTCGAGATCTTCGCCGCCGCGCTTTCGGGTGGCAATCTGGGGTTGGAGGCCAGCCCCTTTTCCGGTCCCAAGGGCGGGCCGCCGGGCACAGGGCAGTTTTTCGTCGGCGTCGATCCGGCGGGTTTTTCGGGCGACGGCTTTCGGGATGCTATATCGCGGCTGACAGACGCAATCACCGCGCAACAGGGTGCGCGGCTGCCCGGGGCGCGCCGAGCCGCCAATCGCGAACGCATCGAGACTGAGGGCGTGCAGGTCGATGCCGCCCTGATGGACAGGATCAAGGCCGCCTGAGCGGCGAAAAGGAATGACATGGAACTTGAGACTCGCAATTTCATCGCAGGCGACTGGCTGGATGGGACCGGCACGGTAGAAAACCGCAATCCGTCGGATCTGTCCGATGTGATCGGCCATTTCGCGCAGGCCGATGCCGCGCAACTCGATGCCGCGCTGAGCGCCGCCCGCGCGGCGCAGGCCGAATGGGGCGCGACCGGGCCGCAGAAGCGCCATGATGTGCTCATGGCCATCGGCACCGAGATGATGGCGCGGGCCGAGGAGATCGGCACCCTCATCGCTCGCGAAGAGGGCAAGCCGCTGGCCGAAGGCAAGGGCGAAGTCTATCGCGCGGGCCAGTTCTTCACCTATTTCGCCGCCGAAGCGCTGCGCCAACTGGGCCAGACGGCGGACTCTGTGCGGCCGGATATTGAGATCGACGTGCGGCGCGAACCTGTGGGCGTGGTGGCGATCATCAGCCCGTGGAATTTCCCCGTCGCCACGCCCGCCTGGAAAATCGCGCCCGCGCTGGCTTTCGGCAATGCCGTGATCTGGAAGCCCGCCAACCAGACGCCCGCCAGCGCCGTGGCGCTGACGCAGATCATCGCAAAGCAGGACCTGCCCAAGGGTCTGTTCAATCTGGTGATGGGGGCCGGGCGCGAGATCGGGCAGCGACTGGCCGAAAGCGCCGCTGTCGATGCGATCAGCTTCACCGGATCGGTCCCCGTCGGGCGCGGTATCGCGCAGGCGGCCATTCCCAACATGACCAAGCTGCAGATGGAGATGGGGTCAAAAAACCCGATGGTCATCATGGAGGATTGCGACCTCGATCTGGCCGTCGCCCATGCCACCAATGCGGCCTTTGGCGGCACGGGTCAGAAATGCACGGCGGCCAGCCGGTTGATCGTGCATGAGCGCATTCATGATGCCTTTGTCGAGAAACTGGTCGCAAGCGCGCAGGCGTTGAAGGTGGGTCACGCGCTGGAGGACGGTACGCAGATCGGCCCTGTGGTCAGCGCGGACCAGCTTGCCGCCAATCTGGACTATATCGAGACCGGCAAGCGCGAAGGGGCAGAACTCCTGAGCGGCGGCACAAGGCTGGAGCGTGCGACTGATGGGTATTTCATGGCCCCTGCGGTCTTTGCAGGCACGCGCAATGACATGGTCATCAACCGCGAGGAAATGTTCGCGCCCATCACCTGCGTCATCAAGGCGGGCAGCTATGACGAAGCCCTGCACATCGCCAATGACACCGAA
>PWZT01000027.1 GCA_003567315.1 Paracoccaceae bacterium
CTCAGCCTTGGCGGGCCTTGAACTTCTTCTGCGTCTTGTTGATCACATAGACCCGGCCCTTGCGGCGCACGATTTGGCAATCGCGGTGACGGCTCTTCAGCGACCGGAGCGAATTCTTGACCTTCATGGCCTCTCTCCTGTGCGCGGCGCGCAAGCGCCTCATGGGTTGATCCTGCCGCTGGGGCAGGGGTGAATGGTGGGCACGACAAGGTTCGAACTTGTGACCCCTACGATGTCAACGTAGTGCTCTACCACTGAGCTACGCGCCCTGAAACGGTGCATCCAGCGTCCCAAACGAAAAGGGACGCGGAAGCCCTCCGCGTCAATTGAGCGTCGTATAAAAGGAGTCGCTCGGATGATCAAGGGCTTTTGAAAGCCTCGATGCATGGTCTATAATCAGAGCAAGATAAAGCAGGATCCATGCAGGCTTACCAGTTCCTCCCCGCCCAGACGCAATCAAGCGCCGTTGTCTTCGCTTCGCCGCATAGCGGGCGCGAATATCCGGCCGATCTGCTGGCCGCCTCGATCCTCGAGCCGACCTCGCTGCGCTCCTCCGAGGATGCCTATGTCGATTGTTTCCTGCGTGCCGCGGCGCCTGCAGGCGCGCCTGTGCTGCTCGGCGCCGTGCCCCGCGCCTATGTCGATTTCAACCGCGCGGCCAGTGAGTTGGACCCTGCGCTGATCAGCGGCGTGTCGGTCCATGGGCTCAACCCGCGCATCAGCTCGGGCCTGGGCGTGATCCCGCGCGTCGTCGCGGGCGGGCGGGCGATCTATCGCGGCAAGATCTCGCGCGCCGAGGCCGAGCGGCGGTTGCGCGAGTTCTGGTATCCCTATCACGAAAAGCTCGACGAGATCATGCGCGCGCATTGCCAGCGATTCGGTCAGGCGATCCTGCTCGACATGCATTCGATGCCGCGCGACGCGGTCAGCATGAACCGCCAGCACACGTCGCTGCGCCCCGATATCGTGCTCGGCGACCGCTTCGGCGCCGCGGCCCGCGGGCCAGTGACCGAGGCTGTCGCCAAGGTCTTCACCGAGGCCGGGCTGCGGGTCGCGCGCAATTCGCCCTTCGCGGGCGCCTATATCACGCAGCGCCACGGCACCCCCTCCGAGGGGCGCCACGCGATCCAGATCGAGATCGATCGCGGCCTTTATCTTGATGAACGCCGCGTCGTGCCGAACGCGAATTTCACGGCCTTTCAGGAGCTGATGGACCGCGTCGTGCAGGACCTGGTCGCAATCGGCCGCGATGGCGCCAGCGAGATGCCGCTCGCCGCCGAATAGCCACGCAAGCTGCAGAAATCTCGGAGCCTGAAGCGCCAAACCGATAGGCTAGCGCGTTTTTTTGCCTATACTATAGGCATGGATATCATCGCTTCGGTCGGCGCGCTTGCGGCGCTTTTCATCGTGATCGGCATTTCCGAGCCGCTTTCCGAAAGGATGCGGCTGCCGTTCACGGTGATCCTCGCGATTGTCGGCGCGATGCTAGGGGCTGCCGCGCTCTATGTGCTCTCGACCGATCTGGGCGAGGGGCTCAATCCGCTCGTGCGGCGCCTGCTGGAGCTGCCGATCCGCTCGAATGTCTTCCTCTATGTGCTGCTGCCCACGCTGCTCTTTCAGGTGGCGCTGATGGTCAACGCGCGGCGGATGCTCGATGACTGGGTGCCGATCCTTGTGATGGCTGTGGGCGCGGTCGTCGTCTCGACTGTGGTTATCGGCTATGCGCTCACGCCCTTTACCACCTTGCCGCTCGTAGCCTGTCTGCTGATCGGCGCCATCGTCTCGACCACCGACCCCTCGGCCGTGGTCAGCATCTTTCGCAACATCGCCGCCCCGCAACGGCTGAGCCGCATCGTCGAGGGCGAAAGCTTGCTTAATGACGCCGCCGCCATCGCGCTTTTCGGCTTCTTCATGACCTTCGTGATGCTCGGCGTGCCCGACCCGAGCCTGCGCGATGGGCTCGTGATCTTTCCCTGGCTGATCCTCGGTGGCTCGGTGCTTGGCTTCGTGCTCGCGCGCGTGGCCACCACGCTCATGGCTGTGATCCAGGGCTATCCGCGCGCGCAAGTCTCGATCAGTGTGGCGCTGCCGTATCTCACCTATATCATCGCCGAGCAGATGCTCTCGACCTCGGGGGTGATCGCGGTCGTCGTCGCGGGACTTACGCTCAACCTGATCGGTCCGGGGCGGATCACACCGGCAAGCTGGACCTATCTGCGCGAGGTCTGGGAGGTGCTGGCCTATTGGTCCGGCGCGCTGATCTTCATCCTCGCCGCCCTCCTGATCCCGCGGCTGATGGGGGATCTGCGGCTGAGCGATCTCTATCTGATCATGGTCATCGTGGTCGCGGCCTTCGTCGCCCGCGCGATCATCCTCTGGGGGATGCTGCCCGCGCTGACCGCGCTTCGGCTCTCGCCACAGGTCGAGCCCCCCTACCGCGCGGCGATCCTCTGGGGTGGCTTGCGCGGCGCGGTCACGCTGGCGCTGGCGCTCGCAGTGACCGAAAGCGCGCTGGTGCCGCCTGCGATCAAGCGCGAGGTGGGGATTCTTGCCACAGGCTTCACGCTCTTCACACTGCTGGTGCAGGGCATCTCGCTGCGCTGGGTCATCGCCTGGCTGGGGCTGAACAAATTGCCGCGGCTCGATCAGGCGCTCTCGCATCAGGTCATCGCCGTGGCGCTGCAGAACGTGCGCGAAGAAGTGGCCGAGACCGCGCGCGATTACCGCCTGCCCAAAGAGGTGATCCGCTCCGAGGCCAAGCGCTTCGCCGAAAAACTCGACCGCGCGGTGGACCTTGCCGAGACCGCCGAGGCGATCCCCGACCGCGACCGCATCACGCTCGGTCTGGTGGCGCTGGCCGGGCGCGAACGCGATCTGATCATCGAGTATTTCCGCCAGCAGCTCTTTTCCTCGCGGCTGGTCGACCGGATGCTGAGCGATGTCGACCGGCTGATCGAACAGACCCGCGGCGGCGGGCGCAATGACTACCGTGCGGCCGGGCGCCGCGCGCTCGGCTATGGCAGTTGGTATCGCCTCGCGATCTGGCTGCACAATCGGCTGCGCTGGTCGCTCCCGCTCGAGCGCATGACCGCCGAACGCTTCGAGATCCTGATGAATCAGCGCCTGATCCTGAGCGAGTTGCACGGCTATATCGACGGCAAGATCCGCCGCATCCATGGTCGCCGGGTCGCCGATCTGCTGCATGAATCGCTGCGCCGTCGCGAGGAAGAGACCGAAAGCACGCTCGAAGGGCTGCGGCTGCAATATCCCGGCTATGCCGAGGAGATGGAGCGCCGTTTCATCCGCCGCACCTCGCTGAGGCTGGAAGAACGCGAATACGAGCAGCTCCATGATGACGGGCTGATCAGCCGCGAGCTGCATGCGACGCTTCTGGCCCGGATCGGCGCGCAGCGCGCCAAGGTCGAGATCCGCCCGCATCTGGATTTCGCGCTGCAAAAGGACGTCTTCCTGCGCAGCTTCCCGCTGTTTCAGGACATGCCCGACGCGCAGCGCCAGAAGCTCGCCCGCGCGCTGCGCACCCATTATGTCGAGCCCGGCGCGATCTTGCTGCGCAAGGGCGATGTGCCGCATTCGGTCTATTTCATCGCCTCGGGCGCGGTCGAGCTTGAGCGCAAGGGCCAGCGGCTGCGGCTCGGCAGCGGCGAATTCTTCGGCCATATCGGCATGCTCACCCGCCAGCCGCGCCGCGCCATGATCAGTGCGATCACGCATTGCACGCTCCTGTCGCTCGATGAGGGCCGCTTCAAGCGGCTCCTGTCGCGCAACCGCGCGCTCTATGAGGCTGTGCTCCACAGCGCCGAGCTGCGCGGCATCTCGCTCGAGCATACTGTGATGGATGAAGCGCCGCGCCGCTGGCGCGAGGATCGGCGTCAGGGAAAGACCGCGGCCGAGTGACCCGGCGCCCAGAGCGGCTGCTTGGTCATTACGCGTGCGAAGGCGTCCGAGGCCAGCCCGCGCTCCAGCCAGCCCTGCAGGCGCGGCCAAGGCTGCGCATCGAACCATGGTTTGTCGATGAAAGCGAATTGCCGGACGAAAGGCAGGATCGCAGCATCGGCCAGCGTGGGCCGCGCGAAAACCCATGTCGCGATTTGCGCGTCCAGATCCGAGAGGAAAGCACAGGCCGCGGCCCGATGCGCCGCGCTGTCCTCGTCCGGATAGCGGCTGGCATATTTCATCCGGTCGAGCGCATGTTTGAACGGACCGTCGCAGCGCGCGATCCAGTCCCGCCCGGCAGCGGGCATGTCGAGCCAGCCATCCGGGTCATTCCGGCCGAGCGCCCAGGTCATGATATCGAGGCTTTCATCGATCACCCCGTCCGGCAGTTCCAGACAGGGCACGGTCCCGCTGGGCGAAGCCGCGAGAAACGCTTCGGGCTTGGCGCTGAGCTTGATTTCGCGCAGCGCGACCGGGGTTCCGGCCTGCAGGACGGCCAGCCGCGCTCTTATCGCGTAGGGGCAACGCCGAAAGGACCAGAGAACCGGTGTCATGCGCGCACGGCCTCTCGGCACTGGTAGGGTGCGTGCTTGCCACGCACCTTCCTTTGCGCCTTGCCCCCGGCTCTATGCGCGCACCAGCGCTTCATAGCTTTCAGCCACCTTGCGCGTCATCTGCCCCACCTGAAAATGAAACTCACCGATCTGGCCCACCGGAGTCACTTCTGCCGCAGTGCCGGTCAGCCAGCATTCGCTGAAATCGGCCAGTTCCTCAGGCATGATATGGCGCTCATGCACTGCAATTCCCATATCGCGCAGCATCGCGATCACGGTCTGGCGCGTGATCCCGTTCAGGATCGCATCGGGAATGGGCGTGTGCACCTCGCCATCACGCACGAAAAAGACATTCGCCCCCGTCGCCTCGGCCACATAGCCGCGGTAATCCATGAACAGCGCGTCCGAGCACCCCTTCTCCTCGGCCGCGTGCTTGGACATGGTGCAGATCATGTAGAGCCCCGCTGCCTTGGCTGCGGTCGGGATCGTCTCGGGCGAGGGGCGGCGCCATTTGGCGATATCGAGCTTCGCGCCCTGCCATTTCGCGTCCCCATAATAGGCGCCCCATTCCCAGGCCGCGATTGCCAGACGTACCGGGTTGCGCCGGGCCGCGACGCCCATATCCTCGCCCGCGCCCCGCCATGCGACCGCGCGCACATAGGCATCGGTCAGACCATTGGCCGCAAGCACCTCGGCTTTCGCCGCCTCGATTTCATCGACCGTATAGGGGATCGGCATGTCGAGCAGATTGCCCGATTCCAGAAGCCGCGCGGAATGCTCGCGGCTTTTGAAGATCTTGCCCGAATAGCAGCGCTCGCCCTCGAAAACGGAGGAAGCATAATGCAACGCATGGCTCAGGATATGCACATTCGCATCGCGCCAGGGCACCAGCGCGCCATCCATCCAGATCTGTCCGTCCCTGTCATCATACGCGCCGGCCATAGGTGCCTCCTCTCGATCGCGATTTGCAGAAATTGCGCAACCCACACCCA
>PWZT01000097.1 GCA_003567315.1 Paracoccaceae bacterium
CCCCGTCCATACTGAAAGGCAAAGGCTCAAAGGCATAGTCCAGCACCTGCCGATCGCGCTTGGTGCTCGGCATAGTCGCAGTTTCTTTTTGAGGAGCCGGATCCGCGTCTGGCGTCTCGGCCGCAAGAGCAGGCACATCAGCACAGAAACGCGCATCCTGCGCGCAGTGATCGGTCAGCAGGCTCGCCGCGAGAAGCCCGACAAATCCTATACTTGCCGCCATGTGCCATCGCGCGAGCCAAGAGAAAATCACGACAGGAACCCTCCGTCGCAGCTAGACGAATTGCCAGGATGCATTCAGCTATTGTTACCTGCGAAACCTGACCAAAAGCTGAACGGCAGTCACTCAATAGCCGCGCGCGGTATCGACCCGATGCAACAGCGGCAATCCCTGCTCGACACGCGCGATATTGCGCGCAATGCATCTCGAGGCCCCGGCCGGTCGTGTTGTCGCCGCAATATGGGGCGTGATGGTGATTTCGGGGCGCGCCCAGAACGGGTGATCCGCTGGCAAAGGCTCGGTGCGGAACACATCGAGCGTCGCTTGCGAAACCTGCCCGCTTTCAACTGCCGACAGCAACGCGTCATCATTGATTAGCGCGCCGCGCCCCGGATTGATGATCCTTGCACCGCGGGGCAGCAAGGCGAGGGTCCGGGCGTTGAGAATGTTTTCGGTCTGTGGCGTATGCGGCAGAAGGGTGACAAGAATTTCTGCCGCCTGCAGGGTGCTCTCCAACCCGTCGGCTCCAAAATGGCAGGTCACGCCGGGCAGAGCCTTTTCACGCGCCGACCAGCCGATGACATGAAAGCCCAGCCCCTTGAGCGCCAGCGCGGCAGCGCGGCCCAATTCACCCAGGCCGAGAATGCCTATCTTGCGCTCATGCGCCAGCGGTGGTTCGACAGGGTCCCACTGGCCCGGGGTTGCAGTGATATGCGCATCCATGCCCAGATGGTAGCGCAGCACATGGCCGCAGACATATTCGACCATGCCTGCCGTCAGACTCGGGTCCACCATCCGCGCCAGAGGCTGCGTGAGCGTCGGGTTGTGGACGATGCGTTCTACACCCGCCCAGAGGTTCAGCACCGCCTTGCACTGTGTGTATGGCGTGAAATCCTGCAGGCGGCTGGCGGGTGCGTAGATGATGTAATCCACCGCGTCGGGTGTTGCGGAGGTGACAAGTTCGACCGGCAACGCCTCCTCGGAAAACGCTTTTTCAAGCGTAGCGCGATAAGTCCTGAAGCTGTCTTCGCCCGCCGCGAAAAGGACTTTGAGTGTCATGAGGGAAGCCTTGAGCGGTGCACATGGGCGGATTGCACGAGTCCGAAGCCCACCATCAGCACGATCATCGCCGAGCCGCCATAAGAGACCAGCGGCAGCGGTACGCCCACAACCGGGGCCAGCCCCATGACCATCGCCATGTTCACGGCAAAATAGAGAAAGAATGTGCCGATCACGCCAATGACCAGCAGCGCGCCGAAACGATTGGTCGTGCGCAGGGCCGTGAGCAGGCACACCCCAAGGATCAGCATATACAGAAGCAACAGCGACGACGCCCCGAGGAAGCCGAACTCCTCGGCGAGCGTGGTGAAGATGAAATCGGTATGCTTCTCGGGCAGGAAGTTGAGACGCGCTTGCGTGCCTTCCATGAAACCACGGCCCGACCACCCGCCCGAGCCGAGCGCAATCATGGACTGGTTGATGTGATAGCCCGCGCCGAGCGGGTCGATGGTTGGGTCGAGAAACGCATCTATGCGGCGGTATTGATAGTCTTTGAGCAATTGCCATTCCGTCCCGCGCGACGCGATCACCGCCGTCGCGAGCGCCACCCCCGAGCCGATCAAGGCCGCGAAGTAGCCCCAATGCACCCCTGCTGCGAAAATCACCACGCCCCCGCCGAGCGCGATCAGGGCGGCTGTCCCCAGATCGGGCTGGCGCAGAACCAGCAAGGCCGGGACCAGTGCGATCAGGGCCGCCAGAATGACCCAGTGAGGTTGCGAGACCTTCTTGAGATCGAGCGCATCGTAATAGGCCGCGAGCGCCATGATGGTCGTGATCTTGGCAAGCTCCGAGGGTTGCAGGCGGAATGGTCCGATCACCAGCCAGCGTTTCGCGCCCATGCCCACAGTCCCGAAAAATTCGACACCCAGAAGGAGTATCAGCGAGAGCGCATAGGCCAGACCTGCAATCGAACGCCAGAACCAGAGCGGCACGAAGGCTACGACGAACATCACCAGAAGCCCGATGGCGAAGCGCCGTGCCTGCGGCTCGGCCCAGGGCTGCAGATTACCACCTGCGATAGAATACAGCATGACGACGCCATAGGCGGCCGTTGCGATCAGAAAAGCAACCAGGGGCCAGTTCAGATAGAGAACCTTCGCCAGCCCCGACGGCATGCGCTTGGTGTTATATTCGAGATAGCTCATACGCGACTCAATCGCATGTCCTCGGGCCTGCGCAGGCGCTCTTCCATTTCCTGCTGCTCTGAATGGATGCGATTGCGTTGCGGGGCAGGGTAGGCGGACAGGGGTGGGCGCCCGTCATTGAGCGCCGCCAGCGTTATGTCTCGCCCGATCGGCGCGGCGACTGAAGAGCCGCCGCCGCCATGCTCCACCACCACGGCGACCGCGATTTTGGGGTCATCCGCCGGCGCGTAATCGACAAAGAGCGCATGGTTGCGCCGGTTCCAGGGCAGGTCTTCCTGCCGCCTGATCCCCGCCTCGCGCTCTGCCCGCGTGATTGAGAACACCTGACTTGTGCCGGTCTTGCCCGCCATGACCTGCCCCTCGGCAACCACACGCGAGGAATAGGCCGTGCCGCGCCTGTCGTTCACGGTCTCATGCATCCCGCGATAGATCAGGCGCAGCCATTCGGGCCGCAGATCGAGGCTCGCGGCAACGTCCTCGCTGCGCTCCAGCGGTTCGCGGATCAGGCGCGGCAGCACTGCCGTATTCGTCGCCAGCCGCGCTGTCATCACTGCCAGTTGCAGCGGTGTGGTGAGCACGAAACCCTGCCCGATGGAGGCATTAACCGTGTCACCTATCCGCCATTCGGAATTGCGGTTGTTGCGCTTCCACTCCCGCGTGGGGTTCAGCCCCGCCGAGACCGAGGTGATCGGCAACTGATAGCGGATACCGAGCCCCAGCCGCGTGGACATCGCATTGATCTTGTCGATCCCGCAGCGCTGCGCCATCTCGTAAAAATAGACATCGCAACTCTCGGACAAGGCCGAGACCATGCCCACGCGCCCATGTCCGCCGCGCCGCCAGCAATGGAAGCGATGTCCCGCGATATCCATATGGCCAGGGCAAAAGACGGTCTCGCGCCCATCGGTGACTTCCGCCTCCAGCGCCGCGAGTGCTGTGACCATCTTGAAGGTCGAGCCCGGCGGGTACATGCCCTGCACTGTCTTGTTGACCAGCGGGCGGTGTTCGTCATTGAGCAGCGCATTGAAATCGGTTGATGAAATCCCGCGCACAAAGAGGTTCGGATCGAAGCTTGGCCCCGAGGCAAGCGCCAGAATATCGCCATTTGTGACATCCATGACGACGGCCGCAGCGCTTTGGCCATGCAGGCGCTCCAGCGCATAATTCTGCAGTTTCGCGTCGATGGTGAGCTGGACATTGCCGCCCGGCACGCCTTCGACCCGATCAAGCTCGCGCATGACCCGGCCAACTGCATTGACCTCGACGCGTTGCGATCCCGCACGTCCGCGCAGCCGGTCTTCCTGCATCCGCTCGACGCCGCTCTTGCCGATCTGGAAACGGGGGATCATCAGCACCGGATCGGGTGCTTCCAGTGCTTCGAGATCGCGCTCCGAAACCGGGCCGACATATCCCACGACATGCGCGGTATCCCGGCGCAGCGGATAATAGCGTGACAGACCCATTTCAGGCGTCACGCCGGGCAGGGCGGGGGCGTTCGCGGCGACACGGCTGATCTCTTCCCAACTCAGCCGCTCGGCAACCGTGACCGGCACGAAGGGTCGGTGGCGCAGCATGTCGCGGCGCGCCCGTTCGATCTCGTCCTCGCTGAGGTCGATCAACTGTGCGAGTCGTTCCAGCACAAGGTCGATGTCGCCAGCATCGTCGCGCTTGATGACCACGCGGTAATTCTGTTCATTGCCCGCAAGCAGCACACCGTTGCGATCAATGATCAACCCTCTTGTCGGTGGCAACAGGCGCAGGTTGATCCGGTTTTCCTCGGCCAGAAGGCGGAACTGCTCGGATTGATTGAGTTGCATGTCGCGCAGCCGCCAGAGCAGCGTGCCAGCAAGCCCGAGCTGCATGCCGCCAAGGATCAGGCCGCGCCGGCTGATCGTGCGCCTGCTGAATTCCTTCTCACGTTCCGAGCGCTTCACAGTTTCTGTCCCAAAGCGTCTACTTCCCCAGTCGCGGGCTTGCGCAATCCGAAAACGTAATGCGACAGCGCGACCATTGCTGGGTATGCCAGTACAGTGCCCAGAAACAACTGCAAGCTCAAGCCAAGCGGCGCTTGCGGCACCATCACGATTGCGAGTATAGCGCGGTTCGCGAAAAACATGATCGCCAGCACGATGAAGATGACCATATACTCGAGCCAGAACGCGTAGCCGCGCATTTGCTCGGTGCGGGCGCGCAGGAATTCACTGGCCAGCAGGACGATCAGCGCCCAGAGACCTGGCGGGCGCATGAGCAGCAGATCCTCGAGAAGAAAATATCCCATGATCACAGGAGCCGGCAGCATATCCGGGCGCCGTACCACCCAGGCAAGGGTAAGGCATAACAGGATATCGGGCATCGGAAACCCTGCCAGCCACGCCCCGTTGCCGAGATCATCGCTTTCCGCGCCGGGCGAGACACCATATCCGCCGATCGGCAACAGCCGGAAAAAGGTGATCACCGCAGCGATGCCGAGATACAGCATCACATAGGCAAGCCGCTGCGTCTGGCGTCTCTCAACCATCGTCGCGCAGCAGGTCGGGGATGGAAAGCTCTGCGTCGGGCTCGATCTCGGTCTCGGGCTGGAGTTCGAGATCCGGCACGATGAGCGAGCCGGTATCCGTTATCCGCTCGACAGGGCGCGAGCGCAGCACGCGCAGAAACTCCAGCCGCCCGTAATCCGCGGCAATGCGCACGCGCAACCGCCGGTCACTGGTGGCCACAACCTCACCCACGAGGATACCCGCCGGAAACACTCCGCCATCATCCGAGCTCACAACCCGGTCGCCCGGTCGCAGATCATCCGGGGATTCGATGAATTCGAGGATCGGGAAGGATGAGTGATCGCCGATGAGCATCGCCCGCTGGCCCGAGGGCTGGACGACAACGGGCACGGCGCTTGCCGTGTCGGTCAGCAGCACGACGCGCGATGTGCGCTGCCCCACACCGGCGATCCGCCCGGCAAGGCCCAGCCCGTCCATGACGGCCCAGCCATCCTGAACCCCGTCACGCGCGCCGACATTCAGCAGGACCGATTTGCGAAAGGGCGAGCCACTATCGGCCATGACCACGCCGGTCACATGGGTCAGTTGCGGATCGAGCCTGACCTGCGCGAGGTCCAGCAGTTGCGCGTTGCGCTGTTCAAGTTGCAGCGCTGCTTCGCGCCAGGCGCGCATCTGCTGCAATTCGCGTCTGAGTTCCTGGTTCTGCTCGATGATCCGCGTGTAGGAGCTGAACCGGTCGGCCATGGCCACCACGCGCGAAACCGGGCGCATCGCCCAGTCGAAAGACGGCACGACCCTATCGATCACGGCGATCCGGAACTGCTCGACGCGCGGGCTGTCGATGCGCCAGATCAGGAAGATCACCACCAGCACGGCCACCATCACGCCCACCAGCGCGCGCCGGACAGGACGGAGATAGTCTTGTTCTTGCCGCGGATTGGTTGCCAAGCCTCACACCTTGCAGCTTGCTGCGTCAGCTCTCGTAGTCAATCGCGTGGCGCAGTTGTTTTTCGTATTCCAGTGCCTTGCCAGTGCCGATGGCCACGCAGTTGAGCGCTTCATCAGCGACCGAGATCGACAGGCCCGTCTGCTCGCGCAGCGCCAAGTCCAGCTCACCAAGTAGCGCACCGCCACCTGTAAGCATAACACCCCGATCCACGATATCCGCAGCCAGGTCAGGTGGCGTGGTTTCCAGCGCGATCATCACGGCCTCACAGATGGTGGTCACTGTCTCCGCCAGCGCTTCCGCCACCTGTGCCTGCGTGATCTCGGCCTCTTTCGGCACGCCGTTGAGCAGGTCGCGTCCGCGCACCAGCATCGACTTGCCGCGCCCGTCATCGGGCATCCGTGCTGTGCCGATCGAGCATTTGATCTTCTCGGCCGTCGATTCGCCGATCAGCAGGTTCTGATTGCGGCGCAGGAAACTGACGATCGACTCATCCATCCGGTCGCCGCCCACCCGCACCGAGCGCGCATAGACAATATCGCCAAGCGACAGGACGGCGACCTCGGTCGTCCCGCCGCCTATATCGACCACCATGCTGCCCGTTGGGTCCGTGATCGGCATGCCTGCGCCGATGGCGGCCGCGATGGGCTCGGAAATCAGCCCCGCGCGCCGCGCTCCGGCCGAGAGCACTGATTGACGGATCGCACGCTTTTCCACCGGCGTTGCCCCATAGGGCACGCAGACGATCACTTTCGGCTTCGAAAACACCGTGTTGCGATGCACCTTGCGGATGAAATGCTTTATCATCTCTTCGGCCACATCGAAATCCGCGATCACCCCGTCGCGCATCGGGCGTATCGCCTCGATGCTGCCCGGTGTGCGCCCCAGCATCAGTTTCGCATCCTCACCCACGGCCAGAACGGCCTTGCGGCCATCCTTGGAGTGATAGGCGACGACCGAAGGCTCGTTGAGGATGATCCCGCGCCCCTTGACATAGACCAGCGTATTCGCGGTCCCGAGGTCAATGGCCATGTCGGAGGTGAACAGGCTGGGGAAGAAGTTCATGCGGAGTATCCGTGATTACAAGGGGCAGGGCGCAATGCCATGAGGGCAAGCGCCGTTTCGCGCCTTATAGGGCGCGAAGACCGGAAGGGTAAAGGGGGGCGTGCCGGAGAGTGGGCGGGAAATGGCGCAGAGACCGCAATATTGTGTGACAATGAGACAGATTAGCCGACGGGCTGCGCCGCAAGCCCGGTGCGAAACGGGAGCGGCGCGGCTGAATAAGATCACTCGATTGCACCCGCGCCGTTGCGATGTTTTACCCTGCCGAACTCATCAGCGCAGACAGATTGCCGCGATGCTGGTGCATCACCAGCCGGTTGAGCGCATTGACATATGCCTTGGCCGAGGCGACCACTGTATCGGTGTCCGAAGACTGGCCCGAATAGACCACGCCATCGCGCTTCAGCCGCACGCTGACCGTGGCCTGGGCGTCGGTGCCTTCGGTCACGGCATGGACCTGATAAAGCTCCAGAATCGCATCATGCTCGAACAGCATCTTGATGGCATTGAAGGTCGCATCGACCGGCCCGTCGCCGGTCGCGTCGATGGATTTCTCCTCGCTGCCTACCCGCAAGGTAAGCTCCGCTTCCTGCGGCCCCTCGGTGCCGCAAATGACACGCAGCCGCCGGACTTGCAGATAGGCGTCCTCATCCGCCATGCTGGCTTCGGCCATGAGCGCGATCAGATCGTCGTCATAGACTTCCTTCTTGCGATCCGCGAGCGCCTTGAAGCGCACGAAGACATCCTTGAGCTGGTTATCCCCCAGTTCATAGCCCAACTCTGAGAGTTTCGCGCGCAGCGCCGCGCGGCCCGAATGCTTGCCCATCACCAGATTGGTGGCCGCCAGCCCGATATCCTCGGGGCGCATGATCTCGAAGGTTTCCTTGTTCTTGAGCATCCCGTCCTGATGAATACCCGACTCATGCGCGAAGGCGTTCTTGCCGACCACGGCCTTGTTGAACTGCACCGGGAAACCAGAAACAGCCGCGACCATCCGCGAGATGCCGATGATCTTCGTGGTATCGATCCGCGTGGCATAAGGCAGGATGTCGTTGCGCACTTTCAGCGCCATGACCACTTCCTCCAGCGCCGTGTTGCCCGCGCGTTCTCCCAGACCGTTGATCGTGCATTCGATCTGGCGCGCGCCTGCCTCGACCGCGGCCAGAGCATTGGCGGTCGCCATGCCCAGATCATTATGGCAATGCGTCGCAAAGGTGATCTCATCAGCCCCCGGCACGCGCTCGCGCAGCATCGCGATCAGATCGGCGCTTTCGCGCGGATAGGTATAGCCAACCGTATCGGGGATATTGATCGTCGTGGCGCCGGCCTTGATCGCGGTCTCGACCACGCGGCAGAGGAAATCATGCTCGGTGCGGGTCGCATCCATGGGCGACCATTGCACATTGTCGCACAGATTGCGCGCATGGCTGACGGTTTCGTGGACGCGCGCGATCATCCCGTCCTGATCGAGCGCGGTGATGTCGCGATGCAGTGGCGAGGTGCCGATGAATGTGTGGATCCGCGCCCGCGGTGCATGGCGCACAGCCTCCCAGCAGCGGTCGATATCGGCCAGATTGGCGCGCGCCAGCCCACAGATGACCGAATTGCGCGCATTTCGGGCGATTTCGGAGACCGCCTGAAAATCGCCCTCGGACGCGATGGGAAAGCCGGCCTCGATGATATCGACGCCCATCTCGTCAAGCAGCGCGGCGATTTCGAGCTTTTCGGCATGGGTCATGGTGGCGCCGGGGCTTTGTTCGCCGTCGCGCAGGGTGGTGTCGAATATCAGAACATGATCTTGCGGTTTGGCCGCCTCGGCTGATGGAGATGTCATGGATGTGTCCTATCGGCTGCGTGTCATCTTGTCGGGCAATTGGGGCGCTTGTCACCTCTGAGCGGCGCGCCCGCAAGAGGGACACGCTCAGAGGCTGCTAAGAAGAAGCAGGTCTCCAGAGGACGGCAGGCCGCGCGGGCACACACTCTTGGCATACGACATCATGCGCAAGAGTATATGCGGAGGCGCTGGCCTTGAAAACCCCAATTTTCCGGATCACAGTTTTGCGCGGCATGCGCTCTGGCTTGACTCCCTGCCCGCCCCCGCCCATGAAGCGCGTCAACGTTTCAGCGGCATACGGATGAAAAGCATGAGCGCGACTGATGGCAAGAAAGACGGGCTGTGGGAGAATATCAAGACCATCATCTATGCGCTGCTGATCGCTGGTATTTTCCGCACGCTGTTCTTCCAGCCATTCTGGATCCCGTCGGGCTCGATGAAGGAAACGCTTCTCATCGGTGATTTCCTGTTCGTCAACAAGATGGCTTATGGCTATTCGCGCTTTTCCTGCCCCTTCGGCCTCTGCCCGATCGAGGACCGGATCTTTGGCTCGGAGCCCGAGCGAGGCGATATAGTCGTTTTCCGTCATCCCGGCACCGGGGCGGATTACATCAAGCGCCTGATCGGCCTGCCCGGCGACCGCGTGCAGATGCGCGATGGCCGGTTGTGGCTCAATGACGAGGAGATGCCGCAGGAACCCGATGGCGATTTCGTGGAGGTCTACGAGCGGCAAGGCGGTGCCGGACAATTTCCGCGCTGCGAGAACGCACCGGTGGGGCAGGGCGGTGAATGCCGCAAATCGCGCGCCATCGAGACCTTGCCCAATGGTGTGAGCTACCCGGTGCTGAACATCGTGGATAACGGACCGAGCGACAACACGCCGGTATTCACGGTGTCCGAGGGGCATTTCTTCTTCATCGGCGACAATCGCGACAATTCGCTCGACAGCCGCGCGCCGCGTCAAGTGGGTGGGGTGGGCATGGTGCCTTTCGATCACCTGATCGGGCGCGCGCGCCATGTCGTGTTCTCGGCCGAGGGCCGCTCACTCTTCTTCTTCTGGACATGGCGCTCTGATCGCTTCTTCGAGAGGTTACGGTGAAGCTATCGGCCGAGATGACGGCATTTGCGGCCCGGCTGGGCCATGACTTCACGCGCCCCGAACTCTTGCACCGGGCGCTGACGCATCCCTCAATGTCCTCCCCCTCGCGGCCTGACAATCAGCGGCTGGAATTTCTGGGCGATCGCGTGCTCGGGCTGGTCATGGCGGAAGCCCTGCTTCACGCTGACACGGGCGCAAGCGAAGGCCAGCTCGCCCCGCGCTTTAACGCTCTCGTGCGCAAGGAGACCTGCGCGGAGGTGGCCCGCGCGCTCGATCTGGGTGCGGCGCTGAAATTGGGGCGCTCCGAGATGCTGTCGGGCGGGCGGCGCAAGGAAGCGATCCTCGCCGATGCGATGGAAGCGGTCATCGCGGCGGTCTATCTCGATGCCGGATTCGAGACTGCGCGCGCGCTGACCTTGCGCCATTGGGGCGACCGGCTGTCCACGGTCGAGCAGGATTCGCGCGACGCCAAGACCATGCTGCAGGAATGGGCGCAGGCGCGCGGGCAGACCCCGCCGCGCTACAGCGAGGCGGGGCGCTCCGGTCCCGACCATGCCCCGGAATTCACCATTCAAGCGCAGCTTGCGAGTGGGCAGAGCGCCCAGGCGCGGGCAGGCTCCAAGCGGCAGGCCGAACAACTGGCGGCGCGGGCGCTTCTCGACAGGCTGGAGAGTGAGACATGACAGATACGCCAACACGCGCGGGCTTTGTCGCCCTGATCGGCGAGCCCAACGCGGGAAAATCCACGCTGACCAATCGCATGGTAGGGGCAAAGGTCTCGATCGTGACCCACAAGGTGCAGACGACCCGCACGCGCATTCGCGGCGTGGCGCTGGACGGGCCGGCGCAGATTGTCTTTGTCGATACGCCGGGGCTCTTTCGCCCGCGCCGCAGGCTCGACCGTGCGATGGTCGCCGCGGCCTGGGGCGGCGCGGCAGATGCCGATATCGTCGTGCTGCTGATCGAGGCGCATCGTGGGCTGACGGATGGCACGCAGGCGATCATCGACGCGCTGCATGAGCGTGTTGCACCCGGTCAGAAAGTGGCGCTCGCGATCAACAAGATCGACCGCGTGAAGGCGGAGACCCTGCTCGCGCTGTCGGCGCAACTGAACGCGGCCTATCCTTTCGCGCAGACCTTCATGATCTCGGCCGAGAAGGGGCATGGCGTCGACGATTTGCGCCATTGGCTGGCGCAGGAACTGCCCGAGGGGCCGTGGCTCTATCCCGAAGACCAGATCGCCGATCTGCCCCTGCGCATGATCGCCGCCGAAATGACACGCGAAAAGCTGACCCTGCGGCTGCATGAGGAGTTGCCCTATCAACTGACCGTCGAGACCGAAGCGTGGCAGGAGCGCAAGGACGGGTCAGTGCGCATCGATCAGGTGGTTTATGTGGCGCGCGACGGGCACAAGGGCATCGTGCTGGGCCATCGCGGCGAAACGATCAAGGCAGTCTCTACAGCCGCGCGTCAGGAGATCGCCGCGTTTCTGGATCGCCCGGTGCATCTGTTCCTGCAGGTAAAAGTTCGCGAGAACTGGCAAGAAGACGCGGAACGCTATGCCGAGATGGGGCTGGAATTCCGTGATGGCAACCAATGAGCGCGCGGCTCGCCGCTGGCATATGGGTTTCCGCCTATTTGAAGCGTTTGCAGGGCGAAGGCATCCCGGCCTATGTGATCGCGCGCGGCGATGACACGGCAGGCGAAGTGCTGGTGAAGCTTGCCTTGATGGACGGAAATGCACGCGCTTTCATGCGCGCATTCGATTTTCAGCTTGGAGATCGGGTCTGGCAGTTGTTGTATGAAGGCACTGAGCGGGAAGTCGATGACGCGATCGAGCGCCAACGTGGGTTTGACCCGGATCTCTGGGTGATTGAGGTAGAGGACCCTCGTGGCCGCCATATGCTGGGACAAATGGGGTGAGGCGGCGGCGCGCTGGCATCGGCGCGCCGCCACCGCGAAGGCTCACGGGTCAGCTTTTTCAAACTGCTTGAGCATTGACGACAATTCCGTCGGGAAGGGGAACACAATGGTCGAATTTTTCTCCGCCCCGATCGTGGTCAGGGTCGAAAGATAGCGAAGCTGCATCGCGCCCGGATCGGCGCTGAGGATCTGCGCGGCCTCCAGCAATTTGGTCGCCGCCTGTTCCTCGCCTTCGGCGTTGATGACTTTCGCGCGGCGCTCGCGTTCTGCTTCGGCCTGACGGGCAATGGCGCGGATCATGGATTCGTTGATGTCGACATGCTTGATCTCGACATTCGCGACCTTGATGCCCCAGGCGTCGGTCTGGCTGTCGAGGATCTCCTGAATGTCGTTGTTGAGTTTCTCGCGCTCGGAAAGCATCTCATCGAGATCATGCTTGCCGAGCACCGAGCGCAATGTCGTCTGTGACAGCTCGGAGGTGGCCTGCATGAAGTTTTCGACCTGAATGGTGGCCTTTTGCGGGTCCACGACGCGGAAATACACCACGGCATTGACGCGAACCGAGACGTTGTCCTGGCTGATGACATCCTGGCTTGGCACATCCAGCACGCGCACGCGCAGATCTGTGCGCACAGCTTGCTGGACAATGGGGATGATCAGGATCAGACCGGGCCCTTTCACCCCGCTGAACCGCCCGAGCGTGAACACAACCGCGCGCTCATATTCGCGCAAGACCTTGATGGCCGAGGCGAGGAACGCCAGAATCAGCACGATCAGGACAACGATAAAGCCCAGATCGGCAAATATATCGAGAATTCCCATTTACATCTCCTTTCATATCCGACCGCTCTGGACGGTCAGGAGGGTGGCCTCACACACTCACTCGCCGGAGTTTTTCGGCGCGACCGTGAGAACCAGCCCGTCAACATCGGTGATTGTGACCTCATCACCTTTCTCAAAACTCTGGTCGGCTTGCGCGATCCAGCGCTCGCCATGCACGAACACATGGCCCTTGGCGGCATCCCAGTCCTGAACCACAGCCCGGGAACCGACCATATCCGAATTGCCAGTCGTGACCTTGCGCCGGTGCACGCTCACACCCAGCTTCGCGATCAGCAGCGAGAACCCAATGGATGCGACCGCGATGGCAGCCAGCGCGGGGATGGAAGGCTCGAGCCCAGGCACTTCGGAATCGAAGAGGAAGAGCCCGCCAATGACCAGCGCCGCAGTCCCGCCGATGCCAAGGATGCCGAATGACGGGCTGAAAGCTTCCCCCACGATCAGTAACAGTCCAAGCAATATCAGCGCGAGCCCCGCCAGGTTGAAGGGCAGGATCGACAGCGCGAACATGCCAAGGATCAGACTGATCCCGCCAATCGTTCCCGGAAACAGCGCCCCCGGATTGAGCAATTCGAAAATGATACCGTAAAACCCGATGATCATCAGGAAAAGCGCCACATTCGGGTCTGCAATGATCGACAGAAGCTGCGTGCGCCAATCGGGCTCGACCATCACGATGCTCAGGTTTTCACTGTCGATCACGAAATCCTCGCCATCGAGTTGCACGGTCCGCCCATGCGCCTGGTCGAGCAATTCCGTGAGGTCTCGCGCCGTGAAATCCGCCACATTTTCTTCGACAGCCGCACTTGCCGTCAGCGTCGCGGCCTCGCGCACGGCCCGTTCCCCCCAATCGGCATTGCGCCCGTGGATCTCGGCCAGCGAACGGATTTGCGACACCGCGTCGTTGAGCGCCTTGGCCATGCCGGCATCCTGCATCGGCTCATCGCGCGACTCCTCGTCCTCTTCGGACCCGTTTGCGTCCTCATCATCGGCCGCCGGGTCATCCTGAAATGGCAGACCACCACCGCCACCACCAAGGCTAACGGGCGTTGCCGCGCCAACAGAAGTGCCCGGCGCCATCACGGCCAGATGGCTGGCATACATGATGAACGTGCCGGCGCTGGCCGCGCGCGCACCCGAGGGGGAAACGAAGGTCGCCACGGGCACTTCGGAGTTGAGGATCGCGCGGTTGATGTCGCGCGTCGAGGTAACCAGCCCGCCGGGGGTGTCCATCCGCAGGATGATCAACCGTGCATCCTGATCGGCCGCCTCCTCGATCCCGCGAATGATGTAATCGGCCGTCGCTGGACTCACTGCACCGTCGAGTTCGAGAACCACCGCATTGCCGGCCCTACCGTTATCTTCCGCCTGAAGCGTGAGCCCGAGCATGCCAAGCACCAGTATCGTCAGGAAGACAAGGCGTCCTGCATTGGGTAGAAATCTGGCTACGCGGCTTTGCATGCCGGGGGATCTCCTCACGAAGTGGTCCTGCAGAGAGGAGTAGCGCAGTTGCGGACCGGTTCAACGTCGCTGCGGATTTGTGACCTGACTGCCATTCGGAGATGGGGATTGGAGAGGCGCAGTTCAACTTTGTCGGCTCGCATCGCCATTGAGCATGATGCGATGCGTTTTGCTGACACGCGCAAGCGGCAGGTCAGGCGCGCGCTCTCAAGCGCCACTCAGCACAGTCGCGAATGCGTCGATCTCCTCCGCTGTGGTATTCCACGAGCAGACAAGCCGCGCAACGGTGCTGGCATCGCGCGCGCCTGAACCGGACGGAGGTTCCTCCGAGGTGAAATACTGCGCGCCTGCCGCCTGCAATCGCTCATGCTGTGCGCGCGACAAGCGCACAAACAGCATGTTGCCACCGCGGGGATAGACCCGCGAGGTTTCGCTGGCGATTGCGCTTTCAAGCCGTGCGGCCATGTAATTTGCGTGGGATGCAAGCGCGCGCCAGAGCCCGTTCTCCAGCCAAGCATGCATCTGCGCCGACAGAAATCGGTGCTTGGACCACAGATGGCCCGCGCGCTTACGTCGGAGCTGGAATTCCCAGGCGCGCGCAGGGTCGAACAGGATCACCGCCTCGACACCCATCAGACCGTTTTTCGTTCCACCAAGCGAGAGCGCATCCACGCCCGCGCGCCAACTCATCTCGGCCGGGCTGCAGCCTTCGGCCACCAACGCATTCGCAAAACGCGCGCCATCCAGATGCACCGGCAAGCCATGCGCCCTGGCGATCTTGCTCAGCGTCGCGATCTCATCGGAGCTGTATCTTGTGCCGCATTCCGTTAGGTTCGTGAGGCTCAGCGCCCCGGGCTGCACGCTATGCACAACCCCGCGCCCGGAGGCTGCGAGCGTGTCAGCCAGCGCCTCGGGCGCGATCTTGCCATCCGCACCCGGCACAAGCGTGAGTTTTGCGCCGTTTGTGTAGAATTCGGGCGCGCCGCATTCATCGACCTCTATATGGGAAAGCGGATGGCAGTATATCGCGCCCCATGGTGGGGTCAGTGTCGCAAGCGCCAGCGCATTCGCAGCCGTCCCGGTCGCAACGAGGAACACCTCCGCCTCGGGCGCTTCGAAAACGTCGCGCAGCTGGTCGCGCACAGCCTCCATGATTGGATCCGCGCCGTATCCGGGCGCGGCGCCCTCATTGGCCTGCGTAATCGCATCAAGGATCTGCCGGGGAACGCCGGATGTATTGTCGGATGCGAAGAACATGGACCCTCCTGAAACTGCCCGCGCAAGCTGCGGAGCGCGCGGCGTCCTGTCAAGGGGCGTGGCTTGACAGGCTGCAGGGTAGTGCGCATATCCCGAACAAGTTACAGGAGACTGCCGCATGTTCATCCAGACCGAATCCACCCCGAATCCCGCAACGCTGAAATTCATGCCGGGTCAGGAGGTGCTGGGCACCGGCACTGCCGATTTCCCGAGTGCAGACGCGGCGACGCCCTCGCCACTCGCGCGGCGTCTGTTTCAGGTCTCAGGCGTGACGGGCGTTTTCCTGGGCAGTGATTTCGTCACGGTCACCAAGGATGAGGATGTGGACTGGCAGCATGTGAAGCCCGAGATCCTTGGCGCGATCATGGAGCATTTCCAGTCGGGCGCGCCGGTCATGGAAGGCGAAGCAGTTGCAGAACACGCAATCCATGAAGGACCGGATGCCGAGATCGTGGGGCAGATAAAGGAATTGCTGGACAGCCGCGTGCGCCCGGCCGTCGCGCAAGATGGCGGCGACATCACCTTTCACGGGTTCGAACGCGGTGTCGTCTATCTGCACATGAAAGGGGCCTGTGCCGGGTGCCCGTCTTCCACCATGACGCTGAAAATGGGGATCGAGAACCTTCTGCGTCATTATATCCCCGAAGTGACCGAGGTGCGTCCAGTTGCACTCTGAGCCGCTGATACTGGCTTTTGATACATCGGCCGCGCATTGCGCGGCCGCTTTGCTGTGTGGCGAGACCCTGCTTGCGGAGCATCACGAGGAGATGGCGCGCGGGCAGGGCGAGCGGCTGGTGCCGATGCTGGAGACATTGCTTCAACACGCTGGCCGCAGCTGGAGTGATCTTGATGCCATCGCGGTCGGGACCGGCCCGGGCAATTTCACTGGCATCCGAATTGCGGTATCCATGGCACGCGGTCTGGCGCTTGGTCTCGCGATTCCGGCCATTGGCGTGTCGATCTTCGATGCCCGCGCAGAAGGCCTGCCGCGCCCGCTTGTCGTGGCCGAGCACGCGCATCGCGGCGAAGTCTATCTTCAGTCATTCGACCCGGCCCCGTGCGCCCCGCAACTCGTCGCGCTGCATGCAGTGAGCCTGCCGCCGGATTGCCGCGTCACCGGGAGCGCAGCTGACGCGCTCGCCACCGGGCACGCGCGGGCCGTCGCGGCGCGCTATGGAATTGCCGAGGCCATCGCTCGTGTCGCGCGCACGCGGCTTGGCGCGCCGCAACCCCGCCCGGCGCCGCTCTATATCCGCCCTGCGGATGCTGCGCCCCCGTCGGACCCGCCACCGCGCATCCTCGCATGACGCCCGAGGCGCTTGCCCGGCTGCATGCCGCCTGCTTTGATCTGCCCCCGCCATGGCCCGCGCGCGATTTCGCACAGATGCTTGCAGCGCCCACATGCTTTCTCAAATGCGCCTATCATGAGGATCATCTCAGCGCCTTCGCCCTGTTCCGCGTGGTCGCGGACGAGGCCGAGCTTCTGACGCTGGCGACAGCGCCCGAGGCGCGTCGAAAGGGCCATGCCCGCGCGCTGATGCAGGACGGGCTTGCCGAGGCCATGCGACGTGGAGCGCGCATGTGCTTTCTGGAAGTCGCAGCGCCCAATCACGCCGCGCGCAGGCTCTATGACACGCTCGGATTTCGGATCGCCGGGACGCGCAAGGGGTATTACCACGGGCAGGGCGCGCCGGTTGATGCGATTGTCTATCGGGCAGATCTGACAGCATGATCCGGCGTGGCGACTCCATTGCCGCTTTCGCGCGAATTTGATGTTGACCGACCGATCAAATCGGGACTTAATCAACCCCAATCGAGGCACCATCAGGGCCACGACATCGACTGCAGGCGCGCAAATGTCGCAAGTCCTGCGGCACAACAGGAGAAACCGGAATGACATCCCTCAAACCCCTTCTCGGTGCGGCCTCTGCACTCGGCCTGACCGCCTCGCTTGCGCATGCCGAACCGGCGCTGATGTTCGACCTCGGCGGAAAATTCGACAAATCCTTCAATGAGGCCGCCTATAACGGGGCCGAACGCTGGCGCGAGGAAACGGGCGGTTCCTATCGCGAGATCGAGATGCAGGCGGCAGCGCAGCGGGTGCAATTCGCGCGGCGTCTGGCCGAAGCGGGATCCAACCCGGTGGTGGTGCTGGGCTTCCAGAACGCGCCTACGCTGGAAGAGGTCGCCCCGGATTACCCCGATACCTCTTTCGTGCTGATCGACGCAGTGGTGGATCTGCCCAATGTCCGCTCGGTGATCTTCGCCGAACATGAGGGCAGCTATCTGGTCGGCATGCTGGCGGCCATGGCCAATGAGACCGGAACGATCAGCTTTGTCGGCGGTATGGAGATTCCGCTGATCGCGGCCTTTGCCTGCGGCTATGCGCAGGGCGCGCGCGCCGTGAACCCCGATATCGAGATCATCGTGAATTACACTGGCGACACCCCGGCGGCATGGAATGACCCTGTCCGCGGCGGCGAGATCGCGCGGGCGCAGATTTCGCAGGGCTCCGATGTGGTGTTCGCGGCTGCGGGGGGCACAGGTCTGGGTGTGTTGCAGGCTGCAGAGGACGCGGAGGTTTTCTCCATCGGGGTTGATTCGAACCAGAACCACCTGCATCCGGGATCGGTTCTGACCTCCATGCTCAAGCTGGTGGATCAGGCGGTTTACGATGCCTTCACTGAAGGGCCGGGGCTCGAAACCGGCGTGGTGATGATGGATCTCGCAGCCGATGGCGTGGGCTACGCGCTTGACGAGCATAATGAACACCTGATCTCGGCCGAGATGCAGGACGCGGTCGAAGAGGCGAAAGCCGCCATCATCGCCGGTGACCTCATCGTGCATGATTACCGCACGGACAGCACCTGCCCGGCCTTCTGATCGGTTCATGTCGCAGGCGTATCCTTCGGAGGCGGCCGCGCAATCCGCCGCCTCCTCGCCCTTCGCCATCGAGTTGAAGGGAATATCCAAGGCATTCGGGCCAGTTCAGGCCAACAAGGACATCTCGATCCGCGTGCGGCGCGGCGCGATCCACGGGATCGTGGGCGAGAACGGCGCCGGAAAATCAACGCTGATGTCGATCCTTTACGGCTTCTACCGCGCGGATGCGGGGGAAATCTTCATCGATGGGGCGCGCACCGAGATCCCCGACAGTCTCGCAGCGATCCGCGCAGGCATCGGAATGGTGTTCCAGCATTTCAAGCTGGTCGAGAATTTCTCGGTTCTGGAGAACGTGATCCTCGGGGCCGAGGCGGGCGCACTGCTGCGGCCATCGCTGTCCAAGGCGCGGGGGCTCTTGAAGGATCTGGCGCGCGAGTTCGAGCTGAATGTCAATCCTGACGCGAAGATCGAGGATCTCTCGGTTGGCCATCAGCAGCGTGTGGAAATCCTGAAAGCGCTGTATCGCGAGGCCAATATCCTGATCCTTGACGAGCCGACAGGGGTCTTGACGCCGTCGGAGGCCGATCACCTGTTCCGGATCCTGCGCGGGTTGAAGGAACAGGGCAAGACGATCATTCTGATCACGCATAAATTGCGTGAAATCATGGGTATAACGGACGAAGTTAGCGTGATGCGTCGCGGTGAGATGGTGGCGACGCGCAAAACCAGCGAGACCAGCCCGACCGAGCTTGCCGAGTTAATGGTGGGCCGCAAGGTGTTGTTGCGCGTGGAAAAACCGCCTGCGAATCCGCGTGACGATGTGCTGAAGGTCAAGGGGCTGCGGCTGGTCGATGCGCAGAAGGTCGAGCGCCTGCGCGGGCTCGATTTCAGCATCCGCGCGGGCGAGATTGTCGGGATCGCAGGCGTCGCAGGCAATGGCCAGTCGGAGCTTCTGGAGGTGCTGGCCGGTCTGCGCCCTGCCGAAGGCGAGGCCTGGCTGCGCGGCGCGCCGCTGCCGCTTTCGGGGCCGGGCTGCGATGCGCAGGCGCGGCGTGGGCAGCGTGTAGCGCATGTGCCCGAGGACCGGCATCGGCGCGGGCTGGTGCTGAACTTTCATGCCTGGGAGAATATCGCGCTCGGCTATCACCACGACCCGGCCTACAACCCGAGCCAGTGGATGATGAACAACGCGGCCATCGTGCAGGATACGCTGGGCAAGATGACAGCCTTCGATGTGCGCCCGCCCGACCCTCAACTCAAGGCGAGCGGGTTTTCCGGGGGCAACCAGCAGAAGATCGTGCTCGCGCGCGAGATCGAGCATGAGCCCGATCTGCTGCTGGTGGGCCAGCCCACACGCGGGGTGGATATCGGAGCGATCGAATTCATCCACCAGCGGCTCATCCGGCTGCGTGATGCGGGTTCCGCGATCCTGCTGGTCTCGGTCGAGCTTGACGAGATCATGGCGCTGTCGGACCGGATCCTGGTGATGTTTGACGGGCGGATCATGGGCGAGCGTCATCCCGATGACACCAATGCACAGGAACTCGGCCTGATGATGGCGGGGATGACATGAGCGCGGCCCGGCGCATCCCGCATTGGGCCGATGTGACGCTGGTGCCGCTGACATCGGTGGTGCTCGCGTTTCTGTTGTCAGCAGTGCTGATCTGGGCCATCGGCGAAAGCCCTTGGCAAGCGGTCAAGCTGATGGTCGAGGGTGCTTTCGGGTCGAGCTATGGCTGGGGCTACACGCTATATTATGCGACGAATTTCATTTTCACCGGGCTCGCGGTGGCCGTGGCCTTTCAGGCGCGGCTGTTCAATATCGGGGGCGAGGGGCAGGCGCTGCTTGGCGGGCTGGGGGTTGCGCTGGTCTGCCTCTATATCCCCTGGCCGCATTGGTCGCTGGCACTGATTGCCGCAACGCTTGGCGCGGCGCTGTTCGGGGCCGCCTGGGCGCTGATCCCGGGCTATCTGCAAGCGCGGCGCGGCAGCCACATCGTGATCACCACGATCATGTTCAACTTCATCGCGGCCTCTCTGCTCGGCTATGTGCTGGTGAATGTGCTGCGCCCGCAAGGCTCGCAAGACCCTTCCTCGCCGCGCTTTCCACCCGAGGCGCATCTGCCCTCGCTGCATGACATGCTCGCAGTTGTGGGCATCCCGTTCAGCCGGGTTCCGCCGACCAATATCTCGCTCTTCATCGCGGTCGCGATGTGTTTCGCGGTCTGGTTCATGCTCTGGCGCACGCGGCTGGGGTATCAGATCCGCGCCTTTGGCGAATCCGAGCCCGCCGCCGAATATGCCGGCATCAGCCCGGCGCGGATCACGATCTATGTGATGCTGATCTCGGGCGCGCTCGCGGGGCTGATGGCCGTGAACTCGGTGATGGGCGAGCAACAGCGGCTGGTACTCAATGCGGTCGAGGGCGCAGGCTTCATCGGCATCGCAGTCGCGCTGATGGGGCGCAACCATCCCTTCGGCGTGTTTCTGGCCGCGATCCTGTTCGGCTTTCTCTATCAGGGCGGCGCGGAACTCGCGCTCTGGACCTCGATCCCGCGCGAATTGATCGTGGTGATCCAGGCGCTCGTGATCCTCTTCACCGGCGCTTTGGACAATATGGTGCGTATGCCGATTGCCCGGCTTTTCGCGCTGCGGGGGGCACGGTGATGGATTTTGCGATCCTCGTTCAGGTTCTGGAATCGACCCTGCGGCTGGCAACGCCGCTTCTGTTCGCCTGCCTCGCCGGGCTGATTTCAGAGCGCGCGGGCGTCTTCGATATCGGTCTGGAAGGCAAGATGCTCGCAGGCGCCTTCATGGCCGCCGCGATTGCCTTCGTGTCGGGCAATGTCTGGATCGGTGTTGCGGCGGCCGTGGGGGTGTCGGTCGTCATGTCGCTGATCCATGGCGTCGCTTCGATCACCTTTCGCGGCAACCAGCTCATCTCTGGTGTCGCGATCAATTTTCTGGCCGCCGGGATCACTGTGGTCATCGCGCAGAACTGGTTCCGGCAGGGCGGGCGCACCCCGTCACTCTCGGGTGATATGCGGATGCAGCGGATCGACCTGCCCTTTGCAGAGGCGTTGCGCGATGTGCCCGTGCTCGGGCCGATCTATCACGGGATCCTGTCGGGGCACGGGCTCTTGGTCTATGTCGGGCTCCTTTGCGTGCCGCTGACATGGTACATGCTCTTTCGCACGCGTTTCGGGCTGCGGCTGCGGGCCGTGGGCGAGAACCCGGCGGCGGTGGACACGGCAGGTATCTCGGTGATCGGGATGCGCTACGGGGCGGTCGCGATCTGCGGGGTGCTGTGCGGGCTGGCCGGGGCCTATCTCTCGACCGGGCTGTCGGCCGGGTTCGTGCAGGACATGTCAGCCGGGCGCGGGTTCATCGCGCTGGCGGCCATGATCTTCGCCAAATGGCGGCCCTGGCACGCGCTGGGGGCAGTCTGGCTCTTCGGGCTGCTCGAAGCTGTGGCCAACCGGTTTCAGAACATTGAAATTTTGGGCCTGGCAGTCCCAGTTCAGGCAATGCAGGCCTTGCCCTACATCCTGACCGTTGTCATTCTGGCAGGGTTCGTGGGCAAAGCCATCCCGCCGCGCGCGGGTGGTTCGGCCTATGTCAAGGAACACTAGACAGCCCAAGAGGCCCTGAGAGCGGCATGCAGATCTACCTGCCCATCGCCGAGACATCGGTCAACGCCTTCACATTGCTGGGCGTGGGCGGCGGTGTCGGCTTGCTCTCGGGCATGTTCGGGGTTGGCGGCGGCTTCCTGATCACGCCGCTTCTGTTCTTCATCGGCGTGCCGCCGCCGGTTGCGGTGGCCACGGGTGTCAATCAGGTGGTGGCCTCGTCGATCTCGGGCGTGCTCGCGCATCTCAAGCGCAAGACGGTCGATCTGCGTATGGGCACTGTGCTGCTGATCGGGGGTCTGATCGGGTCGATCATCGGGATCTGGTTCTTCAACCTGATGCAGCGGCTGGGCCAGATCGACCTGATCGTGCAGCTCTCATATGTGATCTTTCTGGGCATCATCGGCGCGCTGATGCTGCAGGAAAGCCTGCGCGCGATCCTGCGCTCCCGAAACCCCAACGCGCCGCGGCGCAAGCTGCACAGCCATACATGGATCCATAATCTGCCCTTCAAGATGAAGTTCCGCGCCTCGGGGCTTTATATCTCGGTCTTTCCGCCGCTTCTCGTGGGGATGGGCGTCGGTATTCTGGCCGCGATCATGGGGGTCGGGGGCGGCTTCGTCCTTGTGCCCGCGATGATCTATCTGTTGGGCATGCCGACCAAGGTCGTGATCGGCACCTCGCTCTTTCAGGTGACCTTCGTGGCTGCGTTTACCACGATGATGCACGCGATCACCAACCAGAGCGTCGATGTGATGCTCGCGGCCTTTCTGATTCTCGGCGGGGTTATAGGTGCGCAGCTCGGCACGCGGATCGGGCTCAAGCTGCAGGCAGAACAGTTGCGCATCCTGCTTGCGCTTCTGGTGCTCGCAGTCTGTGGCAAGATCGCCTTCGATCTGCTCTGGACGCCGTCCGAGCTTTACACGATCACTGTGCCGGGGCGGTTCTGATGCGGGTGCTGCTTGTCCTTATGCTCTGCCTCGCCGCCTTGCCTTTGCGGGCGGAGGAGGTGATCGCCGGGCTCAGCCAGAATCGCGTGTCGCTGACGGTGAATTTCGAGGGCTCTGACATCCTGATCTATGGCGCGGTCCGGCGCGAGACCGCGCCTGCCGAGACCGAGCTTGATGTCATCGTGGCCATCGAGGGGCCGCCGCAACCCGCCGTGATCTGGCGCAAGGCGCGCCGCGCCGGGATCTGGGTGAACACCGATGCGCAGGAGGTCCGCGCGGCGCCGAGCTTCTATGCTGTCGCCACCACGCGGCCCCTGGGCGATATCCTGTCGCCCGAAGCTGATCTGACGCATCGCATCTCGACAAGGCTTGCGATTTTCGAGGCGCGCAGCACAGTCGATCGCGATGATCCCGCAGCCTTTACCGAAGCTCTGATCCGCATTCGCGAAAACGAGGGGCTGTATCAAAGCCGCGATGGCGATGTGACGCTCGAACAAGACACGCTGTTCAATACCCGCATTCTGCTGCCCAAGAATATCGTCGAGGGCACCTATTCGGCGCGGATCTTCCTTGTGCGCGATGGCGATGTGATCGACGAGTTCGAGACCTTCATCGATGTGCGCAAGGCCGTGCTGGAACGCTGGCTGACCAATCTCGCCTATGATCAACCCTTTCTCTACGGGCTGCTCGCGCTGTTTCTGGCCGTGTTCTTCGGTTGGGGCGCATCTGCGGCCTTCCGGCTGGTGCGGAGCTGAGCCTTAGAAGGCGCGGAATGTCATTGTCGTGAGCGTCCGGTTGATGCCCGGAATATCGAAGAGATGGTTCGTCAGGTAATGGCCGACATCCTCCTCATCGGGGATATAGACCTTCGCGATCAGATCATATTCGCCCGAAGTGGAGTAAAGCTCCGAGACCACTTCACGATCATAGATGGCATCGGCCACCTCATAGGTCTTGCCGGGCTGGCAGCGGAACTGAACAAAGACACAACGCATTCGGCTTCCCTCGATCTCAAAGCTGGTGCCATACTCGCTGATGTGCGGCCCAAGTCAATGCCGCCCAATGTGATTTCCGCAGCCTTCGCAGCGCGGGTCATTCCTGTGCCGCAAGTGCGAGAGCGGCAGGGGCTGCGGAGAGGTCTTCGGTGGAAAGCTCTGCGCGCGGGCGTCCGAGACGATTGCGGATCACCCAATGCAGCCGGTGCTCGGCGCGCGTGATCGCGACATAGGCCAGCCGCTTCCAAAGAGGAATGCCCGCCTCTGACCGGCCCGCGCGCGCGGCCGCGAAGAGATCGGGCGCGAAGACCTGCACATCGGGCCATTGCGAGCCCTGCGCTTTGTGGATCGTGACCGCCGCGCCATGCACGAACGCCGCGCCCATCGTGGCGGCGAAGGGGATGAAGGGCTCTTCCTCGAGATCCCGCTCGATCTTGATGATCGAGGCCACCGAGATCTGCGGCTCCTCGGCCCCGAAAATATGCAGCCGCGAGAAGCCCGGTTTGCGCCCTGGCCCAAGATAGACCACCTGCGCGCCCTTGATGAGCCCGCGCGCCTCCAGATCAATCCGCTTCTTGCGATGCTTGAGCGGTAGCTCCAGCCCGTCGCAGAGCAGCGGCTCGCCGGGCAGAAGCTCGGTCTCGGGCGCATCATGCGCGCGGCGGAAGGCGTTGATAAGGCGCAGCCGGGTTGCATTGCGCCAGACCAGCACCGGCGAGCGCGCCATCAGGTCGCAATCCACCCGTTCGACGAGTTGCACGCGCGCGTCGCGCTGCGCGGCGTCGCGGATGCGCGCTTCGAATTCCTCGAAGCCGAGCGCCGGATCGGCCAGCGCATGGGCGAGATCGAGGATCGGGTTGTCCTGCGCCTGCCGGTGGATGCGCGAGAGGCTGAGTTGCGCGGGCGTGGGCAGAGTGTCGAACACCATCTTGCCGGATTGGCCAACAGGCGCAAGCTGGGCCGGATCGCCGAACAGGATCAGAGTGGAAAACAGCTCCTGCAAATCCTCGAGCTGGCGCTCATCGAGCATCGAGCTTTCATCGACAAAGCCTATATCGAGCGGGTCTTCGCGCCGTTTCCAGCCGGTGATGAAATCCGAACCGCGCAGACCTGCCGCTGCAAGCGCACCGGGGATGGATTTCACTTGCTCATAGAATGCATGCGCGCGGTCCAGCGCCGTCTCCGAGAGCCCCGCGACGCTCGGGCGGGGCAGGTTGCCCGTCAGCCATTCGGCGATGCGCTCATATTCGGGGTCATAGACAGGCGTGTAGAGGATCCGGTGCAGCGTTGTCGCCGCAACCCCGCGCAGCCGCAGCACGGACGCCGCCTTGTTGGTGGGCGCCAGCACGGCAAGGCTGCGCTTTTCGCGCTTGCGTCGGCTCTCATACTCGCCCGAGACCAGCTCCAGCCCGGCCTCCGAGAGGGCACGCGTCAGCGCGGCCAGAAGCATCGTCTTGCCCGAGCCGGCCTTGCCCATGATCGCGAAAGTCTGCTGCGCATGGTCGGGCGCGGGTGCGCTCTCGCCACGGGCCAGATCGATGCCCGCGCGCCCCAGCGCATCGGCGACCCGATCCCAGGCCTCGGCCTGATCCTCGGAAAACTGCAAGGCGGGCTCAGTCATGGGCCCTTCTTACCGCAAGCCCGAGGCGAGGGGCAGCGCCAAATCCGCGAATGGCAGAGAAAAAGGGCGCTAGCCGTCGTCCTTGTCGGGCTTATCCTCGGGCGGTGGCTCGGGCGGCGGGTCGTCGAGATTGGCGAGTTCCAGATGCGCCAATTCGATCGCGGCTTCGAGATGCTCCGCCAGGGCAGGCAGGTCGTTCTCCGCCGCATAGAGGCGGAGATCCGTCAAGGCTTCTATAATCCAATGCTGTGTCACTCGGGTACGCTCCATCGGGACAGATTCTCATCTGTCGGACAGTGGACAAATCGTCACCAATCCTTGGTAAATCCCGAATGAGGCCCCAAAAAGGAAACACCGCGCCAAGAAAAATGCGCGGTGTCACTCATGTGGTTTATTTGTGGCGTCGCTGTGCCTCAGCGTTTGGGGCTTGCCTCAAGTGTGTCCTCGAAGGTCCGCAGCCCGGTGCGTGGCGATTGCACCAGCACGGCCATGTTGCCGGGCTTGTGTTCATTGCGATACATTTTGGTGTGGGCTTTCGGAATATCGGCCCAGGGGAAGACCTCGGACATGCACGGGTCCAGCCTGCGCTCGATCATCAACTGGTTGGCAGCCGAAGCCTGCTTGAGATGCGCGAAATGGCTGCCCTGCAGGCGTTTCTGATGCATCCACATATAGCGCACGTCGAAGGTGCAGTTGAACCCCGAGGTGCCCGCGCAGATCACGACCATGCCGCCTTTCTTGACCACAAGGGTCGAGACCGGGAATGTCGCCTCGCCGGGATGCTCGAAGACCATATCGACATTCACGCCCTTGCCGGTGATGTCCCAGATCGCCTTGCCGAATTTGCGCGCTTCTTTCAGCCATTCGTTGTATTCGGGCGTGTTGACCGTGGGCAATTGCCCCCAGCAATTGAACTCCTTGCGGTTGATGACCCCCTTCGCGCCCTGATCCAGCACGAATTGCCGCTTGCTCTCGTCCGAGATCACCCCGATGGCATTCGCACCCGCCGTGTTGGCAAGCTGGATCGCATAGGAGCCGAGCCCGCCCGAGGCCCCCCAGACCAGTACGTTCTGGCCCGGTTTCAGGTCATGCGGCTCATGGCCAAAGAGCATCCGGTAGGCAGTGGCGAGCGTCAGCGTGTAGCAGGCCGATTCTTCCCAGGTCAGATGCTTGGGGCGTGGCATGAGCTGCTGCGCCTGCACATTGGTGAACTGCGCGAAAGAGCCGTCCGGGGTTTCATAGCCCCAGATGCGCTGGCTCGGCGAATACATCGGGTCGCCGCCATTGCAATGCTCGTCATCGCCATCGTCCTGATTGCAATGGATCACCACCTCATCGCCGACCTTCCAGCGCTTGACCTTGTCGCCCACGGCCCAGACGATCCCCGAAGCGTCGGAGCCCGCGATATGGAAGGGCGCCTTATGCACATCGAAGGGCGAGATCGGCTGGCCCAGACCGGCCCAGATGCCATTATAGTTAACGCCGGCGGCCATCACGAGAACCAGCACTTCATGGCTGTCGAGCACGGGCACATCGACCACTTCGACCTGCATCGCCTGCTCGGGCTCGCCATGGCGTTCACGGCGGATGGTCCAGGCATACATCTGCTTGGGCACATAGCCCATGGGCGGCATTTCACCGATCTCGTAGAGGTCCTTTTCCGGCGCGTCATAGGCCACAACGCCATTTTGTGTATCGAGAGCCATATTGCCTCCTTACCTGTCTTGGGGCACGCCCCGGTCACGATTACTGCGCCGCAGCATTTATGTGGCGCTTGCAGCATGCATAAAAAAGGGTGCGCAACAATGCAACCTCATTTATGAAAATTTTGTAATTTTATGTCGCCCACTCACTTTTAAGCGCGGGCTTGTCCAATACCAATTGACCCGGTGCAGCAAGTCCTTGCGGCGCATCACATCTTTGCAGCGTTGCAGCAGCATAAAACCCAAGAACGTCCTGTTCGCCCGGCGCGGCCTTGATGTTGTCACCCTCAACGCTGACAATGCCCCGCAGTTTCAGTGCTGCAATTCCTTCCTCGAGCGCTTCTGCCGGATCGGTCCCGGGCAGGTGGCGCCACGCATGCTGCGCTTCAAGCTGCGTGTGGAGCGCCTCGGCCTCGCGCGTCAGTTGCCCGCGCGTCGCTGTCCCGCCTGCGCGCGCCAATGCGGCCGCCGCGAAAGAGACCGGCAGGATCGGCACCGCTGCTCGAATGCGCTGCATCAGGTCCTCGGCGAGCGTTTCGGTGCTGGCATCCGGGCTCTGGGTGAGGAACTCGCGCAGCGAGAGCGGCGCGCCATAGCACACAGCCGCATAGCCGAAATGCGAGAAACGCCGCCGGAGTTTCTGCCACAGGATGCGCAGCGTGAAGCCCAGCACCACGCGCACGCGCACGGGGAAGCGCCGAATGCCCTGCAAGCCCGCCTCGATCAGCACCCGATCCTCCAGCACCCGGTCGTAATTCAGCGCGACGGGCACGAACACGACATCCATGCGATCATGCGGGTTGAAGCCGCGCACGATGTAATGCAGCAACCCCTTCTTCGCAGGCCCGACAGTGCCAGTCAGGCTCAGCCCGCCTTCGGGAAAGATCGCCTGTGTGGTGCCCTGCTGGATCGACATCTGCACATAGCGTGCAAGGATCGCGCGATAGAGCGGGTTGGAGTAGCGGCGGCGGATGAAATACGCCCCCATCGCGCGGATCAGCGCCTTCAGCGGCCAGACCCGCGCCCATTCCCCGACTGCATAGCTCAGGGCCGAGTGTTTCGAGGCAAGCCAGGTGATCAGCACGTAATCCATGTTGGAGCGGTGATTCATCACGAAGACCACCGAGGCGCCCGGATCGATCTCGCGCAGCGCGGGCGCATCCGCACCGCCGATGCGCACCCTGTAAAGCCCCTGGCTGAGCCTTTGCGCCACCTTGATGGCAAAACCGAAATAGGCCGCGGTCGAGAAGCCGGGCACGATCTCGCGCGCATATGAGCGCGCCTTCTCGAAAGCGACATTGGGCGGCACGGCTTCATCGCGGGCATATTCGCGCACAGCTTCCATGACTTGCGGATCATAGACCAGCCGCGTGACCTGATCCTGCCTGCGCATGATCCGGAACGGCTCGATCGGGCGTTGCAGGCGGGTATTGAGCCGCGCGACCGCGCGTTCCATGCGGCGGCGAAAGAACCAGCGCACCGATGGAAACAGGAAATGCGAGGCGAAAGTGACCGCCGCAAATGCAAGAACCAGGACGAGCGCCCAGAGAGGCAGTTCAACTGTCTGAAACATGGTCGCTATCTTGCAGGAAACCCGTCAGGAAACCAGCATTTCGTAAAGCCTGATCGCGCAGTGTCAGAGAAAAAAGCCCCGGCGCTGGGTCCGGGGCCTTGATATGATTTGCGCCATGCCATGACGGGATGGGCCGGTCAGCCGACCAGTTCCAGCCCCGAGAAGAAATACGCGATCTCGACCGCGGCCGTTTCCTGCGCATCGGAGCCATGAACCGAATTCTCACCGACCGAGAGCGCGAATTCAGCGCGGATCGTGCCGGGGGCGGCATCGGCGGGGTTGGTTGCGCCCATCACTTCGCGGTTTTTCGCGATGGCGCCTTCACCTTCGAGCACCTGCACGACGACAGGGGCCGAGGCCATGAACTCGCACAGCTCGTCATAGAAGGGGCGCTCGGCATGAACCTCATAGAACTTGCCAGCCTGCGCCTTGCTCAGATGGATGCGCTTCTGCGCGATGATCCGCAACCCCGCTTCCTCGAACTTGGCGTTGATCTTGCCTGTCAGGTTACGATTCGTTGCGTCGGGTTTGATGATGGACAATGTCCGCTCGATAGCCATGCGTGCTCTCCTGGAAAGAAATGGCGGGCGAGGACGCCCGCGCCAGTGGTGCAGATACCACGCCGATTGAGGCGAGAAAAGGCTATCCGCGCGCTCTGCCGCGTATCTCGCCTCGTGATTCGTCATGCAGCCGTGCTGGCATGGTATCCGAGCGCGCAGCGCAACCTGTCACGACGTGACCAACACCTGATACGAGCGCTGCATCGCCACCCTGCCACGCAAGGTCATTGCCATCCTGAAGTCCCATCATACCCGGGGTTGGCGTGATTTTGTGGTTTGAATAAAACAGGTCAGGGTTCGATGAGGCGATTATCTGTCATCATGTTTATCGGGTTTTTCCGAATTTATGTCCCACGGTCCCCGACAGCGATCGAAGGCGGGAACCCATGAATGCGGGCTAACAGGGGCGCAGGTCACCTGCAAGGGCGACTGGCGGTTCCAGGCTGATTGCGGGAGATGCTGGGTTTCGGAGCCAGCGATTGCAGGGCAGATCGGATCTCACCTCCGCGCCGGACCGGACATAGCGGTTTTCAAGCTCTTCCCCGATGCGGCCCTTGACTCATTCAACCATGCCGCGCGCCATTGTCCTATGGCGGACAAGGGCGCGCTCTGGGGCGATTTCGGCGGGGTAGGGCGGTGCTTGATGTTTACCTTTGCGCAGAGCTTGACGGACCCGTGCTCATCGGTCGCAACGCCCATGCGCAGCCTCGGAACAACTACGACCGCCCCATGGCGCCATGACCAGAGGGCAGAACGGAATGACTGTCGCGGATCCATGAAAAAGCCGGAGATTTTCCCCGGCTTCCCAAGCTGTCAGCCTGCGCTCGCGGCGGTCTTCTTGGTATCGGCGTAGATGATCAGCGGCTTCGCGTCAGACGTGACCGCTTCCTCATTCACCACCACTTCATTGACGTTTTCCAGCCCCGGCAATTCGAACATCGTGTCAAGCAGGATGTCTTCCATGATCGACCGCAACCCGCGTGCCCCGGTTTTGCGGGCAATCGCGCGTTTCGCAATCGCGCGCAGGGCCTCATCAGTGAAGGTCAGATCCACGCCTTCGATATCGAACAGCTTCTGATACTGCTTGACCAGCGCGTTCTTGGGTTCGGTCAGGATCGTTACCAGCGCATCTTCATCGAGATCCATCAGCGTCGCGACCACGGGCAGACGCCCGACGAATTCCGGGATCAGGCCGAATTTCAGCAGGTCTTCCGGCTCCAGCCCCAACAGCGATTCGCCGATTGTCGTGAGGCTTTCATCCTTCACATCGGCCCCGAAGCCGATTGCCGAGCCCTTGCCGCGCTGGTTGATGATACGATCCAGCCCTGCAAAAGCGCCGCCGCAGATGAACAGGATATTCGTCGTGTCCACCTGCAGGAATTCCTGCTGCGGATGCTTGCGCCCGCCTTGCGGCGGCACCGAGGCAACCGTGCCCTCCATCAGCTTCAGCAGCGCCTGCTGCACGCCCTCGCCCGAGACATCGCGCGTGATGGACGGGTTGTCGGATTTGCGCGTGATCTTGTCGACCTCGTCTATATAGACGATGCCGCGCTGCGCACGCTCCACATTGTATTCCGATGCCTGCAGAAGCTTGAGGATGATGTTCTCGACATCCTCGCCCACATAGCCCGCTTCGGTCAGCGTTGTCGCATCGGCCATGGTAAACGGCACATCGAGGATGCGCGCCAATGTCTGCGCCAGCAGCGTCTTGCCGCACCCCGTCGGGCCGATCAGCAGGATATTGGATTTCGACAGTTCGACATCGCCCGCCTTGCCCGCATGGTTCAGCCGCTTGTAGTGGTTGTGAACCGCCACCGAGAGAACGCGTTTGGCCTGCGACTGTCCGATCACGTAATCATCGAGCACATTGCAGATTTCGAGCGGCGTGGGCACGCCCTCGGTCGATTTCAGCCCGCCTGATTTCGTCTCTTCGCGAATAATATCCATGCAGAGTTCGACACATTCATCGCAGATGAAGACAGTCGGACCAGCAATCAGCTTGCGCACCTCGTGCTGGCTTTTGCCGCAGAAGGAGCAATAAAGCGTATTCTTGCTGTCAGTATCGGATGTCGGCATGTCGAACCTCTGTGGTCTTTACTGCGATAGGCGGCGTGTCGTGGGGCGGGCATTCGCGGCCTTCTGCTTGCAAGGGTAGGCGAGAGTGGCGACAGGGACAATGCAAATCTGCCAAGCCCCGCCGGGTTTTCCGCATCGCGCCGCCTGTGCATTCATCATGAGCTTTCGGTCTCCGACCGGGCAGTCACGATATCGTCAATCAGCCCCCAGTCCTTGGCCATTTCGGCGGTCATGAAATTGTCGCGCTCCAGCGCGTCCTCGACCTTATTCAGCGTCTGGCCGGTGTGATGCACATATATCTTGTTCAGCCGCTCCTTCAGCTCCAGGATCTCGCGCGCATGGATCGAGATATCCGTCGCCTGACCCTGAAAGCCACCCGAGGGCTGGTGCACCATGATGCGCGAATTGGGCAGCGAGAAGCGCATCCCCTTTTCGCCCGCGCAAAGCAGCAGCGAGCCCATCGAGGCCGCCTGACCCACCACCAGCGTCGAGACCTTGGGCTTGATGTATTGCATCGTGTCATAGATCGACAGCCCGCTGGTCACCACGCCGCCGGGCGAGTTGATATACATCGAGATGTCTTTTGACGGGTTTTCCGCTTCCAGATGCAGAAGCTGCGCCACGATCAGGCTGGCCATCCCGTCATGCACTGGCCCGGTGACGAAGATGATGCGTTCCTTGAGCAGCCGCGAGAAAATGTCATAGGCCCGTTCGCCACGGCTGGTCTGCTCCACAACCATGGGGACGAGGTTCATGTAGGTCTCAATCGGATCGTGCATCTGCCTGCCTTTTATTCTGTGACTGCCCTGCAGCCTGTTGATACATGAAGAGTGTTGCCAGAATCTTAGTCCTGCGTTTGCTCACCTGCAAGGGGAGGGCGGGAAATAACCCTTGGGCCTTCAACTGGCCAGCGCCTTGCCGAGTCGCGGGAGTTTGGCGCGCTTGAGAAGCGGGCGCAGCGGCTGCGCGCGCCCCGATACGGCTTGCGTCGCGTCATGGGCAGCCTCGACTGCCGCCTCGACCGGCTCCGGCGCTTCAAGCCAGCGCGCCATGAGGAAATCATCCGGGGATTCTGCCGTCACATCCAGCCGGGCCAGTTCGCGGGCGGGAAAGTCGCGCAGATTCAGCGTGATGATCAGTGCCGCACTGCCTGTGACTGCGCTCGCCAGCACATGACAATCGGCAGGATCCGGCAGCCAGATCCGGGCCTCGAGCGCGGGATCGGCGGCGATCTCGGCTGCGGGCCACTGTGCGCGCAGCCTCGCGATTTCGCCTGCGGCAATCGCGCCATCCTCGGCGCGCTGCCGCGCGGCGGCGCGTTGCCATTCGGCAAGGATGCGCGCTGACCAGAGCGGTGTGAAGACGCCCCGCGCCGCCACCCCGATCAGGATTTCGCGCAACACGCTGGGGTAGAGCACACAGGCATCGAGTACCGCCTTCATCCGTCGAGCCGGAAGAACACGGCCTTGAGATACCCGCTTTCGGCCAGTTGCGGCAGTTGCGGGTGGTCGGGCCCGGCAAAGCCCGTATGGATCAACTGCCCGCGCCGCCCGCCGCGCCCGATGCCCCGCGCAGAGGCCGCGCGAAAGGCGCCGAGATCGGCCGCATGCGAGCAGGAGCACAGACCCAGATACCCGCCCGGCGCGACCAGTGCTGCGGCCAGCCGCGCCACACGCTCATAGGCGCGCAGCCCTGCGGCAAGCGCGTCCTTGTTGGGCGCGAAAGCGGGCGGGTCGCAGACCACCAGGTCGAACTGCGCGCCCTCCTCGGCCAGCGCCTCCATCACGGCAAAGGCATCGCCCTGTCGCGTCTCGAACCGCCCCTGCATCTGCGAGAGCGCCGCGCCGCGCGTGGCCAACTCCAGCGCGGGCGCAGAACTGTCCACCGCGAGCGCAGACTGCGCGCCTGCCATCAGCGCGGCGAGCGAGAACCCGCCGACATGGGCGAACACATCGAGCACGCGCGCGCCCTTGGCGAGGTTTGCTGCGAAGGCGTGGTTGGGGCGTTGGTCGAAAAACAGCCCGGTTTTCTGCCCGTCCAACAGATCGGCCAGATATGTCGCGCCATTCATCGGCACAGGCACTGGCCCGTCGAGCGTGCCGCAATGCAGAACCGTTTCCTCCGGCAAACCCTCGAGCACACGCGCCCGCCCCGCGCCATTCTTGACGATGGTGGTAACGCCCGTGACCTCCTGCAACGCCTCAGCCAGCAGGGGAAAATTCACCTCGGCCCAGGCGGCATTGGGCTGGATGACGGCCGCCGCCCCAAAGCGGTCGATGACGACCCCGGGCAGGCCATCGGCTTCGGCATGGATCAGGCGGTAATAGGGCGCGTCGAACAACCGCGCCCGGTGCGCCAGCGCATGGCGCAGCCGTGTGGCCAGCCAGTCGCGGTCGATCACCGCAGCCGCGTTGCGGTCAAGCATCCGCGCGATGATTTTCGAGGCGGGGTTTACTGTCACGACACCAAGCGGGCGGCGCTCGGCATCCTCCAGCCGCGCGAAACTTCCCGCCGCGAGGGCCTTCGTGCGCCGGTCCGTCACCAATTCATTGGCAAAAACCCAAGGGAAGCCGTGCCTTATGGCGCGAGCTTCAGCCTTGGGTTTCAGTCGGATGACGGGAAGATCATTCATCGCGGGCAGTCCTTGTGTGGTCTGCGCGCAGCCTTATGCGAGCGGCCGGGGTTTGAAAAGCCCAGCCGTCGCCCGTGCTCAGTGCTGAGCCTTGGTCGCCGGGCCTGCCGCGAACAGCGCCGCGATCCGGTTGGCCAGCGCGCGCAGGCCGGTGGCGATGATTTCGGCACGCATGCGGCGCGCGTCAGCCTCGATACTCAGAGTGTCGATGACGGGATTTTCGGTCGAATTCAGGTCGTACATGGGTCTCAGTGCCTCAGAGTTTGCTTTCGAGGCAGAAATAGTTGCCGCGGCGCAGCATTTACAGGACCAATCCGGAAGCTCCGCTATGCAGCAAATGCATGGCTCTCGGGAATTGATTTGTTAGCGCTAACTCACTATGTATCGGGTAACTTCAAATCCTGATGCGCTGCGAAGGAGAAGCCAATGTCGCTCAACCCCCGCCTCGAAGCTGTCACAGAGCGTATCCGCACCCGCTCGCAGGCGCGGCGCACGGCCTATCTCGACCGGATGCAGCGCGCGGCGGAAGCCGGCGTGACCCGCGCGCATCTCTCCTGCGGCAACCAGGCCCATGCCTATGCCGCGATGGGGCCCGACAAGGACACGCTGGCCGAAGGCCGCGCACCCAATCTCGGGATCGTCACGGCCTATAACGACATGCTCTCGGCGCATCAGCCATTCGAGACCTTTCCCGATATCATCCGCAACGCCGCGCGCAAGGCCGGGGGGACCGCGCAGGTGGCAGGCGGCGTTCCGGCGATGTGCGATGGCGTGACCCAGGGCCAGCCCGGCATGCAGCTTTCGCTGTTTTCGCGCGATGTGATAGCGCTCTCGGCCGGGGTGGCGATGTCGCATAACTGTTTCGACGCAGCCGTGTGGCTCGGTGTGTGTGACAAGATCGTGCCGGGGCTGGTGATCGCGGCGGCGACCTTCAGCCATGTCCCGGCGGTGTTCATCCCGGCCGGGCCGATGACCTCGGGCCTGCCCAATGACGAGAAGGCAAAAATCCGCCAGCAATTCGCGAATGGTGAAGTGGGACGCGACGCGCTGATGGCCGCCGAGATGGCCAGCTATCACGGACCGGGCACCTGCACTTTCTACGGCACCGCCAATACCAATCAGATGCTGATGGAGTTCATGGGGCTGCATCTGCCCGGTGCCTCTTTCATCAATCCCGGCACACCGCTGCGCGAGGCGCTGACCGTGGCCGCCACCGAACGCGCGCTGGCGATCACGGCGCAGGGCAATGATTATCGCCCCGCGGGGAAGGTTCTCGACGAGCGTGCCTTCGTGAATGGCATGGTCGGGCTGATGGCCACGGGCGGTTCGACCAATCTTGTGCTGCATCTCCCCGCCATGGCACGCGCGGCGGGGATCGAGCTCGCGCTGGAGGATTTCGCCGAAGTCTCGGAACTGGTGCCGCTGATGGCCAAGGTCTATCCCAACGGGCTCGCCGATGTGAATCATTTCCACGCCGCTGGTGGTTTGGGCTACATGATCGGCGAATTGCTCGATGCCGGGCTCTTGCATGACGATGTCTGCACCATCGCGGGCGACGGGCTGAAACGCTACGCGCAGGAGCCCAAGCTGAAGGGAGGGAACCTCGTCTGGGAAGACGGCGCGGGCGAGACCCTCAATGACCGCATCCTGCGCCCGGCCGCGGACCCGTTTCAGAAAACCGGCGGTCTGCGCCAGCTTGCGGGCAGCCTTGGGCAGGGGGGGATCAAGACCTCGGCCGTAGACCCGGCGCGCCATGTCATCGAGGCCCGCGCGCGCATCTTCCACGATCAGGCGAGCGTGAAGGAGGCCTTCCGGGCTGGTGAATTCACCGAGGACACGATTGTCGTGGTGCGCTTCCAGGGGCCGGCTGCGAACGGGATGCCGGAATTGCACTCGCTCACGCCCATTCTGGCCGTATTGCAGGATCGTGGGCTGAAAGTCGCGCTGGTCACGGACGGGCGTATGTCGGGGGCCAGCGGCAAGGTGCCCGCCGCGATCCATGTCGCGCCAGAGGCAGCGAAGGGCGGGCCGCTTGCGAAGCTGCGCGATGGCGATCTGGTGCGGCTTGATGCGGTAGCGGGCAGGCTAGATGTTCTGGCCGATGGATTTGACGCGCGCGAGACCGTCGAGGCCGACCTGACCGGCGACGCCTATGGCATCGGTCGGGAATTGTTCGCGAGCTTCCGCGAGAGCGTGGGCGACTCCACCAAGGGCGCAGCCGTCGTGGTCTGAAGGCGCGACTGGAGGGCGTTAGTCCCGACGCGCCTCGCAGCCCCCTCAATGGGGGCAAGAGGCGCCCCCCTTTCACCCGTCGCGTGACACTTGCCAGCGCGCCTCATTCTCCTCGATCGCGCGGATACGCTCCTCACTTTTCGGGTGGCTCAGCAACCAGGCGGGCGCGCCCCCGCCCATGCCCACCAGCTTCTCCAGCTTGCGAAACAGCGATTTCTGCGCCTCGAGCCCGATTCCGGTTTTCAGAAGCAGCGCCGAGGCATAGGCATCCGCTTCATACTCATCATTCCGGCTCAACCGCGCCATCAGCAAGGTGGTGACGAAATTCGCGATGATTACCCCAACACCGGGCAGGAAGCGGTTGAAAACAGTCGCGAGCGCCATGCGGATGGCATTCGTGCCCTGGAAATCGATCATCCGCTTGCGTGTGTGACCGAGCGCGACATGGCCCAACTCATGCGCGATCACGCTCGCCATCTCTTCGGCCGAGACTTCGCCCTGCCGGTACTTGTTGTAGAAGCCGCGCGTGATGAAGATGCGCCCGTCCGGGGCGGCGAGCCCGTTCACCGGTTCGACCTCATAGATATGCACCACGATCCGGTCCACGCCCACCGCCTCCGCCATGCGGTCAGTGAGCTTCTTCAGCCGCGCATCGGCCAGCGGCGAGGAGCGCGCATCAAGCTCCTGCTTGGTGCGCCACGCCGAGAACCAGTACATGACCAGCCCATAGCCCAACAGAAGCAGGATCGGAGTGAGTTTCAGCATGGATCAGATATGGGGCGTGAGAGCAGTCCGGACAACGGCGGAACTCAAAAAACCAGCGTGACGGCCATCATCGCCGTGAAGGCCAGTGTCACCAGCACGCCGATACTGGAGCCGTCCATGCCCTCATGCGCCTCCGGCAGCAATTCCGAGAAGATCATCCACAGCATCGCGCCGGCCGCGAGCCCCAGCCCGATGGGCAGAAACGGGGTAAAGACCAGGACGAAGGCGAAGGCCGGCACGGCCAGCAGCGGTTGCGGCGCAGACGACAGGATCGACCACCACGCCGCCTTGCCAACGCTCGCGCCGCGCGGCACCATCACCAGCGCGATCGCGAGCCCTTCGGGCACGTTATGCAGCGCAATCGCGATGGTGATGAAATCGCCCAATTCGCGCCCTGATCCATAGGCCACGCCCACGCCGACCCCTTCGGCCGCGGAATGCACGGTCATCACCCCCATGATGAGCAGGATCTTCAGCGCATCCGCGCCATTGGCATTGGCCAGAGATATCCCGTCCTTGCTGTCGAAATACCGCTTTGCCAGCCAGATACCGACCAGCCCGAGCAGAAGCCCCAGCAGCGTGCGCGGGGCAGAGAATTCGAACCCCTCGACCACCAGCGAGAAGGTGGCCGCAAGCATCAGCCCGGCGGCGATGGCATTGCCGAAGGCCAATGCGCGCGGCGTGACCGAGCGCATGGCCAATAGCGGCAATGCGCCCAGCCCCGTTGCCAGAGCCGTGATCAGCGCCGCGATGAATACGAGCAGTAAAGTGGGTTCCGACATTATCTGCACCATTTTAGAATAATTCTAAAATAGACGGGCAATCTGCCCTGTCAAGGCAATCCGCCTGGCCCGCAGCTGATGAAAAGCGCCCTCGGGCCGCACCCTCCCACCCGCCCCTGTACGCCCCGAGGGCGCTGCCCTTGCCTGCGGCAAGGGCGGGGAAGGCAGTGGCGTCTTCGTGCATGATCAGGGCGATGGCGTATCTGGCAGCACCTCAGATGAACGCGCTAAGAGTCAACCTGACTCTGGCAACTGGAAATCCGATCCCTTATACCGAGATTCGCTTTCCAGAGGATATCCGAAACGTGAGCTCGACAGCCACGCCAGACGCTTCAGACATGCAGTTGCCGGGCGCAGAGCAGGGACATCTTGTCCAGCGCGGCGATGGCTGGTCGCTTCAGGGGAACTGCACCATCCGGGCCTTGCCCGCGCTCAAACCCGCATTGGACCGGCTCGCGGGCCAGAATATAACCCTGTCCCTCTCCGAACTCTCACGGCTGGACACAGCCGGGGCCTATGCGCTTGAATCCCTGCGCCAGCGGCTCGAGCGCAGCGGGGGCAGCCTGTCGCTGCGCGATGTCCAGCCAGATCACGGCGCGCTCATCGACCGGGTTGCGCAGGCCATGCCAAAGCCGGAGACAAGCCCGAAAAAGCCGATGCGCCTGACCGACATGTTGGAGCTCATCGGCCGTGCCGTCGCCGGATCAGGCCGCTTCCTGCTCGAATTGCACGCGATGCTGGGCCTCTTTCTGGCGCGGCTCTTCTCCTTCCTGCGCCATCCGGGCCAGTTCCGCCTGACCGCGCTGGTGCATCATTGCGATCAGGTCGGCTGGAAGGCGGTGCCCATCGTGGCGCTGATGTCCTTTCTGATCGGCGTGGTGCTGGCCTTTCAGGGCGCGGTGCAGTTGCGCCAGTTCGGGGCCGAGATCTTCGTGGTCGATCTCATCGCCATCTCGATCCTGCGCGAGCTTGGCATCCTGCTCACTGCGATCATCGTCGCCGGGCGCACCGCTTCGAGCTTCACTGCGGCCATCGGCTCGATGAAGATGCGCGAGGAGATCGACGCGATGCAGACGCTCGCCATCGACCCGGCAACCGTGCTTTTCGTGCCGCGTATCCTTGCGCTGCTGATCACGCTGCCGATCCTTGGCCTGATCGCCAATGTCTCGGGGCTGTTCGGGGGTGCCATGATGGCCTGGATCGAGCTTGGAATCTCGCCCGGCATGTTCCTGACACGGCTGCTGGAAGACACCAGCCCGCGCCATGTGCTTGTCGGCTTCGTCAAGGCGCCGGTCTTTGCGCTCATCATCGGGATCATCGGCTGTCACGCAGGCATGGGCGTTGGCGGCAATGCCGAAAGCCTCGGGCGGCAGACATCCTCTGCGGTTGTCCGCTCGATCTTCGCCGTGATCGTCGCCGCCGCACTGTTCTCCGTGTTCTTCGCGTTGATGGATATCTGATGGCCGCTGATCCCGTCATTCGCCTGCGCGGCATCCGCAACCAGTTCGGCCCGGCGGTCGTGCATGATGATCTCGATCTCGACCTCTATCGCGGCGAGGTTCTGGGCGTGGTCGGCGGCTCGGGCACCGGCAAATCGGTGCTGTTGCGCTGCATCGCCGGGCTGCGCCCGCCGCAGGCGGGCCAGATCGAGATCTTCGGGCAGGATGCGCTGAACTGCTCCGAGGCCAGCCGCCGCGAGATCGATGCGCGCATGGGCGTGATGTTTCAGGATGGCGCACTGTTTTCCAGCCTCACAGTGCGCGAGAATGTCGAAGTGCCGATGAAGAATATCAAGGGCCTCGATGCCGGGTTGCGCCGGGAGCTGGCGGATCTGAAAATCTCGATGTCGGGGCTGCCCTATGCGGCGGGGGGGAAATCCCCCTCGGAACTCTCGGGCGGCATGCGCAAGCGCGCGGGGCTCGCCCGCGCGCTCGCCCTCGACCCGGAGATCGTCTTTCTGGACGAGCCGACCGCCGGGCTTGACCCGATCGGGGCCTCGGCCTTTGACGAATTGATCAAGGCGCTGTCGGAATCACTGGGGTTGACCGTGTTTCTGGTCACGCATGATCTTGACACGCTCCACGCGACATGTGACCGCATCGCAGTGCTTGCAGAAAAGCGTGTGATGTATACGGGAACCATGGCAGACATGCTTCATGTCGAGCACCCCTGGGTGCATGAGTATTTCCACGGACCGCGCGCGCGTGCGGCCATCGACACGCTCGAAAGGACAAACTGAGGCGATGGAAACCCGCGCCAATTATGTGCTGATCGGCCTCTTCGCCCTGCTGGGCTTCTTTGGCGTGCTCGGCTTCTTCCTCGCGTTTGGCCAGTGGCAACTTGACCGGCGCTTTACCCAATATGAGGTGCGGTTCGACTCTGTCTCGGGCCTGTCGCGCTCTGCGGATGTGCGCTTTGCGGGTTTGCCCGTGGGGCAGGTCATGGAGGTGCGCCTGCATCCCGATGGGGATGGCACGGTGCTTGTGCGGCTGGAAGTGGACCGCAACACGCCCGTGCGCGCGGACTCGGTGGCAACTGTGGACAGTTCGGGTATCACGGGCGTGTCCTTCGTGGCCCTTACACCGGGAAGCGCGGAGGCGCCCCTGATCAATGAGCGAACGGATGTCCCGGAACTGGAGTCCGGGCGCTCCGGCATCCAGTCCCTGACCGAAGGCGCGCCGCGCATACTCGATGAAACGCTGCAGGTGCTCGAACAGGTCAACCGGCTGCTCGGCGACGAGAACCAGACGCGGGTTGAGAATATCCTCGATAACCTCGAAAGCTCCTCGGGCGATCTGTCGCGGGCGCTCGATAATTTCAGTGGCTTTACGGACACGATTGCCACGGCGACCGATACATTCGCCGAATTCAGCGACAATCTCGCCCCGATCCTGTTGCAGGCGGAAAAGACCGTGGAAAGCCTGCAATTCGCCATCGATGAATTCGCGCTGGTGGCGACCGAGTCGCGTATCACCTTCGAGACGGGCACCGAAACCCTCCAGACAGTCGATCGCTTCGTCGATGAGGATCTTGCAGCGATGGTGGCGGATCTGCGGCGCACTGCCGACAGTTTCGGCCAGCAGATCGACAGCCTGACGCAAGAAGCGCAGATCGTGCTTGGAGAATTTTCGCGCACCGGGGCTGCGGCCACGCAGCGCATCGAAGCGCTTGATCCGGCGATTGCGCGGCTTGAGCCGCTGCTTGGGCGCGCCGATACCACCTTCGAGACCGTCGAGCGCATGGCCGCGAATGTCGATGCGCTGGTGGCAGGCGACGGCGCGGCGCTGGTGGCGGAGGCGCGCGAGATGGTGCAGCTTGCCAGTAACGCGGCCGGCTCGATCGCGAATGTGGCCGAGACTGATCTGCCGGTGATCATGGAAGATGTGCGCATAGCGACCGGCGAGATCCGGCAGGTTGTCGCGACTGTCGGCGAAGACCTCTCGCAGGTCTCGGGCCGGGTGGAGGAGTTGAGCGCGGGCGGGCTGCGCACGCTCGATCAGGTGACCGAGACCTTCGCCAATGCCAATGTCACGCTGGAGGCGATCAATCGCGCGCTCGCGACCAGCGAAGGCGCCATCGAGGCCGCTGAGCGTGCCTTCATCGGCGCGGACCGCGTGATCAATGAGGAAATCGGCCTGATCACCGAAGATCTGCGTGATGTGCTGGCGCGATTGGGGCGTGCGGTGGATGCAGTGTCTGACGATATTCCGGCGGTCACGGCGGATCTGCGCCGCACGGCCGAGAGTGCTGCGCGCACCTTCGACGAGTTGGGGCAGATGGTGCGCGACAGCTCCGGGCCAGTGCGCGATTTCACCAGCGCGGGGCTGCCCAATATCACCCAGCTTGCGCGCGAGACGCGCGGGCTCATTTCCAATCTCGACCGGCTGACGCGCCAGATCGAGCGCGACCCCACGCGCTTCCTGCTCAACCGCCAGACACCGGAGTTCAGACGATGACCTTTTCGCGACGCAAGCTTCTGATCGGTCTGGGTGGGGTCTCGGTGCTCTCGGGCTGCGGGGCGCTGTCGGCCATCGGTGATGCCACGACACCGCTCGATGCGTTTGAGTTGCGCGCGCCGGATCTGCCGCAAGCCGGGCGGATGCTGCAGCGCGGGCTGAGCATCGAGCCGCCGAGCGCCTCGGGGGCGCTGGCGACGGATCGCATCATGATCCGGCCCAACCCGGTGCAGTCGCTCTACCTGCCCCGCGCGCGCTGGTCGGATGAAGCGCCGCTGATGTTCCAGACAGTGATGCTGCGCGCCTTCGAGGATACCGGCGCGCTCTCCTATGTCGGGCGCAGGCCGCTGGGTGGGACGGGCGATTTCGCGCTGATCTCCGAGATCACGGATTTTCAGGCCGAACTGGCCGAGGACCAGAACAGTGCAGTGGCGCGTATCCGCCTGACCGCGCGCATGGTGCGCGAGTCGGATGCGCGGGTGATGGCGCGGCGCAGCTTTCAGGCGCTGGCCCCAAGCGAGAACACCGACACGCTGGAGATCGTGCAGGCGTTCAACACGGCCTCGGATGAGCTGCTCGACGAGCTGGTGCGCTGGGGGCTCGGAGTGATCGGGCTGCAACTGCCTGTCGCCTGATGGCGCGAGCGCGGGCCTCTGCGCCAGCGTTCTATTGAGTATTTTTGGCAAGATGAAAGGGCAGGGCGGGTGATCCGGGCGCTTTACGACTGGACCTTGTCACTGGCGCGGCATCCGCATGCGCTCTGGGCGCTGGCGGTGGTGGCGTTCATCGAAAGCTCGGTCTTCCCGATCCCGCCCGATGTGCTGATGATCGCCATGATCGTGGCGCAACCATCACGCGCCTTTGTCATTGCCACGGTCGCCACCATTGCCTCGGTCGCCGGGGGGCTGGCGGGATACTGGATCGGCTATGGCGCCTTCGAGACGCTGGGGCGGCCAGTGCTCGAGTTCTATGGCAAGGACGCGTATTTCGAGGCGTTCCAGGCGCGCTACAATGAATGGGGCGCCTGGGCGGTACTGATCGCCGGGGTGACGCCCTTTCCCTACAAGGTGATCACGATCCTCTCGGGCGCGACGGCGCTCAATCTCGGTGTGTTTCTGCTGGCCTCGCTGATCGCCCGCGCGCTGCGGTTTTTCATCGTGGCAGCACTTTTGTGGAAATTCGGTGCACCGATTCGTGATTTCATCGAGAAGCGATTGGGGATTGTCTTTTCGGTCTTCATGGCGTTGCTTCTGGGCGGCTTTGTGATGGTGAGGTTCCTGTGAGGCGCAAGCAGCTTCAGCTTCTGGCTCTGGCAGGCTCGCTCGGCCTGCTGATCGGGGCGCTGGCGTTCGAGCATATCGGCGGGCTCGCGCCCTGCGCGCTGTGCATCTGGCAGCGCTGGCCGCATCTGGTGGCGCTCATCGGCGCGGGCGCGCTGGCCGTGGCAAGCCCGGTCTTTGCGCTGATCGGGGCGGCCGGGGCCGCGACCTCGGGCGGGATCGGGATTTATCACACTGGCGTCGAGCGCGGCTGGTGGGACGGGCCTTCGGCGTGCAGCGCAGGCGGAAATCTGGCGGGGCTCACCCCGGAAGAGGCGCTCGAGCAGATTCTCGCGGCCCCGGTGGTGCGCTGCGATGAAGTGCCCTGGGAGATGCTGGGGCTCTCCATGGCAAGCTGGAATGTCGTCGCGTCCTTCGCGATTGCCGCGCTGTGGCTCGCCAGCCTGCGCCTGCGCGGCTAATGCAGACGCAGATTGCGGCGCGAGAATTTCCCGACCTCGAACTCGCCCACCACATTGCGCCACTCCCCGGCGGACATCTGCTTGCGATGCGTGAACCGCACCGAATGCAGCGGCCCCTCGATGGAATCGTGCCAGAATTCGATGAATTCGAACAGGCGCGGATAGTCCGGCGCGATGTCGTAATCCTGCCAGACAAAGCTGTTGAGGACATGCGTGTGGTCGGGCATGCGATAGATCATCTCCGCTGTCGTCAGCCCGTAGCCCTTGAGCATGAGTTCGATCGGGTGTTTGTCCATAGGCAACCTCTTGCTTTCTGCCGATATCGAAATCATGCCAGAGAGATGATAATTTTCAATTAAAACATGTTGTTATAACTACATGCGCGGTGCTGCCAAAGGAATGCAGGCGCGGCCATTGCACCCCATATCGTGGTTCTGATAGAGTGTTGCCAACCACATCTTGAGTGGGTGAGAGGCCCGAGAGGATCAGGTGAGCGACAACCCCCAACCCCCTGAAAACATGGATGAAAACCCGCCCTCTGGACCGGGTGGATCATTCGTTTCGATCACGCAGGAAATGCGCGCCTCCTATCTCGATTACGCCATGAGCGTGATCGTGAGCCGCGCCATTCCCGATCTGCGCGATGGCCTGAAACCTGTGCATCGGCGTATTCTTTATGCAATGCATGAGGCGGGCAACACTCATGACAAGCCCTATCGCAAATCCGCCCGCGCGGTCGGCGATGTGATGGGCAAGTATCATCCGCATGGTGACAGTGCCATCTATGACGCGCTCGTGCGCATGGCGCAGCCTTTCTCCATGTCGCTGAAGCTATTGGACGGGCAGGGCAATTTCGGTTCGATGGATGGCGATAATGCCGCCGCCATGCGCTATACCGAAGTGCGCATGGACAAGGCTGCCGCCGCCCTGCTTGCGGATATCGACAAGGACACGGTCGATTTTCAGGACAATTACGACGGGCGCGACAAGGAGCCCACAGTCCTGCCTGCGCGATTCCCCAACATGCTGGTCAATGGCGCGGGCGGGATCGCGGTGGGCATGGCGACCAATATCCCGCCGCATAATCTGGGTGAGGTGATCGATGCCACGCTGGCGCTGATCGAGACCCCCGATCTGACCAGCGCTGATCTGATGGAATATGTGCCCGCGCCCGATTTTCCGACCGGCGGGCTGATCCTGGGGCGCTCCGGCGCGCGCAAGGCCTATCTCGAGGGGCGCGGCTCGGTCATCATCCGCGCGAAAACCCATATCGAGGAGACCCGCAAGGACCGCTTCGCCATCATCGTGGATGAAATCCCCTATCAGGTGAACAAATCCACGATGGTCGAGAAGATCGCCGATGCAGTGCGCGAGAAGAAGATCGAAGGCATTGCCTCGGTCGCGGATGAATCCGACCGCGTGGGCGTGCGCGTGGTGGTGGAGTTGAAGCGCGACGCGACGCCGGATGTGGTGCTCAACCAGCTTTTCCGCTTCACACCCATGCAGACCTCCTTTGGCTGCAACATGCTCGCACTGAATGGCGGGCGGCCGGAGCAGCTTGGCTTGCGCGATTTCCTGACGGCCTTCATCGGCTTCCGCGAGGAAGTGGTCACGCGGCGCACGGCGTTCGAGTTGAACAAGGCGCGCGAGCGGTCACATGTGCTCTGCGGGCTCGCGGTCGCGGTGTCGAATGTCGATGAAGTCGTGGCCACGATCCGCGCCTCGGCCGACCCGGCGGAAGCGCGCGAGAAGCTGATGACGCGGCGCTGGCCTGCGGAGGACATCGCCGATTACATCCGGCTGATCGACGATCCCAGCCACACGATGAATGAGGACGGCACCTATAACCTCTCGGAAGTGCAGGCGCGCGCGATCCTCGATCTGCGGCTCCAGCGCCTGACCGCAATGGGGGTGAAGGAAGTCACCGACGAACTGGAAACGCTGGCGGCCAAGATCAAGGATTACCTCGATATTCTGCGCTCGCGCGCGCGGGTGATGGAGATCATCTCGACCGAGCTTTCCGAGGTGCGCGACCAGTTCGCGGTGCCGCGCCGGACCGAGATCGTCGATTGGTCGGGCGATATGGAGGATGAAGACCTCATCGAGCGCGAGGATATGGTCGTCACGATTACCTCGGGCGGCTATATCAAGCGCACGCCGCTCGCCGATTTCCGCGCCCAGCGGCGCGGGGGCAAGGGGCTGTCGGGGATGGCGACCAAGGATGATGATGTCGTCACCCAGCTTTTCGTGGCCAACACCCATACGCAGCTTCTGTTCTTCACCACGGACGGGATGGCCTACAAGCTCAAGACCTGGCGTCTGCCGCTGGGTGGGCGCAATGCGCGCGGCAAGGCAATGGTGAATATCCTGCCCATCGCGGCGGGCGTCAGCATCGCCGCGATCATGCCGGTGGAGCGGCCCGAGGAAGAATGGGAGAACCTCCAGATCGTCTTTGCCACCTCGGCGGGCGATGTGCGGCGCAACGCGCTCTCGGATTTCGTGAATGTGAAATCCAACGGCAAGATCGCGATGAAGCTGCCTGACGGGGTGAGCCTGGTGAATGCGCGGATCTGCGATGAGGAGGACGATGTGATGCTCGTGACCGCCTCCGGCCGCGCGATCCGTTTCCGCACCACGGATGTGCGCGTCTTCAAGGGGCGCGATTCGACCGGCGTGCGCGGGGTGCGGTTGGGCGATGGCGATCGCGTGGTCTCGATGGCCGTGATCCGGCATTTCGAGGCAAGCCCCGAGGAACGCGCGACCTATCTCAAGATGCGCCGCGCCATGGCCGGGGTGAGCGAGGATGATGGCGAAGATGAGGAAGAGGCCGCTGAGGGCGCGCTCTCGCCCGAGCGTTATGCGGAGCTGTCCGCTGCCGAAGATCTGATCCTGACGATCACCGAGGCGGGCACTGGCAAGCTGTCGTCGAGCCACAACTACCCGGTGCGCGGGCGCGGCGGGCAGGGCGTGGCCGCGATGGACCGGGCCATGCGCGGCGGGGCGCTGGTGGCGTGTTTCCCGGTCGAGATGTCCGATCAGATCATGCTGGCGACCTCGCGCGGGCAATCCATCCGCGTGCCGGTGGAGGGGATCTCCTTCCGTTCGCGCTCGGCCGGGGGGGTGCGCGTGTTCAACACCTCCAATGGCGAAAAGGTCGTATCGGTCGCGCGGGTGGCTGAAACGGGTGAGGAAGAGGGCGAGGGCGACGCGTGAGTTGCGTCGCCGCGTGATACTTGCAGCGCCAAGGTTTTCGGCGCTGCGATTAACGCTTTGGGAAGGTTTGTCGGCGAGACTGGCCGTCAAACGCTCCCGAGGTGTCCATGACCAGCTATCACTGCATGATCGATCTGAAACCCAATGCCAATGCGCTGGCTTTCGCGCATGCGGTCGATCACTGGTTCACCGAGTTGCAGCGCGCGGGCAAGGTCGAGGCATGGAAATTGCAGCGCCGCAAGCTGCATCTGGCCGGGACAGGGTTCGGGGATTTCCTGCTCAGTGTCGAATTGCGCGATCTGGCGCAGCTTGATCTTGCTTTCGGGCATCTCGGCGCGGCGGGTGACGCGGCCAGCCGCGCCTATGAGCAGATGCATGGCATGATCGAGCGTTTCGAGGTCGGGCTGTATCGTGATTTTCCCGATCCGGTGCAGGCGGAGCGGCTGGCTTTGATCTGATCACGGCGTACCGCTGATCGGGTCGCAGGCGTGGCCCTTGCGTGGTGCAAAAGCGCCCTCGGGCCGCACCCGCCCACCCACCCTTGCACGCCCCGAGGGCGCTGCCTGCGCGTGCCGCGCAGGCGGGGCGGCTCCAAAGGGCAGACAAGGCGATGACATTGGGCTCGTGATGCCCGGGTCAGGGGCTTTTCCGGGACAGCGCGTCTTGCAAAACGAAAACCCTGATCGCCGAGGCGAGCCCGATATCGCCGCGCGTTGCGTCGATTTCGGCAGCCAGCTGGTTCAGCGCCTGGCCACGGACCTCCGCGATGCGGCGAAACTCGCGCCAGAAGGCGTCTTCCAGTGAGACCGATGTGCGGTGACCGCGCAGTGTGAGCGAATGCTTGACGGGCCGACCACTCATGTCTCGCGCTTATGGGCGTCGAGATGGGCGCGGGCCTTCTCGGTCGCAGCCTTTTGGGCAGCGCGCTCGGCCTTCGTGAGGCCGTGACTGGCCGCACTCTCCTCGGCCCGAACCCGTTTGGCGGCGCGCGCGGCATGCTTTCGGGCCATGCGCAGATTGATGATCTTGCTCATGGATCTGATATTACGGTCTGCTTATGCCTGGTTTCAAGCCCTTGCGGTCATGGCCGCGTATGCGTGAGCCCTGCCGCGCGTGGCGCGCGCGGGGCGCGCTTCGCCGAGTTGCGCGCGGATCTGCGCTTCCATCTCGGCACGATCCGCTGACGGGGCGATCTCAAGAAAGCCCACCCCTGCACAACGCAGCGCCTCTCGTTTCACGGCATCGCGCATGAAGGCTGTCTTGCCCAGATAGTGCCCGCTGCCCTGAACCTCGACCGCAAGCATGGCATCGCCAAAGCCATTGATCACGACCATATCCACGCGCTTGGAATTGATCGCGGCGAAAGCGTCTTCCCGGATAATCTCGGGGGCGGACGGATCAGAACGTATGATTTCGCCAAGATTGACCTGGACCATGACACGATGGCCTCGCTTTTCGCGTGCGATCATTGCCTCCAGGATCGAAAAGACCCGATATTCACCCTTGTTCATCAGGGCTGTGCGGTGGAAGTCGATCTTCGAAATCGCATCGAGCTGCGCTTTCGGGTCGCGCATGTTGCAGCCTCTGAAGCCGTGCCGCTCTGGAAAAACCTTGTCGATCAGCTTGTAGACAATGAAAAACAGGATCAGAATTGCCGCTGTCACCGCGAGAATGAAAAAAGAAAGTGATTGCATGTGCCGTTGCCTCGGTCTTCGGGGGTCCGGCGCAGGCTGGTTCGGAAAAACGTCAGAAATTCGACCGGGACAGGGCACGTCCCGGTCGTATCATTCACGCGCTCAGTCTTTCGGACCGATCATCTCCTCCGGGCGCACCACGCGGTCGAAGGTCTCGCCATCGACAAAGCCCAGCTTGATCGCCTCTTCGCGCAAGGTCGTGCCGTTCTTATGCGCGGTCTTCGCGACTTTCGTGGCGTTGTCATAGCCGATCGTCGGAGCCAGCGCCGTGACCAGCATCAGCGATTCCTGCATCAGCTTCTCGATGCGTTCGACATTTGCTTCAGTCCCGACCACCATATTATCGGTGAAGGAAGACGCCGCATCGCCCAGAAGCTGCATGGATTGCAGCACATTGTAGCTCATCATCGGGTTGTAGACGTTCAACTCGAAATGCCCCTGCGAGCCTGCAAAACCCACCGCTGCGTCATTGCCCATCACATGCGCGCAGACCATGGTCAGCGCCTCGGCCTGCGTGGGGTTCACCTTGCCCGGCATGATCGAGGAGCCCGGCTCGTTCTCAGGCAGGATCAACTCGCCCAGGCCCGAGCGTGGCCCCGAGCCCAGTAGCCGCATGTCATTGGCGATCTTGAAGAGCGAACCCGCCACGGTCTTCAGCGCGCCCGAGAACATCACCATCGCATCATGCGCGGCCAGCGCCTCGAACTTGTTGGGGGCGGTGCGGAAGGGAAGCCCTGTGATTTCAGCGATATGCGCCGCGACCTTCACGTCCCAGCCCTTGCGCGTGTTCAGCCCGGTGCCGACCGCGGTGCCGCCCTGCGCCAGCTCATAGATATGCGGCAGACACATCTCCACGCGCGCAATCCCCATCTTCACCTGATGCGCATAGCCGCCGAATTCCTGTCCCAGCGTCAGCGGGGTAGCATCCTGTGTATGGGTGCGCCCGATCTTGATGATATCCTTGAACTCTTCCGATTTCGCCGCCAGCGCGTCATGCAGTTTGTGCAAGCCCGGCAGCAGCACGTCGCGCGCCAGCATACCGATGGCAACATGCATCGCGGTGGGAAAGGTGTCGTTGGAGGACTGGCCCATATTGCAATGGTCATTCGGATGGACCGGGTCTTTCGAGCCCATCTGACCGCCCATTATCTCGATGGCGCGGTTGGAGATCACCTCATTGGCATTCATGTTCGATTGCGTGCCCGACCCGGTCTGCCAGACGACCAGCGGGAAATTGTCGTCGAACTTGCCTTCGAACACTTCGCTTGCGGCCTGCACCATCGCGCGGCCGCGTGTTTCGTCGAGGCTGCCCTGCTCCATATTCACCAGCGCACAGGCCCATTTGATCGCGCCGAGCGCGCGGATGATCGGCACAGGCTGACGCTCCCAGCCAATCGGAAAATTCCGGATCGAGCGCTGGGTTTGCGCGCCCCAGTATTTGTCGGCGGGAACGTCGAGCGGGCCGAAGCTGTCGGTCTCGGTGCGGGTGGCAGTCATGCGCAGGGCTCCTTGCAGCGATGATTTGTCGCTGTCCTTAGCCCGCTGCCGCGATAAAATCAATCAGTATGCGATTGCATACCAGCGCCTATTTGCGGAAACGGTCAAGGCTTACCACCTCGCCGCTTTTCTCCTCGGGCTTGGCGTCTTCTTCCATCGGCGCTTCCTCGTCCTCGTCTTCATCGATTTCTTCATGATGCAGCTCGAAGCGCAGGCCGAACTCGACCGACGGATCCACAAAGGTCGAGATGGAGTCGAACGGGATATAGAGCGGCTCCGGCGAATTGCCGAAATTCAGCGTGATCGCGAAACCATTGTCATCCACGATCAGATTGTCGAACCAGTGCTGCACGACCAGCGTGATCTCTTCGGGATAGCGATCGCGCAGCCAGTCGGCCATCTGCATCTCGGGATGGGTCGTGTCGATCGTGATGAAGAAATGATGCTCGCCCGGCAGCCCGTCTTGCGCAACAGCTTCCATGACCCTGCGGATAAGCCCCCGCATGGCGTCATGCATCAGATTGCCATAGTCAATGCCGCTACTCATCAGCCCCCTCATTCGTCGGATTAAGCATAAGGCTTTCAAAGCCGAATGAAAGCCCTGTCATGGTCAGGCGCTGGAAAAAACCCGTGCGCTGCCGAATGCTCAAGGATTGGTCAATTTGGTTAACGGCCCACAGGGTCTGGCCCGCGTTCCTTTATCAGCCCTTTCCGTAGCGTCCCTGCGCAGGGCTTTCAGCTTCCGGCTTATTCTTGCCCGATTTTCAGGCTATGATGCAATAAAACAAGAGCAGGCATTCCGATGCGCATGGAACAGGTGACAACACCCGCGCAAGCAAAACCGCCCGGTCAGACCGTCCGGCGGCGGCATGTCTACTACATTCCGGGCTATGATCCGTTTCCCCCGCGCCGTTACCGCGAACTCTACCGCTGCGAATCGACCGATCAGGCGAAGATCTCCGGCTACAGGATCAGCCAGCGCCCGCGCAAAGGCGATGGCCCCTATGGCTGGCATGTGCGCAGCGAGGTCGAGGGGATGACGACCGACGCCGAGATCACCATCCTGGAGTGGTCCGACATCGTGAAGGATTCGATGCAGGCCGGGATCGCCGCGACCTATCTGCTGCTTGCGAAAACCGCGTGGATCTATCTCTCGACCGGGGTGCTGTTTCGACTCTTTCGCCTGCGCGTCGGTCCGGGGATCGCGGCGATGTACCCGGTCGTGATGCTGCTCGGCCAATTGGCCATCGCGCTGCTCGCGGCCGGGGGTGTGGGCTGGGGGCTGTCCTTGCTCATGCCTATTTGGCTGGCTTATCTCTTGGGGCTCGCGGTCGTCCCGCCCATTCTGCACGGCTTTCGCAAGATCGACGGGCGGTTTTTCGTGCATTATCTGCTTCTGGATTTCGCCTTCACGGCCAAGCACAAGGGCCGCAACCCGCCCGAACTGGAAGCGCGACTCGATGAGTTTGCCGCGCGCATCGGGGCGGCGCTGGAGGATCCGACCCTCGACGAGGTGCTGGTCGTGGGCCATTCCTCGGGCGTACATCTTTCTGTCTCGGTACTGGCGCGGGTGATCCGCGCCGGGGCCGCGACGGGCCATCCCAGGCTGGGCTTCCTCTCGCTTGGCCATGCCGTGCCGATGCAATCCTACTTGCCGCAAGCACAGGCGCTGCGCGCGGATCTGCGCTATCTGTCCACGCGTGACGAGCTTTTCTGGCTCGATGTCACGGCGCCGGGCGATGGCTGCTCCTATGCGCTCTGCGACCCTGTCTCTTCCTCGGGCGCGGCTCCGAAAGAGGGGAAACGCTGGCCCGTCGTGATTTCGGCGGCCTTCACCCAGAGCCTCACGCCCGAGACCTATCGCAAATACAAGCGGCGCTATTTCCGGCTGCATTTCCAGTATCTCTGCGCTTTCGATGCCCCGCGCGACTATGATTACTTCCTGATCACCGCAGGCCCGCTGGCGCTCGCGGATCGATATGGCGCGCGCAAATCCTCGGCTTCGGTCAGCCATGCCTGTTATCTGCCAGCCGATCAGCGCCTGCCATGACCCGCCCGCCCATGCCCGCGCACCGCTCTGACCGGGTGTCGCTCTGGAAGCACCTGGCGATGTTTCGCGACGATATTCTCGCGACCCAGCCTGCGCGGCTCTACCGCGCCAAGATGGCAGAGGTGAAGCTGCCCTTCCTGCATTCGGTGATGGTCAACACGCCGGAACTGGTGCGGCTGGTGTTGCAGGAACGCCCGCAGGATTTCCCCAAATCCGACCGCGTGCGCGAAGGCTTGCGGCTGCTGCTGGGCAATTCGGTCTTCGTCACGAACGGCGCGATATGGGAGCGCCAGCGCCGCATGATCGACCCGGCTTTCGAGGGCGGGCGGCTGCGCGACACTTTCCCCGCCATGTGGGACGCGGCCCAGGCGACAGCGGCGCGGCTGCAGCAAGGGCAGGTGGAGATCGAGGCCGAGATGAGCCATGCCGCCGCCGATGTGATCTTCCGCACGCTGTTTTCCGTGCCCATCGAGGATGACACCGCCGCGCAGGTCTACCAGAGTTTCCGCGCGCATCAGCGCTCCGCCCCGATCCTCAACCCCGCCGCGCTTGTGCGGCTCCCGCGCTGGATGCCGCGCCTCTTCGCGCGCGAAACCCGCGCCACGGCTGCGCGCATCCGCACGCTGATCACGAAGATGACTGCGGCGCGCATGGCGGCGATTGAGGCCGGCACGGCCCCTGACGATCTGGCAACAAAGATCATGACTACGCGCGACCCGGTCACGGGCGATAGCTTCGACACCGAGGAAATGGTCGATCAGGTCGCGATCTTCTTTCTGGCAGGGCATGAGACCAGCGCCTCCGCGCTCGCCTGGACGCTGTATCTGATTGCCACGCATCCCGACTGGCAGGCACAACTCGCGACCGAGGCCGAGGCGCTGCGCCCGCATGTCGAGACTGGCACAGCGCCTGATTTCGGGCTCCTGAAGCGCTTCCCCCTGATCCGCGACACTTTCCGCGAGGCGCTGCGGCTTTATCCGCCGGTGCCGATGCTGGTGCGCGAAACGGCAAGGCGCGAGATCTTCCGCAAGCGCAGGCTGGAAGTGGGCGCGCAGGTCATCGTCTCGCCCTGGCATATGGGGCGGCATGAAGCGATATGGCCCGACCCGCATGAGTTCCGCCCCGCGCGCTGGCAGGAGCCTGCCACGCGCACCCATGCCCGCGACGGGTATCTGCCGTTTTCAGCGGGTCCGCGTGTCTGCACGGGTGCAGGCTTTGCGATGGCGGAGGCCGTGCTGATCCTCGCGCGGTTGCTGCATGACTGGGAGTTTTGGGCGATCCCCGGCAAGGTGCCTGAGCCGATTGCGCATATGACCGTACGCGCGCGCGAAGGTATCTGGCTGGAGCTGCGCCCGCGCGCTGCGACAGCGTGATCCGAAGGGTTTTCATGCGGGCGGATGATTTCCGCAACGGCACGCTTTGCGTTTGCGAGAAAGCGCCCGCGAGCCGCACCCACCCACCCGACCCTGCACGCCTCGCGGGCGCTGCCCTTGCCTGCGGCAAGGGCGATCGAGATGCGCCGATCAGGCAAGTGTCAGATAGCGTCGAACCCGAAGCCCTCGGGGATATCGCCCGCGCCTTCCAGCACGAGATCCGCCATGCGCTCTGCCAGCGCCGGGGCCATCGCAAAGCCGATCTTGAAGCCGCCATTGAAGACGAAATGCCCTGCGCGCCCCGGCCATGCGCCCATCAGCGGCGCGCGGCTTTTCGCGCGCGGGCGCACCCCGGCCCATCGTTCGATCACGGGCGCATCGCGCAGGGCCGGGCAGGCGGCGATGGCGCGAGCGTGGAGCGCATCGCATTGGCTGTCAGTGCTGGTCGGATCGGTAAAATCGCGCTCGCTGGTCGAGCCGATGGCGAGAGTGCCATCGCCATGCGGCACGATATGCAGCCCCTCCGTGAAAATCTGCGGCGCGTCGGGGCAGGGATGGTGCAGCAGCAGCGACTGCCCCTTCATCCCGCCGCCGATATTCCGCCCTAACGCACGGGACAGATCTTCCAGCCCCTCATACCCTGTCGCCCAGATGACCGGCCCGTCCTGCGGCCCCTCGCCCAGGACGATCTCGCCCCCGAGCGCCTGAACCCCATTGGCAAGCGCCTGTCCGGCGTGGCGCGGATGCAGCCTTGCGCTCAGCGTGTCATGGATCACCAAGCCCGAGGGGCTGGTGACAGTGAGGCCCGGCGCATCGCGCGCCCGAAGCACCTCCCATCGCGCAAACCCTTCCCACAAGGCGCGCGCGCCTTCTGCCCGCGCCCGCGCAAGCTCCAGCCCGGCCTCGGCCACAGGTTGCACCCGCCCAAGGCGCGCATATCCCGGATCCTCGCCCGAAATCTCCGCCACATCGCGCCAAAAGCCCTCGGCGTTACGAAGGGCCTCAAACTGAAACGCTTTTTTTGCGTTCCAGTTCTCGGGCACATGCGGAGCCAGCGCGCCCACCAGCCCCCCGGAGGACCCCGCGCCGATATGGCGCTTCTCGATCACCCGCACGCGCGCGCCGCGCCGTGCGCACACAAAGGCCAGCGACAGTCCGAAAACGCCCGCGCCCATGATCGTCAGATCGGCCATTGCCATTTCCCGCGCGCCTCTGCACTACATCCCTTGCATGTGACATATCGCAGGGCAGCATGGACAACCAGCAGGCAGTGATCACCTGGCGCGAGGGCGGGATCCCGGTCTCGGCCCGCTTCGATGACCCCTATTATTCGCTGCAAAGCGGGCTGGAGGAGACGCGCCATGTCTTCGTGCAGGGCAATGATCTGCCCGCCCGCGCGCGCCCGGGGTTCCGGATCGCGGAGCTGGGCTTCGGCACCGGGCTGAACCTGCTTGCGACGCGGCACGCGCTTGGCGATGTGCCCGGCCCGATCCATTACACCAGCTTCGAGGCCTATCCGATGGCCGCGCGCGACATGGCGCAGGCGCTGGCCGCGTTCGCGGCGCTCGACCCCGCGCCGCTGCTTGAGGCGGTAGCGCAGGGCAAGACCGCGTTCCGGCTTGGCCCGCTGCATGTCACGCTGATCCTGGGCGATGCGCGCGAGACCCTGCCGCGCTGGGCGGGCATGGCGGATGCGTGGTATCTCGACGGCTTCGCGCCCGCGAAGAACCCCGAGCTTTGGTCCGACGCGCTGATGGCCGAGGTCGGTCGCCACACAGCGCCGGGCGGAACATTCGCCACCTATACGGCGGCGGGCCATGTCCGCCGCGCGCTCGCGGCCGCTGGCTTCGAGGTCATGCGCCAGCCGGGGTTCGGGCGCAAACGCCATATGAGCACCGGCCGCAAGCCGTGAGCGGGCAGGGCTGGCCTGTCTCTCGATCAAGGTTAGGCACGCGCATTCAGAGTGAAGCTGCCCGAGTTTGGCGGAGGGGCGCGCCTGACGGCGCGCGGCCTTCGGCGAGAGTATTTGGGGCAAGATGAAGACAAGGCGCAGTCTGGTAACCGCTGGCGCGGGCTGACCGGGACCGGGGATGGCGCCTGGCCTCAGGCGTCGAGATTCTCCACGCTAAGCGCATTGCGCTGGATGAAATCGCGGCGCGGCTCCACCACATCGCCCATGAGCTTGGTGAAGATATCATCGGCCTCGGCAAGATCGTCGATCTTGACCTGCAACAGCGTGCGCGCCTCGGGGTCAAGCGTGGTTTCCCAGAGCTGATCGGGGTTCATCTCGCCCAGACCCTTGTAGCGTTGCAGCGAAAGGCCCTTCTCGCCCTCGGTCAGGATCGCATGCAGCAGATCGACCGGGCCGTAAATCTTCTGCCTGCGGTCACGCCGCACCATCTCGGCCGGTTGGCTGTAGACCTCCTGCAGGCTCTGCGTATGCGCCGCGAGCCGCCGCGCCTCGCCCGAGCGCAGCACGCCACCATCGAGCCTGCGCACTTCCTCGACCCCTCGCAGCACGCGGGCCAGCCGCAAGCCGCCATCCTGTGTGGGCCGCCCTTGCCAGCCGCGCTCATATTCCACTGCGATCAGGTCCAGCCGCTGCGCAACCGAATCCGCCAACTCCTGCGGATGGGAGGCCAAGGCTTCGGGCATGAGCGCGCCCGCGATCGTGGCCTGTTCCAGGATGTGCTGCGGGTAATGCGTGGGAAATGCCTGCAGCGAGCGGCGCACCGCGCGCGCCTCGGTCACGATACGGGCCAGATCCTGCCCGATGATTTCCTCGCCCGTGGCCAGCCGCAGCACCGCCCCCTCGACCCCCTGCTCGATCAGGAAATCCTCCAGCGCAGGCTTGTCCTTGAGATACACTTCCGACTTGCCGCGCGCGACCTTGAAGAGCGGGGGCTCGGCGATGTAGAGGTGGCCTGCCTCGATCAGCTCCGGCATCTGGCGGAAGAAGAAGGTCAAGAGCAGCGTGCGGATATGCGCGCCATCCACATCGGCATCAGTCATGATGACGATCTTGTGGTAGCGCAGCTTCGAGATGTCGAATTCATCGCGCCCGATCCCCGTGCCCAGCGCGGTGATCAGCGTGCCGATCTCCTGGCTCGACAGCATCCGGTCGAAGCGCGCGCGCTCGACATTGAGGATCTTGCCGCGCAGTGGCAGCACCGCCTGATTTTGCCGCGAGCGCCCCTGCTTGGCCGAGCCGCCCGCCGAGTCGCCCTCGACCAGAAACAGCTCGGATTTTGCCGGGTCGCGCTCCTGACAATCGGCGAGTTTGCCGGGCAGCGAGGCCACATCCAGCGCCGTCTTGCGCCGGGTCAGTTCGCGGGCCTTGCGCGCGGCCTCGCGCGCGAGCGCGGCTTCGATGATCTTGCCGACGATGCCTTTTGCGTGGAGCGGGTTTTCCTCGAACCATTCGCTCAGCTTTTCATTGACCAACGCCTCGACAGCCGGGCGCACTTCGGAGGAGACCAGCTTGTCCTTGGTCTGGCTGGAGAATTTCGGATCCGGCACCTTGACCGAGAGCACGCAGGTCAGCCCCTCGCGCGCGTCATCGCCGGTGAAGCTGACCCTCTCCTTCTTCGCGATCCCGCTCGATTGCGCATAGGCGTTGATCGTGCGCGTCAGCGCGCCTCGGAAGCCCGCCATATGCGTGCCGCCATCGCGCTGGGGGATGTTGTTGGTGAAGGGCAGGACCGTCTCGTGATAGCTGTCATTCCACCACATCGCGATTTCCACGCCGATCCCGTCGCGCTCGCCATGAATGTATATCGGCTCGGGCATGACCGGGGTTTTCGAGCGGTCCAGATGCCGGACAAACTCGCGC
>PWZT01000050.1 GCA_003567315.1 Paracoccaceae bacterium
ACAGCCAATCGTCGGATGCCCGGCGAAAGGGATCTCCGCCTTGGGATAGAAGATACGCACCTTGGCCGTGTTCTCCGGATTGTCGGGCTGCATGACGAAGATCGTCTCGGAAAGGTTGAGTTCGCGCGCCAGTGTCTGCATCTGCGCAGTGCTCAGCCCATCCGCCTGCGGCACGATCGCAAGTGGGTTGCCCAGGAACGGAGTGTCAGTGAAGACGTCATAGGTGATGAGGTCAAGCATCAGCAGGGCCCTGCAAAGGGAGTAGTGGCACTGGCCATCGGAGCAACACTATCTTGCGGGCCTGACGCAAGCAAGCTGCGTGGGGCTCACACTGCAACGCGGTCGCGCGCCCAGCTCTGGATGGCCATGTCGCGGATCGCCTCGATCTTCTCGTCATCAACGGGCACGGCCAGCGGTGTTTTCAGCCCGTCATCATGGAAGATATAGAGCCGCGAGGCGAATTGCGCGAAGGGCAGTGACCCTTCGCCCAGCCGCTCGCCATTGCCATGAGTCGAGACAACGATGCCCAAGCCCCAATCCTGCCCGCTGTCATTATTGGGGTTGAAGAAATAGACCCGCATCTCGCCCGACTGGTCGAGCGCCACGCGGACGATGGTGATGGCATGCCAGCCCACGAACACCCCGTTGCTGTCCGTGACCGCAATCCCGGCCGGTTGCGGGTGGACCACGGGCTCATTGCCGTTATGCAGCGGGTGATAGGCGAGGTGGAAATCGCGCAGGAAGCGATCATAGTCATGCAGCTTGCCCGTGGCGATATCGACTGCGATGTGAAACTCGCGACCGACCCACCAGCCATGCAGTTCCGGGTTGATCCAGCGATGCGGATCTTCGGGACGGCCTGCCACGCGGCGGCCCATCTCGGCATAGATCCGGTCCAGGTGCGGGACCAGCAGGACAGAAACCGGGTCGGCATCGAGCGGCGTGTTCTGCGCAAGTCCAGCGGGTAGCAGGGCCGAGTCGAGCGCATCACCTTCGAAATACATGATGATGCGGTCATTCGCTGTGACCTGCGCAAGCAGCCAGAACAGGTAATCAGGGTCGTTGAGTGCCCAGATCGACAGCGCGCGGGCCGACTGACAGGTGGGGTTGTTGCCCTGACCAACCCCAAGCGGCAGGCCCAGCAAGCAGATCATTCCGGCCACGAGCCGCTCATGCGGGCTCACGCCTGCGCCGAAGGCTTGCGTCAGCGCCGCCTCGCACGCAGGCGACAGGCTGGTGCCCAGAAGCCGCCAGAGCGAGGGCGCGATGGGCGGGGAATACATGATCCCGCGCTCCAGCATCAGCGAAAGGCCAAGCACGGCCTGACCTGTGCCCGGATGCACAGCGACCTCGATCAGGCGATGCACCAGCGGTTGATAACAGCGTAGCGCATCGAGCCCGGTGCTGCTGAGCCCCAGCGCATCGGGCAACAGATGCGCGTGCCCGCCATCGAGGATAAATCGCAGAAAGGCCGCGTGGTAATCCGACACCAGCCCCGTATCGTGCATGGCGCGCGCCATGCCCGTTGCCTCGGCCTGCAATGCGCTCGAATCCGAGGCCGCCAGCCGAGCTTGATAGGCATCAAGGCCGGGGTCCTCTCGACATAGCTCGCTGGGGCCGAACAGCGCGCTGATAAGCCGGTCCGCGCCAGTGCGCGCATCCCGCACGCCGAGCCCCGAGCCTTCGCGCCCCATCGCAATCGCGATCTGCAGGATCATGGATTTGACGTGATCCACCTGCAATGGTCGCTGGCGCAGGATGCGCCAGACCTCATCGACAAGCTGGGTGAGGATGCCCTCGGTCCCCACGGCCTCAAGCAAGCGCTGCAGCAGGGCATCCACTATCGGCGTCATCTCGGACGCCTGCAAACGCGCTGCCTCGGTCCCTGCACCGATGATCCGGTCAAGATTGAGCGCCAGCACCTGCGTCAGGAAATGATGCGCTGTCTCGCGCAACAGCCCCGGTGCAGCGTGCTCGTTCATCAGCACAGCACGGAAGCGCAAGAGGCTCAGGCACTCCAGCACCACGGTGCGGCTGTCGGTGGATTTCAGGGTGTTCCCGACCATGCCCGGAACAAGTCCTGCGGGGGTCGCCCAATCCGTGCCCGCAAAAATGCCCGCATCGTCCAGTTGTCCCGCGCGCATTTCCAATTCGGCCAGACCGCCGGGCTGTTTCATGACGCGCTTGGCCGCGTCCAAGACGCGGCCCTGATAGCTCAGCTTGCCGGCGGCCGAGGCCTCCGCGAGTTGCGTCAGCATCCGGTCGAAATTGCGCGTCAGCGCGGGCAGCGGGTCGTGGTCAGACGTCATCGTCATCTTGGTAATGTGTCCCAACAGCGTCAGCCGAGTTGTCACCAGTGACCGTTGGAATTGCAAGCGCAGGCGCGGCAGATGCGAATGCATCTGCCGCAAAACCATGCATCAGACGTAGAAATCGAGTTCTTCCTGGGCTTTCAGCAAATCCCGCAGGCGGTGCGGGTCTTCACCGAAGAAATAGACCAGCCCCCAATGCGTGCCGAACGCGGTGCGCTTGGTCACCTTGGTTTCCATCGGCGGCGCGAGTTCGTGGAATTCGAAATACGGATCGTTTTCGGTTTCCTCGGGCAGGCTCAGTTCGCTCACAACGCGACGGCGCGGATAGACCCCGAAACAGCCAGCATGACCCATCGCATCCTTGACCGGGGTGGGGAAGAACGCGTCCAACTCTTCCTGCGTGGCCTTGGGATCAAACGCCAGCACCAGCGCCTGATAGGCGTTGAATCCATAGGCGCGCTCCATCAATTCGAACGCGTTGAAGCCCGGCGGGCGATACGCCACCTCGCCGAAATACATCGTGCCGTCATTGGTGACGAAGTATTCCGGGTGGATGAAGCCGAAGTCGATGTCGAACACCTCGATCAGCTTCTCGATCTCCTTGGTGATCTTCTCGCGGTATTTCTCCAGCTCCGGCGTGGCAGGCACGAAGACCGAATAGCCTAACGTCACATATTCAGAGATGTTCAGGAACTGGATCTTACGGTCCTTGATCCAGGCTTCCACGGCGAATTCCCAGCCATCGAGGTGCGATTCCAGCAGGGCAGGAAATTCCTCATCCGCGATCGCCGCGACATCGTCGGGCGAGCGAATGACGCGGTGCCCGAGGCAGCCCGCCTTGTCGAACGCCTTGAAATGGATCGGGTCGTTTGGGTCGCCATCGAGCTTCAGCAGAGTCTGGTTCACGCGCTTGAGGAATCGGATCACGTCGGACTGGTCCATCGCTTCCTCGAAGATGCCGACGCGAATACCGCCAAGCTGCGCACGCCGCTTCATCAGCGACTTGTCGCGGAACAGCATCGACTGGCCCAGCAGGCGCGGGTTGTCCATGAGCACCGCATTCACAGCGCCCGCCCATTCCACGGTTTCCTCGAATAGCGGGATGGCCACATCGACGCCCATCTCCTTCAGGGTCGAGGCCAATTCGAAAGAGCGGTCATTCAGACGCTCGAAATCCCAGCTCAGGAAGGGAATGTCGTGCTGTTGTGCGTAGTCTTCGGCCCATTTGGGCGCGACGATCAGGTAACGCCGGTCGAATTTCTCCAGCGCGTCGATGCATCTCAAACTCCATCCAAGAATGGCGACATAGCCTTTGTTCGGGTCTTTCGAGGTCATCTTGTCTCCTTCTTTTTCAGGTCTATCCGACCGTTGGGGCCAGACTTCCTGCTTGTAAATTTTTCAACACATGGCTGTGTGTGAGCGAGGTCATATAAGGTTTATTGACTCATTTTGCAAATCGACCGGGCCTCAATACTTCCAAAACCGCTACCCCTGCGCACCCGGGAAACAACGCTCTGCCGCTGCGCCAGCCCGGGGCATGTTGGCCATATGAAGCGTTGAATGACCCCGCCCGCAGCGCAGTGGAGATCATTTCCGTGCGCACTCATTTCGACTGCGCCTGTCTGCGACTCGTTTCTGACGCTTGATCGTCTCAATTCGTCGTAAACATGCTTTGATATGAATGCGTGTCGGCCTATCCTGATGTAATGATAACGCACTTCGTCCTGTTCGGAGCGAGACGCGTATCGGTCATTGGGCGGCGCGGAAGACCATGCGAGACAGAAACAGACTGGACCCGGCCGATATTCGTATCCTGAGCGCGGTTCAGCAGCATGGGCAGTTGAGCAAGGTCAAGCTCGCGGAAATCGTGAACCTTTCTCCGACGCCATGCTGGGCGCGGCTGGCGCGGCTGCGCGAGCTGGGCTACATCAAGGGATATCATGCCGATATCGCGCTTGACCGCGTGATCGACACGACCCGCGTCATCGTGACGATCTCGCTCAAATCGCATCGCAAAGCCGATTTCGACAGGTTCGAGGCGCATATTCAATCCGTTGACGAGATCATCAACTGCGTCGCGACCGGCGGAGGGCTCGACTACGTGATGACGGTTGTTACCGACAGCTTGCCTGCGTTTCAGGATGTCATGGAGCAGCTACTTGCCGCCGATCTGGCGATTGACCGCTACACGACCTACATCGCGACGCGTCTGATCAAGGCGCAGCAGCCGAATCTCTCAAAACTGACAGCAAACCGAAAACAAAGGCCCTGAGGTCCAAACGGACTGATTGTTTCGCAAATCGAGCCTGTACGTTCCATAAACCGCCCAGAATTTGGACCGCAATTCATGCATCCTTGCCCTATATTTGTGCACAGTTGGAATCGCGAGAGCCTCTGGAGGTCCGAGGCCGCAGCCAAAGGGGGTGAGAGATGGACAATTTGCAAGACTTCGGGTTCGGAACCCAGATCCGTAAATCGCCCTATTTCGACGCGACTGTGCGTTGGGGCGTGAAGGGCTTTTCGGTCTACAACCACATGTATATCCCCCGCGATTTCGGCGATCCGGAGCAGAATTTCTGGAACCTGATCAATGACGCGATCCTCTGCGACGTAGCGGTCGAGCGTCAGGTCGAGATCACCGGGCCCGACGCCGCGCGTTTCACCCAGATGTTGACACCGCGCGATCTGTCGAAAATGGCAGTCGGGCAGTGCAAGTATGTTCTGATCACCAATGCCGAAGGCGGCATCCTGAATGATCCGATCCTGCTGAAGCTGGGCGAAAACCATTTCTGGCTGTCCCTGTCTGACAGCGACATCCTGCTCTGGGCGCAGGGTGTTGCAGTGCATTCGGGTATGCAGGTGAATATCTGCGAGCCGGATGTATCCCCGCTGCAGTTGCAAGGGCCGAAATCGGGCGAGATCATGTGCGCGCTCTTTGGCGATGAAATCCTCGATCTGCGCTATTTCTGGTTCCGCGAGATGGAGCTTGACGGCATTCCGCTGATCGTCTCGCGCACAGGTTGGTCGAGCGAACTGGGCTACGAGATCTACCTGCGCGATTCGGCCTATGGCAATGCGCTGTGGGAGCGGATCATGGCGGTTGGCCTGCCGATGGGGCTCAAGCCCGGTCACACCTCGACCATTCGCCGGATCGAGGGCGGGATGCTGTCCTACCACGCCGATGCCGACATCAATACCAACCCGTTCGAGCTGGGCATGGATCGGCTGGTCAATCTGGACATGGAAGCCGAGTTCATCGGGAAATTCGCGCTCAAGCGCATCCGCGACAATGGAGTCACCCGCAAGCAGGTCGGGCTGGTCATTGACGGTGATCCATTGCCAGGTCCGAACACGACCTTCTGGTCGCTCAGCCATGATGGCGCGCCGGTTGGCAAGGTGACATCGGCGGTCTACTCCCCGCGTCTGAAGAAGAATATCGCGCTGGCGATGGTTGCGGTAGAGGCGGCCGATCTCGGCACCGAGTTGCAGGTTGTGACCCATTCCGGGCAGGTTACCGCAACAGTCGTGGAACGCCCCTTCTTCGACCCGCGCAAAAGCATCGCTGCAACCTCCGCGCCGAAGCGCATGCATGCCAACGGATGACCAGCGTATAACTCGGCATCTCCATGTATGACCTTGCGGTCACGCTGCAAGCGCAGCGTATCGCATAGGCGGAGTGGAGGTGCCGGAACATGCAGTTTGTCAGCACGACTGATACCGAAGCCCGATCTTTCGTTGCCGTGAAACGGGGGGTAGCGCTCAGCAGATTTGCGTTTCCAGCTTGTGAATCGCCCGCCCAGAGTCTCGAGGCGCTCGGGGTGAGGATCCGCGAGGGCTTGGCGCCGCGCGGGGCGAGTTCAACTCATCATGTCAGGATAACGGGCCTTGCAGGCGAAGATCAAATCTGACCCGGATAGACCACCGTGCGTAACCTTATTGCTTCATTCAACATATGCTGGCAGGTTCTGTAGCGAAGAGTATCAATCGAACTAGCAGGAGCGACGCGCCCATGACGTCCCAATCCGAAATCTTGCTGCGTGACCTCTCAGATGACGGCATTCTGCGTCTGACCATGAATGATGTCGCACGCCGCAACGCTTTGTCAGAGGCGATGATGTCGGAGCTTGGCAGCGCCATTGCCGCGGCGGGCGAGGACGCATCCGTGCGTGTGATCATTCTGGCCGCCAATGGCCCGGCCTTCTGCGCGGGCCATGACCTCAAGGAACTGACCGCCGGGCGCAACGCGCCCGATCGAGGGCGGTCCTATTTCACCAAGATCATGGCGCAATGCTCGGGTGTAATGCAGGGCATCGTGAACTGCCCCAAGCCAGTGATCGCCGAAGTGACCGGCATCGCGACGGCTGCGGGCTGTCAGTTGGTGGCAAGCTGTGATCTTGCGATTGCCGCCGACAGCGCGAAATTCAGCACGCCTGGCGTACATATCGGGCTTTTCTGCTCGACCCCAATGGTGGCGCTGTCGCGCAACACGACCAACAAGCACGCCATGGAAATGCTGCTCACAGGCGATATGACACCCGCTGCGCGCGCGGCCGAGATCGGCCTTGTGAATTACGCCGTGTCGGAAAATGAGTTGCCCGCAGCAACCATGGAGATGGCGCGCAAGATCGCGTCGAAATCCAGCATGACGCTCGCCACAGGCAAGAAGGCATTCTACCAGCAGCGCGAGATGGCACTCGCCGATGCCTATGACTACGCGAGCCAAGTCATGGTCGACAACATGCTAGCCCATGACGCCGAAGAGGGCATCGGGGCCTTCATCGAAAAGCGCAAACCAAGCTGGCAGGACCGATAGTCATGACTGGCAATCCCTATAATGAGGGCCTTGACCGGTGCCCGGCCAATCACCAACCGCTCACGCCGCTGGGTTTTCTGGAGCGCGCGGCGAGCGTTTTTCCGGATCACACGGCCATAGTGCATGGGGCTTTGCGCCGCAGCTATGCCGAGTTCTATACCCGCGCGCGGCAGCTGGCCTCTGCGCTCGCAGGGCGCGGGATCGGGCGTGGGGACACTGTCTCGGTCATGCTGTCCAACACTCCGCCAATGCTGGAGGCCCATTATGGCGTGCCGATGTGCGGCGCGGTGCTGCATTCGATCAACACGCGGCTCGATGCCGCGATCATTGCCTTCCAGCTCGATCACGCGATGGCCAGCATTGTGATCGTGGACCGTGAATTCGCTACCCTGATGACCGACGCGCTCGCGATGGCCAAGGCCAGCCCGCACGTCATTGTCTATGACGACCCGGAATATGACGGCCCCGGCAGTATGGACGGGGCCGAGGAGTACGAGGCCTTCCTCGCTGCGGGCGATCCCGGTTACAAGTGGCTCATGCCCGAGGATGAATGGGACGCGATCTCGATCAACTACACATCGGGCACCACGGGGGATCCGAAAGGCGTGGTGTCGCATCACCGGGGCGCATATCTGCTCGCGCAGGGCAATGCGCTGACCACATCGATGGGCAAGCACAGCGTCTATCTCTGGACGCTGCCGATGTTTCACTGCAATGGGTGGTGCTTCCCATGGACGCTCTCGGCTATCATCGGCACGCATGTCTGCCTGCGGCAGGTGCGCTCGGAGCCGATCTGGCGCTTGCTGGCCGATGAGGGGGTGACGCATCTATGCGGCGCGCCGATTGTCATGTCGCTGATCCAGAGCGCGCCGAACAATGAAAAGCGCCCGCTCGACCGCCGCGTGCAGTTCTTCACCGCTGCGGCCCCGCCACCCGAAAGCCTGCTCGCGAGCATGGATGCCGCCGGATTCGATGTCACGCATCTGTACGGGCTGACCGAAACCTACGGGCCTGCCGTGGTCAATGAATGGCACCGCGACTGGTCCGATCTGCCCAGCGCAGAGCAGGCGCGGCTGAAGGCGCGGCAGGGAGTGCGTTACCTGCCGCTGGAGCAACTCGACGTGCTTGACCCCGAGACCATGCAGCCCGTGCCACGCGACGGGCAGACCATGGGCGAGGTGATGTTTCGCGGCAATGTCGTGATGAAGGGCTATTTCCGCAATGCAGACGCCACGCAGAAGGCGCTTGCAGATGGCTGGTTCCATTCCGGTGATCTGGGTGTGGTCTATCCCGATGGCTATATCCAGCTCAAGGACCGCTCCAAGGATGTCATCATATCCGGCGGCGAGAATATTTCCTCCATCGAGGTCGAGGAAGCGCTTTACCGCCATGCCGCCGTCGCAGTTGCGGCGGTGGTCGCGATGCCGCATGAGAAATGGGGCGAGACTCCATGTGCCTTTGTCGAACTGAATGCGGGCCATGAGGTCGATGAAGACATTTTGCGCAGCTGGTGCCGCGATCATCTCGCCCCCTACAAGGTGCCGCGCAAGATCGTGTTCGACACGATCCCCCGCACCTCGACCGGGAAGATCCAGAAATTCGTCCTCCGGCAACGCGCTGAAAAGCTCAGCACCTGAGCCACAGGCGCCGGGCCATTCCCTCGTTGTCGGCGCGCAAAGCGCCCGTTGCTGCGGGATATCTGCAGGCCGGCAGTGCTTGTGCATCCGGGCAGAATCGGGCGATGTGAAGCAACCGACCCCTCACGCAGGAATCGCCTATGCCCCTCACTGTCATGCGCTGCCTTGCCCTTGTAGCAATTGCATCATTGTTCACAGCCCCCGCATTGGCACAGCGCGATGCTCCGGTCATTGCCGCAGCATCCGATCTGCAATTTGCGATTGAGGAGATCGTGGCGGGGTTCGAGGCGGAGACTGGCATGCGCGTGCGGCTGTCATTGGGATCTACCGGAAATCTGGCCCGCCAGATCCGTGAGGGCGCGCCCTTCGAGATCTTCATGGCCGCCGATGAGCAATTCGTTCTCGACCTGCACAATGACGGGTTCACGCGCGACGCAGGCGATCTCTACGCTATTGGCCGTCTGGTCATCGTGGCGCCGCAGGACGAGACGCTTGTGCCGGATGCAGAGCTGAACCATCTTGCGGAGATGCTGGCAGCGGGCAAGATCACGCGCTTCGCCATCGCCAACCCCGAACACGCCCCCTATGGCATGCGCGCGCGCGAGGCGCTGATTGCGCGCGGGCTGTGGGAGGATCTGCAACCCTTCATGGTGCAGGGCGAAAATGTCAGTCAGGCCGCGCAATTCGCCCTCTCGGGCAATGCCGAAGGTGGGATCATCGCCCATTCGCTCGCCCTTGCCCCGCAGCTTGCGGACCGAGGCAGTTTCGAGTTGATCCCCGAAGACTGGCACAAACCATTGCGTCAGCGCATGGCTCTGCTGAATGGCGCGGGGCCAGTGGCGGAAGCCTTCTACGCCTACATGATGCAGCCTGCCGCGCGCGAGATCATGGCGCGCCATGGCTTCGTCCTGCCCGAGGGCTGAGGCATGGACTGGACAGCGCTTGACCTCTCGCTCCGGCTGGCGGCCTGGACCGTCGCGATCCTGCTGCCGGTTTCGATCCTGCTAGGGCGTTTTCTGGCCATACGCGAGTTTCGTAGCAAGCCGCTGGTGGAGGCACTTGTGATGCTGCCACTGGTGCTGCCGCCCACAGTGCTGGGCTTCTACCTGCTGGTCACGCTCGGGCGCAATTCGCGGATCGGGCAACTCTGGCAGGACCTGTTCGGCAGCCAGCTCGTGTTCAGCTTCACCGGGCTGGTGGTGGCCTCGGTGATCTTCAACCTGCCCTTCGCCGTGCTGCCGGCGCAACGCGGCTTTCAGGCCATCGCGTCCGAGGTGCGCGAGGCCGCTGCCTGTTGCGGGATGTCGCCCCTGCGCGCGCTCTGGAAGGTTGAATTGCCGCTGGCATGGCCCGGGGTGGTCACGGCGATGGTGCTGACCTTCGCGCATACGCTGGGCGAATTCGGCATCGTGTTGATGGTGGGCGGCTCCATCCCCGGCGAGACCAAGACCATCGCGATCGCGATCTACGACCGCGTGCAGGCGTTTGATACAGAGTCCGCTGCGATCATGTCTGCGGTGCTGGTAGCCATTTCGGTGAGCACAATCGCAGTGACCTTCGCGCTCTCGGCCCGTGTCGGCAAAAGGCTCTCGTAATGGCGCTGGAGGTGATGGCACAGGCCAGCGCGCCGATCCCGCTCGACGTGGCGTTCCGGGTGGAGCCGGGCGAGTTGCTGGCGTTGGTCGGGCATTCGGGTTCGGGCAAGACGACACTTTTGCGGACCATCGCAGGACTCTGGACGCCGGAAACCGCGCGCGTCTCGGTGGGTGGCGCGGCATGGCTGGACACGGGCGCGCGGGTCAATCTGCCCCCACATCGCCGCCGGGTGGGGCTGGTGTTCCAGAACTATGCGCTGTTTCCCCACATGACCGCGGCGCAGAATGTGATGGCCGCCATGATGCGGCCCGATCCGGTCGAGGCTGAGCGCATTCTTGATCTGGTCAATCTGCAGGGTCTGGGCGCGCGCCGCCCGGCCCAACTGTCTGGGGGTCAGCAGCAGCGCGTGGCAGTGGCCCGCGCATTGGCCCGCCGCCCGGAGGCGCTCTTGCTGGATGAACCCTTTTCGGCGGTGGACCGGGCCACGCGCGACAGGCTGTATTCGGAAATCATCGCCTTGCGCGCGCATCTGGGGATGCCCGTCGTGCTGGTGACGCATGACGTGAACGAGGCGCAGATTCTCGCCGACCGGATGGTGGTGATTGCAGACGGGCGCATGCTGCGTGCGGGCACGACCGCCGAGGTCATGGCCGATGCGGATGCGCTGCGCGCCATGGGAATCCGCGAACTCGCGGCGATGCTGCCCGCAACTGTGGTCGCGCAACTGCCAGACGGGCTGACTCAACTGGAGGCCCCCACTGGCCCGCTATTCCTGCCCAATGTCGAAGCGTCGCCCGGCACTCGCGTCCGGATCCGCATCCTCGCACAAGAGGTTATTCTCGCGCGCAGCCGTCCCGAGGGGCTGTCGGCGCAGAATATCGTGGCTGGGACAGTCGCGCGAATCGCGCCGGGCCAAGGTCCGGGGGTGCTGGTGCATGTCGCGATTGGCGACCACGAGATCATCGCGCGCATCACCCGCCGCGCGGCGGATCAGCTTGCGCTGCGCCAAGGCGATCCGGTTCATGCCATCGTGAAATCCATGTCGGTCGCGCGCGATCACGTCGCCACTGTGCAGCCCGACCCAAAGGCCGGATAGCGAAACCTTTGCGCTGAGATTGTAGATCAGGAAGCAGGCTTGTCGGCCCCGGCCTCGACCGCGCCCGTGATCATGCGATTGATATAGGGCCAGAAGAAATCATCACCCGGGTAGCCGGTCAGGCGGTCCACTTCCTGCCCATCCGCATCCAGCAGGATGAAAGTCGGCGTCACATGCGCGCGCGACGCGAGCGTGACATCATCGGGCAAATCATGGCGCAGATCGTAATGCACCAGCGGCGCAATGCGCCCTTCCTCGGATTTCTCATAGATCGGCGCGACATCGCGCTTGAACACGACGCAATAGTAACACCCCGGACGCTCGACCATCAGCAGTCGCAGCCCCTCGGCGGAGGCGGCCCCTGGCAACGCCAGCGTCAGCGTGAACGCTAGAGCACTTGCCATGCGCAAGAGTGAAGTCAGGGATTGACGCGATCTCGTAAACATATGAACACTCTAATATGATGATTTGAAGAACTCAAGAGCGCAGTGTCAGCGTGGAGGAGGGCTCGGATCGGGCGAAATGCCGAACGCAGGGGGGAGGCATGCTGGATATCAGCTTCGGTGGCGCAGCGATTGCGGGGCTGTTGTCCTTTCTCACGCCCTGCGTTTTGCCCATCGTACCTTTCTATCTGTGCTACCTTGCCGGGTTGTCGATGTCGGAATTGCGTGGTGAGCAGGTGATGCCCGATGGCGCACAGCGGCGGCTGGGGGTGTCTTCCATGGGGTTTGCGCTGGGCGTGACCTCGATCTTCATGCTGTTCGGGCTGGGGGCAACGGCGCTGGGGCAGGCGTTTCTGGAATGGCGGGAGGTGTTACAATGGGTTGCAGCGACGGTGCTGCTGGCCTTCGGGCTGCACTTTCTCGGCGTCCTGCGCATTGGCTTTCTGTATCGGCAGGCGCGGTTCGAAACCACGGCGCCGCCGAAATCCGTTGCCGGGGCCTATGTGATGGGGCTGGCCTTCGGGTTTGGGTGGACCCCATGCATCGGGCCTGCGCTGGCGGCGATCCTTATGGTGGCGTCCGGCATGGGCGATCTGTGGCGGGGCACAGCGTTGCTGGCAGTTTACGGTGTGTTCATGACGCTGCCTTTCGTGCTGGCCGCGCTCTTCTCGCGGCCGTTCCTGAACTGGGTCGCGCGCAACCGCGCAAAGCTCGCTCATACCGAGAAAGTCATGGGCGTGATGCTGGTGATCTTTGCGATTCTCATCGGCACGAACACAGTCGAATACCTGGCGTTTGCAATGCTTGAATGGTTTCCATGGCTGGGGCGCCTGGGGTGACTGCGGACTGACCTCTCAGAGTTGTGTGAACAAAAACCCCCGAAAATTCAGAGCGATAAACAAATTCAGAGAAAATAATATTGCATATCTTGAATTTTTATTTGCGACAACGGCATGCGATGGGCTACTGTCAAATTGTCGCATCTTGGAGGAGATGCCGTGCAGGTGGCTCAGCGTCGATGGCTGACCCCAACGCACTGAGAAGGCGGAGGAAATCAGTGATGTATCATCACGTGATGCGGGGGGAGTCTCGCAAATCATATGCCGATACAGCCGCGTCGCGTGGGCACGCATTCCCTGCTTTGACCCATCACGCAGGCGCGGCGGGCTTGCCCGCCAGCCGGCCCATGCCCGTCTTGCGGTTGCTGAAAAGGATAAGATGACATGCTGACACGACGTTCCACACTTGCCCTTGGTCTTGGCGCGGCCGCGGTGACGCTGATCCCGCTGAAGGCCAGCGCCGGCCTGTCCGAAGTCGACAAGGCCATCGCGGATTTCACTGGCGGCGCCAGTTTTACCGATGAGGGCGTGACTGTGATCGCCCCGGAAATCGCCGAGAATGGCGAGAATGTCCCGGTCGAGGTCGATGCTCCCGGCGCCGTCGCGATTATGCTGCTCGCGCCCGGCAATCCGACCCCGCGCGTGATTGACGCACGTTTCGGGCCTGCATCCGGTGCAACGCGCCTGTCGAGTCGTGTACGTCTCGGCGAAACACAGGAAGTCACGGCCTTTGCAAAAATGTCTGATGGCAGCTTCAAGCGCGGCAAGACCGAAGTGCGCGTGACAATCGGCGGTTGCGGCGGCTGATTGCCCGCCCGCGAGTCGCTTTGAGAGGAGAGAAGATATGTCCAATGTTCGAGCCCGTGTCCGGCTGCCCCGCTCTGCCCGTGCAGGCGATGTCGTGCAGGTGCGCACGCTGATCAATCACCCGATGGAAACCGGCAACCGTCGCGATGCCGATGGCAATGTGGTCCCGCGGCGCATCATCAACCGCTTCACCTGCGAATATGACGGCGAGGTGGTTCTGGATTGCGATCTGGGGATCTCGGTTGCGGCCAATCCGTTCATGGAATTCGACGTCAAGGTCGATAAATCGGCGGATTTCGTGTTCACATGGCACGATGATGATGGGTCGGTTTATACCGAGACACAGAGCTTCGAGGTCAGCTAAAGGCTGACTTCCGCCCATGCCGAGGCGGGGCAAGCAGCCCTATCCTGAAACATCAATAAATGCGGCGCGATTGTGTTCGTGCCAAAACAGCCCTGGCTGAACAGGGATCTCTGCCCGAGGGAGGGGACCAGATGATTTCACGGCGCGCATTCCTGCAGGCGTCTTTGGCGGCCTCGGCGCTGTATGGGGCGTCCGGCGTCGGGAACTGGTCACGGCTGGCCGCGCAGCAGGCGCTGAGTGAGGATGACCTCCTGCGGTTTGATACATTCGGCAATGTTTCCCTGATCCATGTCACGGATATTCACGCCCAGACCCGCCCGATCTGGTTCCGCGAGCCCGAATGGAATATCGGGGTGGGCGACGCTGCGGGCCGCCCCCCGCATGTAGTGGGCCGCGCGTTTCTCGAGATGTTCGACATCGCCCCCGGCTCGCCGGAAGCCTATGCGCTGACCTATACCGATTTCGAGGCGCTGGGGCAGGCGTACGGGCGCATGGGCGGACTGGACCGCGTGGCGCGCGTGGTGAATGCGATCCGCGCCGACCGGCCCGATGCGATCCTGCTTGATGGCGGTGACACCTGGCATGGCTCGATGGTCAGCCATCTGACCAAGGGTCAGGACATGGTCAACATCATGAACAAGCTCGGCGTAGATGGGATGACGAGCCATTGGGAATGGACTTTCGGGCAGGACCGCGTGCATGAGATCGTGGATGCGCTGCCTTTCCCCTTCCTCGCGCAAAACATCTTCGAGCGCGACTGGGACGACCCGGAGTTTGACGACTACGCCATCTTCGAGCGCGGCGGCGCGCGGATTGCCGTGATCGGGCAGGCTTTCCCGTATCTGCCCGTCTCCAACCCCGGCTGGATGTTCCCCGATTACAGCTTCGGCATCCGTGAGCGGCGGATGCAGGAAATGGTCGATGAGGTGCGCGCGGATGGGGCCGATCTGGTGGTGGTGCTGTCGCATAATGGCGTCCCGACGGATCGGCATATGGCGCAGCGTGTCTCGGGCATCGATGTGATCCTGACGGGCCACACGCATGACGCCATCCCGGAGCCGGTGATCGAGGGAGAGACCTTGCTCATCGCAAGTGGCAGCCACGGAAAATTCGTCACGCGGCTGGATCTGGATGTACGCGATGGGCGCATGATGGGTTTTCGGCACAAGCTGATCCCGGTCTTTGCCGATGTCATCACCCCCGACCTCGACATGGCCGCGCTGATCGAGGCAGAGCGCGCGCCCTACAAGGATGATCTGGAAGAGGTGATCGGGCATACCGACTCGCTGCTCTACCGGCGCGGCAATTTCAACGGCACATGGGATGATCTGATCGTGGAGGCGATCATGTCCGAGCGCGACACGGAAATCGCGCTCTCGCCCGGGGTGCGCTGGGGCGCGAGCCTGATGCCGGGCGATGCGATCACGCGCGAGGATATCCACGCTGTCACCACCATGACTTACGGCCAGTGCTACCGGATGGAGATGACGGGCGAGACGCTCAAGACCACGATGGAAGACGTGGCCGAGAACATCTTCAACCCCGACCCGTATTTTCAGGCCGGGGGCGACATGGTGCGCATGGGCGGCATGGGCTACCGCATCGATGTGTCGAAACCGCAGGGCAGCCGCATCTCCGACATGGTGCTGCTGGCGACAGGCGAGGCCATCGATCCCGACCGCAGCTACACGGTCGGCGGCTGGGGCAGCGTGAATCAAGGCGTCGAGGGGCCGCAGATCTGGGATGTGGTGGAAAGCCATATCCGCAAACTCGGGCGCGTCAGCCTCGAGCCGAACACATCGGTTCAGGTGACGGGCGCGTGAAACAGCAATCGCAGGGCCAACCCTGCCCAGAGACAAAGGGACGAATGTCATGACAGAGAGGCCAGAGGCAAAGGGCGGCACATCGCGCCGCGCTTTCCTGCGCACCGCAGGGCTTGCTGCCGGGGGCGCAGTTGTGGGGGCGGGGGCCGCGCGGGCCGTCACGCCCGACCCGCTGATCACCGAGGTCCAGCCCTGGGCGATGTTTCTGGGCGAAGGGGTCGATGCGACGCCTTACGGCATGCCGATCCATTTCGAGGACCATGTCGTGCGCCGCAATGTGGAATGGCTGACGGCCGATCCGGTCGCCTCGATCAACTTCACCCCGATCCATGCGCTGGATGGCACCATCACGCCCCAAGGCTGCGCGTTCGAGCGTCACCATTCCGGTGCGATCGAGTTGAGTAAGGAAGATTACCGGCTGATGATCACCGGACTGGTGGAAAAGCCGCTGGTCTTCACCTTCGGCGATCTGATGCGGATGCCGCGCATCACCCGCACGGCCTTTTGCGAATGCGCGGCCAATAGCGGCATGGAATGGGGCGGCGCGCAGCTCAATGCAGTGCAGTTCACCCATGGCATGATCCACAACATGGAATACACGGGCGTCAGCTTGCGCACGCTGCTCAATGAGGCAGGCGTGAAGCCTGAAGGGACTTGGATATATGTCGAGGGCGCGGATGCCTCCTCCAACGGCCGCTCGATCCCGATGGAAAAGGCGCTGGATGACTGCATGATCGCCTTCACGGCGAATGGCGAGGCGCTGCGCATGGAGCATGGCTATCCGGTCCGTCTGGTCGTGCCGGGCTGGGAGGGCAATCTCTGGGTCAAATGGCTGCGCCGCATCGGCGTGCATGACGGCCCGATGGAGAGCCGCGAGGAAACCAGCAAATACACAGACCTCATGCCCGACGGGCGCGCGCGCAAATGGACCTGGGCGATGCACGCGAAATCGGTCATCACCGCGCCATCGCCGCAGATGCCGATTGGCCACGGGCCGGGGCCGATGGTGATTTCGGGCCTCGCCTGGTCGGGCCTGGGCAAGATCGCGCGCGTGGACGTCTCGCTCGATGGCGGGGCCAATTGGCAGACCGCAAGGCTGGCAGGCGAGCCCGGCGACAAGGCGCTGACCCGCTTCTATGTCGATCATCAATGGAATGGCGAGCCGATGTATCTGCAATCGCGGGCGATTGACGAGACCGGCTATGTCCAGCCCACCAAGGACCAGCTGCGCGAGTTCCGGGGTGTGAACTCGATCTATCACAACAACGGCATCCAGACCTGGTATGTCAATGAGCACGGAGAGGCCGAAAATGTCGAGATTGGGTAAATTCTGCACCAGCACGGCGCTTGTCGGCATGCTGGCGGTGTCTCCGGCCCTCGCGGACCCGCTGGCCGAGGCGCTGGGGCTGGGTCGCGCGGCGCTGCCTGAAGAGATTGCGGCTTGGGATGTGGCCGTCATGCCTGACGGGCGCGGGCTGCCCGAGGGGAGCGGCGACGTCTGGGATGGCGAGGATCTCTGGATCGACCATTGTGCCGCCTGCCATGGCGATTTCGCCGAGGGCGCCGGGGTCTGGCCGCCCATCGTGGGCGGCGCGGGCTCACTGACAGACGTGCGCCCGCTCAAGACCGTCGAATCCTACTGGCCTTATCTCTCTACAGTCTGGGACTATGTGAACCGCTCGATGCCCTTCGGCGCCGCCCAGACGCTCGAGACCGATGAGGTCTATGCCATCACTGCCTATATCCTCTTCTCGGCGGGGCTGGTGGATGATGATTTCGAGCTCAATCAGGACAATTTCACTGAAATTCGCCTTCCCAATGAGGACGGCTTCTATATCGATGACCGCGAGGAGGTAGAGTTCCCGGTCTTCACGCAGGAACCCTGCATGAGCGATTGCCGCGACGAGGTGACGATTGTCGCCCGCGCAACCGATCTTGGCGTGACGCCGGAGTTCCCCGTCATCCGCAACCTCTATTCCGACATGCTCTCGCGTGAAGATGAGGTGGAGGAGAGCCAGGAAGATGCCGCTGCCGAGCCCGGGACCGGGCCGGAGGGTGTCGAGTTCGCATCGCTCTCGCCAGAGATGCTCGCGGCAGGGGAAAGCGCGTGGCGGCAATGCCGGTCCTGCCATCAGATCGGCGATGGGGCGCGCAATGCCGCCGGGCCGCAGCTGAATGATATCGTCAATGCAACAGCAGCGCATGTGGATGGCTTCCGCTATTCTCCGGCCTTTGAGGAGGCGCGCGACGATGGTCTGGTCTGGGACGCGGAAACGCTCGATGCGTTTCTGGAAAACCCTGCCGGGCTTATCCCGCGCAACCGCATGTAGTTCCGTGGGGTACGTGATCCCGAGGAACGCGCGGCATTGATCGCTTATCTGAAATCGCATACGAATTGAGGAATGATGACTATCAAGCACCTCTTTCATGCATGTGTGCTGGCCGGTGTTCCCGGGGTGGCACTGACGCAGGCCATACCCTTGGGCGATCCGGAACATGGCGCGGAACTCTACCAATATGAATGCGCAGCCTGTCACCAGATCGGCGAGGGGGCCGAGCACCGCATCGGCCCGCACCTGAACCGCATCTTTGATCGTCGCGCAGGCAGTCAGGAGTTCGACGGCTATTCCGAGGCCCTTGCCCGGCAGGGCCGCGACGGGCTGCGCTGGGATTTCCTGCGGCTTGATGCCTATATCGCCAATCCGCGCTCGCTGGTTTCGGGCACCAACATGGCCTATCCGGGTCTCGAGGATGCCGAGGAGCGCGCTGATCTGATCGCCTTCATCCGTGCCTACTCGGACCGGCCGCAGGACATCCCCGAAGCTGCGCCCACAGCCTTCGCACCCGAGGTGCAGCTTCCTGCAGAGGTGCTGGAGATCGAGGGCGATGCTGAATACGGTGAATTCTTGAGCGCGTCCTGCACCACCTGCCATCAGCGCAGTGGCGATCATGCGGGGATCCCGGGCATCATTGGCTGGCCGGAAGAGGATTTCGTGGTCGCCATGCATGCCTACAAGCAGGAATTACGCCCGCATCAGGTAATGCAGTCGGTCGCGCAACGCCTTGATGATGAAGAAATCGCAGCGCTGGCTGCCTATTTCGGGGGGTTGCGACGCGAATAGGGAAAAGCTCTGTCGATGCGCCGGGCCGTCTGGGATAGCGCATTGATATGACACTCTGATCTGGGATGCCGTTTCATGTCAGTTGCGCCATGTGGAACAGCATCATCGGTCCAGCAGCTTGCAAGCCTTGCACCTGTGCTGGACAACTGGGAGGAAGCGCGCGACGAGAGCCTCAGCGACAGGCACCAAAGGGAGAGAAGCCACTATGAGACTAAACAGACGCAGATTTCTCGGCACGGCCACCGCTGCAACAGCGGCCTTGTCGGCCCCCGCCGTGTTGGGCAACGCGCGCCCGCGCGTGGTCGTGATCGGCGGTGGCTCGGGCGGCGGCACGGCCGCGCGCTACCTCGCCAGCGACAGCAACGGTGCGCTCGATGTGACGCTGATCGAACCATCGCGGATGTATTACACCTGCTATTTCTCGAACCTCTATCTCGGAGGCTTCTGGGAGTTCGAGGATCTGGGCCATGACTATGGCAACATGGCGATGCGCGGCGTGAACATCATCCATGACTGGGCGATGGCTGTGGACCGTGATGCGCAGACAGTCTCGCTGGGCGGTGGCGGCGCTGTGTCCTATGACCGGCTTGTCGTGTCGCCGGGGATCGATTTCGTGGATGGTGCCGTGCCCGGCTGGGATGTGAGCCAGCAGAGCAAGATGCCCCATGCCTACAAGTCCGGTACGCAGGCGCAGTTGCTGAAAGCACAGGTGGAGAACATGCGCGAGGGCGGCACCTATGCGATGGTCGCGCCGCCGAACCCCTATCGCTGCCCGCCCGGACCCTATGAGCGCATTTCGATGGTCGCGCATATCCTGTCGGAGCGAAACCCGACGGCGAAGATTCTGATCGTGGATCCCAAGGCGAATTTCTCGAAGCAGGGTCTCTTCGAGGAAGGCTGGAACCGGCACTACCCTGGCATGATCGAACGTATCGGCCCTGATTTCGGCGGCGACAATGTCGAAGTGCGCCCCGATGACATGGAAGTGGTTATCGATGGCATGGTCGAAAGCGTCGATGTCTGCAACGTCATCCCCGCGCAGAAAGCGGGCAAGATCGCTGAGCTGGCCGGACTGACCAATGATGCAGGCTGGGCGCCGGTCAAGCCCGAAGACATGCGCTCGCGGATGGATGACAATGTCTTCGTCCTCGGCGATGCCAGCCAGCAGGGTGCGATGCCGAAATCGGGCTATTCGGCCAATAGCCAGGCCAAGGTGGTTGCCAATGTCATTCGCGGCGAATTGACCGACAGCCGCATCTTCCCGGCGCGCTACGCGAACGCTTGCTGGTCGCTGATCGCAACCAATGACGGCGTGAAGGTCGGCGCGAGTTATGAGCCCGGCGAGGACGAGATTGAGTCAGTGTCGAGCTTCATCAGCCAGACGGGCGAGGATGCCGAACTGCGCCGCCAGACTTTTGAGGAAAGCATCGGCTGGTATAACGGTATCGTGGACGACATCTTCGGGTGAGTGCTCTGATATCGTGCAAAATGGACAGGCCGCTCTGCGGCCTGTCCTTTCCTTTTGGACCGCGCCGACCGTGCTGCCCGATACAGACTTCTTCTGTCTCAAGCAGCGGCCTGCGAAACTCGGCGCGCCTTGCCTCCTGCGCAGGCGCGAAAACTTGTAGCCTCGCCTCCAACGCCATACACGTAGATGCGCAAGGAGCGATGATCTATGACCAGTTTCACGACACGCCCCGAAATCATGGGCAGTTTCGGCGTGGTGTCTTCCACACATTGGATCGCCTCAAGCGTGGGTATGGCGATACTGGAGCGCGGTGGCAACGCGTTTGATGCGGCTGTCGCGGCGGGGCTGGTGCTGCAAGTCGTGGAGCCGCATCTGAACGGGCCGGGCGGCGAGTTGCCTGCGATCCTGTGGCAGGCCGAAGCGCGGCGCGCTGATGTCCTTTGCGCGCAGGGCCCCGCGCCTGCCGGGGCAACGATCGCGCATTACCGCGCGCAGGGCTTGCGCCATGTCCCGGGTGATGGACTGCTGGCCACGGTGATCCCGGGCGCATGGGATGGCTGGATGCTGATGCTGCGCGATTATGGGCGTCTGCCGCTCCGCGACGTTCTCGAGCCTGCGATCCATTACGCCAGCGCGGGCCATCCCTGCCTGTCGCGCGTTGCGGACACGATCGGGGGGCTCGCTGCGTTCTTCCGCGAGACTTGGCCGAGTTCCCATGAGACATGGGTGCCGCGCGGGAATGTACCTGTTGCAGGCCAATTGCTGCGCAACCCAGACCTTGCGCATACCTATACCCGCATCCTGTCAGAGGCAGAATGCCACAAGACCCGCGATGCGCAGATCGACGCTGCGCGTGATGCCTTCTATCGTGGCTTTGTTGCCGAAGAGATTGGAGCCTGGCTCGCCCGCAGTGAATTGCCCGACAGCAATGGCCGAAACCAGCGCGCTGTGCTGACCGCCGAAGATCTCGCGGGCTATCGGGCCACCATCGAACCCCCAGTGTGGGACGAATTCGGCGACTGGCGTATCGCGAAATGCGGGGCCTGGGGACCCAGGGGCCCGTCCTATTGCAGTCGCTGGCATTGTTGCGCGGGATGGATTTGCACAGTCTGGACCCGCTTGGTGCGGACTTCATCCATCTGGTAACGGAGGCTATGAAACTGGCATATGCCGACCGCGAAATCTACCTTGCCGACCCAGCATTCACCGATGTCCCGCTGCAAATGCTCTTCTCGGAAGACTATGCCCGGACGCGTCGAAAGCTCATCGGTGCGGAGGCCAACCTCGATCTGAACGCTGGCATTCTGCCGGGGTATGAGGCGCAGCACAGCGCCATGATGAACGCATTGTCGCGGCTGAGCAGTACTGATGGTGCCGTCTATGAGCCCACCATGGCCCATCTCGCGCGCAAACGCGGCGACACGGTTCATCTCGATGTCATAGATGCCGAAGGCAATATGGTTTCGGCCACACCATCTGGTGGCTGGCTGCAAAGCTCACCCACGATTCCGGGGCTGGGTTTTTGCCTCAACACCCGCGCGCAGATGTTCTGGCTCGAAGAGGGCCTGCCCGGATCGCTTGCGCCGGGCAAACGCCCGCGCACGACGCTTTCGCCCAGCCTTGCGCTCAATGGCGACGGGCGTCGCATGGTGTTTGGAACGCCGGGCGGCGACCAACAGGATCAGTGGCAGTTGCTTTTCTTCCTCTACACGGCCTGTTTCGGAATGGGGTTGCAGGAGGCGCTCGATGCGCCGCTATTTCACAGCACGCATTTCCCGGCGAGCTTCTATCCGCGATCGTGCAGCCCGGGCCAGATCATGGTCGAGGAAAGCTATGGCCCGACTGTCATCGCCGAGCTGCGCGCGCGCGGCCATGATGTGCAGACATCGCCGCCGATGAGCATCGGGCGGCTGACCGCAGCAACGCGCGACGGCGCCGGGATGTTGCGCGCGGGTGCGTCGCCGCGTTTGATGCAAGCCTATGCTGTCGGACGATAGCAACCGCGCCCGGCGCAGCAGGGTGGGTGGGTGGGCTGCGCCGGGCGCGGTTGCACCTTATTCGGGATAGAGAACGCAGGCGACCTCGTGCCCTTCGGCGATCTTGCGCCGCCGCGGCGAGGAGTGCGGCGCGAATTTCAAGACCAGTGCGCCTCTATCTTCGGAAATCTCCGCCGCCTCGGCCAGCGAGGCCGGGCGCGCGGCCATCACCTCGGCCAGTTGCGCCCGCGCCGCCGCCACGCCCTTGGGCGCCGGGATGCGCAGGTCCAGCCCGTCGCGCTCGGGCTCCCCAAGCGCATCGCGCGGCTTCTCCAGCAAATCCCATTCCGCCAGCGCTGCAATCACGTCGCGCCCTTCCCAGCCGCAATGCACTGTCGCCAGCGGGCAGCGGTTGTGGAAGCGGCAGCCATTGGGCAGGTCCACCGCCGAGGGGATCTCGCCCGCCGATTCCAGCGGCGGTTTCTCAACGCTGGGGTCGGGCTCGGGCGAGGCATCGAGCAGCAGTTGCGTATAGGGGTGCTTGCGCTCGGCGATGACCTTTTCCGTGGGGCCGACCTCGACAATCTCGCCCAGATACATGATCGCCGTGCGGTCGGCGACATAGCGGATCGTCGGCAGGTCATGGCTGACATAGACGAAGGAAATCCCCATCTCGTCGCGGAAATGGCGCATCAGGTTCAGCACACCCGCGCGGATCGAAACATCGAGCATCGAGACCGGCTCATCCGCCACGATGAAGCGCGGCTCGAGCACGATGGCGCGCGCGATGGCGACGCGCTGGCGCTGCCCGCCCGACAGCTCATGCGGGAAGCGTTCCATATAGGTCGCCGCCGGTTTCAGCCCCGCGCGTTCCAGCGCCTGCACGACGCGGGCGCGCTTGTCCTTGCCACGGGCAAGGCCGTGGATGGTCAGCGGCTCGCCCACGATATCCTGAATGGTGAAGCGCGGGTTGAGAGTCTGATAGGGGTCCTGGAACATCATCTGCGCGCGACGCCGGAATGCCTTCAGCTCACCCTTCTTCAGATGCGCGATGTCTGCGCCCTCGGACAGGATGCGCCCGTCGGTGGGCTCCTGCAGCCGCACCAGCATCTCGCCCGTGGTGGTCTTGCCCGAGCCCGACTCGCCAGCGAGCCCCAGAATTTCGCCCGCCTGAAGGTCCAGATCGATCCCGTCCACTGCGTGCACCTTGGCGTCCGAGCGCCCGAAGAATCCGCCGGCGATGGGGAAATGCTTGACTAAGCCCTCGACCTTAAGCACCTCGTCGCTTTCTTTGCGCGTGCGCAGCGGGGTGGTCACGAGTTCTTCGTTCAAGCGTCTCCCGACCTCAATCCAGGCGTCGTTCGTGGCGGCCACGCGGCGGAACTCTTCCACCTTGTCGGGGTAGTGGCAGGCGGCGAAGCGGCCGTCGCCCACCGGATGCTGCGCGGGTTCATCGGCGCGGCAGCGGTCGGTGGCAAAAGGGCAGCGTTCGGCGAAGCGGCAGCCCGCAGGCGGGTTCAGCAGGTTGGGCGGCGTGCCGGGGATGGAAATCAGCTCGCGCTGCGCGCCCTCCAGCGTGGGGAAGGCATTGGTCAGGCCCATGGTGTAGGGGTGGAAGGGCGCCCCAAAAACCTGGCGCACCGGACCCGTCTCCATGATCTTGCCGCCATACATCACCGCCACCCGGTCGCAGGTCTGCACCACGACCGAGATATCATGCGTGATGAACATCAGCGCCATGCCGCGTTCGCGCCGCAGCCGGGCGAGGCGCGAGAGGATCTGCGCCTGCGTCACCACATCGAGCGCGGTCGTCGGCTCATCCGCGATCAGAAGCTGCGGCTGCAGCGCCATCGCCATGGCGATCACCGCGCGCTGCTTCATGCCGCCCGACATCTCGTGCGGATAGGCGCGCAGGCGCGACGGATCGAGGCCCACGGCGCGGAACAGATCCTCGGCCTGCGCCCAGCCCTCGGCCTTGTCGATCTGGATATGCGCCTGCATCGCCTCGAGGATCTGGTCGCCAACGCGATAAACCGGGTCGAGCGCGTTCATGGCGGCCTGGCTGATCCAGGCGATCTCTTTCCAGCGCACGCGGCGCATGGCCTCGCCGGTCAGCGGCACCAGATCGCGCCCCGAGAAGTCGATGGCCCCGCGCGGGATTTCGCCATTGGGCGGCAAGAGCTTCAGCATCGCTTTGGCGGCGGTGGTCTTGCCGCAGCCGCTCTCGCCTACCAGCCCCAGCGCCTCGCCCGGGGCGATGGTGAAATCGATCCCGTCCACGGCCTGCACCGGCCCTGCGCCGGTGCGGTAATGGATTGCCAGATCGCGCACATCCAGCAGTGTCTGCGTTGCCATATCCTTCATTGCCGTGCCCTCAGCCGTGGGTTGGCGACCACTTCCAGCGACCGCGAGATGAAGAAGACCGACAGCACCGTGGTCATGATCAGAATCCCCGGCGGCAGGTTCCACCACCAGGCCGTCCGCCATGCGCCCGAGAGCCGCGCGTCATGCAGGATACCACCCCAAGAGATTGCCTGCGGCGGGCCGAGGCCCAGGAAGGACAGCGTCGCCTCGGCGATGATGCTGACACCGACGATGATGGCGAGTTCCAGAAACACCAGCGGCAGGACGTTGGGGAAGATATGCAGATACATGATCCGCAGGTCCGAGGCGCCGGCCACCCGCGCGGCCTTCACAAACGGCCGTTCGCGCAAGGACAGCACCTGTGATCGGATCAGCCGCGCCACGGTGCGCCACGTCAGCAGCGAGACCGCCAGAATGACGATGGTCAGCGAGGGCTGGAACAGCAGCACGAGGATCAGCGCGAAGGGCTCGAACGGGATGCCATACATCACATCCACTGTGCGCATCAGCACGGTTTCCGTTCGCCCCCGGTAGTAGCCCGCGATGAGGCCGACATTGGTGCCGATCAGCACCACCAGTGTCGCCCCCAGAAAGCCCACCAGCAGCGCGATCTGGCTGCCATGCACGTTCTGGCTGAAAAGATCCCGCCCCAGATGGTCGGTGCCGAACCAATGCTCGCGCGAGGGAGGCAAAAGGCGGCTGACGAACCGGTCGGAGCCCAGGGCCAGCATCTCGTCGCCCACCACCAGCAGCGCGCGCAGATGGCGCTCGCTCTGGGTTGGGACGATCTGCCAGGCGGTGCCGTCCCACTCCATGATCAGCCCGTTGCGTCCGGCGGCGATGGCCTGCCCGTCATCGCCGATCCAGCCCGCGCGCATGGCCCGCGTATCGGGGGCGTCGTCGGCACTCCAGCCGCCATCGGCATCCTCGCGGCGCAAGAGCGTGCCGCGCTCGCCCACCACCAACGCCGCGCCGCCGTCGCTGATGTGGATGTGGTTGAGGTCGCGCGACGAGCCCAGCCGCTCCAGCGTGGCGCTGCCATCGTCGGGGTCATAGCGGATCGCCAACCCGCGCTCGCCGACGATCAGCGCGGTACCGCCCACATCCAGCGCGACCGACTGCAGCGGGAAGCCACGCCCCACGGGGCTGTCGATCTCCGTGAACGCGCCCGTATCCGCGTCGAAAAGCCAGATTTCCTCGCCCGTGCCGACCATCAGCGCGCTGGCCTCGTCCAGCCAGACCACGCCGCGCAGATGCGCCTCTTCCGGCGCCTCCACTGGCAACCACGCGCCGCCCTCGCGCAGCAGGATCACGCCATCCTCGCCCACGGTCAGCACGCGCCCCTCGGGCGTGAGCGCAACCGCGTGCAGATCGGCCTCGGTCGGCAGGTCGAGCGCCTCCCAGTCGCCTGCCCCCTCGCGCGCCCAGCCCATGCCGCCGCGTCCGACGATGATCGACTCACCCCCGTGATGGGCCGCGTCATTCAGCGCCAGCGGGCCCAGGCTTTCGCGCAATTCCCACCCCTCGGCCCCGCGTTGCAGGACCGACCCATCCTCGATCTCGTTGATATGGCGTGGATCATGGGTAGAGAGCAGCGGCGCAAACAGCGCCATGGCGATGATAACACCCAGAACGCACAGGCCGATCACGGCCAGCCGGTCCTGCATCATGATGCGCAAGGGGCCGGTCGCGGCGCGGAGGAAGGGCGGTAGCGTCATTGGAAAGTCACCCTTGGGTCAAGCGTGGTGTAAAGGATATCGACCAGCAGATTCAGCGTGATCACGAAAGCCGCCATGATCAGGAAGGACGCCTGCGCCAGCGGGAAATCCGACGTACGCACCGCGTTCAGGATCTCGCGCCCCAGCCCGGGCCAGGAGAACACCACCTCGACCACCACCTGCCCGCCGGCCGCAAGCCCGATGGTCACGGCCAACTGGGTCACCACCGGCAAAAGCGCATTGCGCGCGGCGTGCTTGTAGAGGATGTCGCGCTCTTGCAGGCCCTTGGCGCGGGCCATCTCGATGAAATCCTCGCCATAGACCTCGAGCATGGTGTTGCGCATGATCAGCAAGGGCGAGCCGAGGTAGTAGAGCGCCACGATGAGCACTGGCAGCGCCGCGTGCCACAGGAAATCCAGCGTCAGGATCTTGTCCCACCAGCCATCCGCATCATAGGGCAGGGTGCGCATGCCGCTGGTCGGCATGATCGACAGGCCGACGCCGAAGATCAGGATCGCGATCATGCCTGTCCAGAACATCGGCGCCGAGCGGAACATCAGCCCGATGAAGATCCCCGTGGTATCCGCCCGCGACCCGCGCCGCCAGGAGAGCCACGCGCCCAGCGGCACCCCTATCACATAGGCCAGCACGATCGCGGCCAGCATCAGGATCATGGTGTTGGCCAGCCGCTCCCAGACGATATCGGCCACCGGCGCGCGATAGCTGAAGGAGGTGCCGAATTCGCCCTGCACGGCATTGCCGAGGAACAGCACGTATTGGCGCCAGAGCGGCTCTTCCAGCCCGAACTGGGCGCGAATGGCGGCGCGCTGCTCGGCGTTCAGCCCTTCGGTGACCAGCGCCGCTGTAGGGTCCGGAAGGCCCATGCGGAACAGGAAGAACAGGATGGTGGCAATGATCCACAGCGAAAAGATCGCCTGCAATACGCGCTTGAAGAGATAGCCTCGTCGCGACATTCTCACCTCGCCATCAAGTCAGAACTGCGCCCGTCGAGGCAGCGCGTCGCCCTGTCTTCATCTTGCCAGTAATACTTAAAAAAGGCGCCCGCCGCAGCAGTGCTGCGACGGGCGCGGGATCAATGAAGCTCAGCGTTGCAGCCGACCGTCCGCGTCCCAACTGTAGCCTGCGGCCTCAAGCTCGGCGCGGGCCGCCTCCATGTCGAACTCGAAGCGTTCGATGAAGGGCGCGTGCCAGAAGGCGTTGACCGGCGCGATGATGGAAGTGCCTACCTCGCCACGGCCATCCAGCAGCACATTCACCATTCGCTCACGATCCATTGCCATGGTCAGCGCACGGCGCACGGCCACGTCATCGAAGGGTTCGCGGCGCGTGTTGAAGGTCATGTGATAGTAGCCGAAATCCGGCACCGAGACGACTGTCAGATCGTCATTATCCTCGGCCAGCGGGATCTGCCCCGGCTCCAGCCGCCATGCGGTCATGTCGATCTGGCCGGTTTGCAGGGCAGTGAACACCCCCTCGGCATCGGCGTAGATCACGAACTCCACGGCATCGACATTGATCTCATCTGCGTGGAAGTGGTCTTCGAAGGTGGTGATCGACATGAACTCGCCGCGATCATAGCGATCAAACACGAATGGCCCCGAGCCGACAGTCGGGATTTCGCTTGGGGTCAGTTCGCCGGGGTTCTCGATCCCTTCCCACAGATGCTGCGGCAGGATCGGAATCTGGCTCAGCGTGATCGTGGCAAAGGGTGCCGACGGTTCGCGCAGGTTGAAGCGCAGGCTCAGATCGCCAGTCTGCTCGACTGAGTCGATGGCCGCCAGATAGCTGTCGAAATAACTGTAGTCGCTGTTCATGTAGTACTCGAAGGTGAATACCACATCTTCTGCGGTCAGCGGTTCGCCATCATGAAAGGTCATGCCCTCGCGCAACGTCACCTCGATGGTCACGTCATCCACCGGCGTCACGTCGGACGCGGCCCACGGCACAGGCTCGACATCGGGCGACAGACGCACCAGGCGGTCATAGTAGAGCCGCATCCATTTCCAGCCCCAAACGCTCGTCGAGGCCAGCGGGTTGATATTGTCGGGCTCCTGCGGTCCGCCGATGCGCAGAGTGGCGCGGTCGGTCAGCGGCTCGGCTTCCATCGGCACCCATTCGGAATAAAGCGCCTCGCCCGCCATCGCGTTCATGTTGGTGAAGGTCGTGCTGTTATAGGCCACCACCTCGTCGCGATTGAAGAGAACGACCACGGGCGCATCGGGGACATAAAGCTCCTGCATCTCGTGGACGATGGCCTGCCGCGCGTCGATATCGAACTCGGCCCCCTGGGCGTCATAGAGTTCATCATACTCCGGGTTGGAATAGCCACCCGGGTTGTTTGCGCCAAGATCGGCCTGACGGCTGTCGAGCGTGCCCAGGAAGAACTGCGGGTCCAGCCGGTCCACGCGGCCCGACCAGCCGAGGATCGTGGCGTCGAAATCCTGCTCGGAATAGAAGCGGTCCAGCAGGGTGCTGAACTCCAGCGGCCGGACCGAGACCTCCATACCCAACTCGCGCCAGGCATCAGCGATGATGAACGCGCCTTCATAGCGGATCGGGTCATAGGATTCGGTCGTCGTGAATATCTCGACCGGGGCAACATGCTCTTGCGCGTTTGTGGGCGCGAGCGCACCCAGCAAGGCCAGAGCCGATGTTCCCGCATACATGATTGTTCGTTTCACAAGCGTCTCCCCGTTTTTTTCTGTCACACAGCATCGCAAGCCCACGCTACATAGCGAGAATGTTATTACGCATGTTCACGAATCTCAACCCATGCCCTGGCCGCGTCAGCAAACTGCACATGGTTTCCGACGAGTTGATCCTACGTCATGTCGAAGCGCTGCTTTTGCAGGCACTCACAAAGAAAGGTTTTGAGGCTATCGCCTCGACGTCTTATGCAAACGAAGTAAAGAGGAAACGCCATGCGATCTGCTGCGCTTCTCGTGAAAAAGTCGCGCTACAGATCTCCTGAATTATCCCCACGGATAATCCTGTTGCGACTTCGGTGCGCCGGGCTCTGCGCTGACAGCACCGCTTCAGCTCAAATAGCCGCCGCACCGCCCTTGTCATCGCGCGCGAAATCGACTTCGGCATCAGGCTTCGCCCGCACCGGGTCCGCGATCAGCGTGTAGACAGCGGGCACGACGAACAAGGTAAAGATCGTGCCGATGAAAAGCCCCGAGAAGATCACGATCCCCATGGATTGCCGCGCGGCAGCCCCGGCGCCGCTGGAGATGATGAGAGGCACCACTGCAAGGGCAAGCGACACGGCGGTCATAAGGATCGGGCGCAGGCGCTGGCGGGCGGAGCGTAGCATTGCGTCCTGAATGCCGAGCCCCTGATCGCGGGCCTGATTGGCGAATTCCACCAGCAGAATCCCGTGTTTCGCGATGATCCCGATCAGCGCGATCAGCCCGACTTGCGTGTAGATGTTCAGCGTGGCGAGCCCGAGATTGAGCGGCAGCAGCGCACCGAACATGGTCAGCGGCACGGCGACGAGGATGATCAGCGGGTCGCGGAAACTCTCGTAATTCGCGGCAAGCACCAGATAGATCACGGCGAGCGCAGCCGCGAAGGCTATCAGCACGGTCGCGCCCTCGCTTACCTCCAGCCGCGACTGATCCGCGTAGTCGATGAAGAAATCACCTGGCATGGTGCGCTCTGCGATCTCGGTGATCGTCTCAATTCCCGCGCCAGTGGTGGTGCCGGGAATGGGCAGCGCCTGGATGGTGGCCGAGTTGAGCTGGTCGAACTGCTCGATGGCCGAGGGCGCGGCTTCGGTGCGCGTCTCCAGCAGCGCCGAGAGTGGCAGCATCTGGCCGTTCATCGAGCGGATGAAGAACTCGCCCAGCCGCTCGGGCGTGTCGCGGAACTCGGGCGCGACCTGCGCGATCACGTCATAGCTGCGCCCGTCGCGGTCGAACTGGCCGACCGGGCCATCGCCCACCAGCAGCGAAAGCGTATCGCCCACTTCGCGCGCGGAGACATTCAGCGCCGCCGCCCGCTCGCGGTCGATGCTGACGCGGGTTTGCGGCGTGTCGAAATCGAGCGAGTTGCTGACCACGATGAATTGCCCCGTAGCCTCGGCCTCGGCGGTGATGTCCTCGGCCACCTGATAGATGTCGGCCACATCGGCGGTGGACCGGATGACGATGGAAATCGGCAGCCCGCCGCCCGCGCCCGGCAGGGTCGGGGGCGCGAAGACCTGCGCCTGAAGCCCGTCCACGCTGGCCAGCCGCCCGGTGATCTCGGCCTGAATATCGGACTGCGCGCGGTCGCGCTCCCCCCACTCATCCAGCGCCCAGACGGAAAACCCGCTATTCGTCGCCCCACCGAACCCGATGATGTAGAATTGCGAGTCCACGCCCTCGATGCCCCGCGTCGCCTCGGAGGCTTGCTCGGCGTAGCGCGCGGTGTGCGCGCTTGTGGCATAGCTGGGCGCGTTCAGAATGGCGAAAAGCCCGCCCTGATCTTCTTCCGGGGCAAGTTCGCTGGGGGTGTTGAGGAACATGAAAACCGACAGCCCGGTCAGCACCACGACCACCAGCCCGGTCACCGGACGATAGGCGAGCGAGCGTTCCAGAAGCCGCGCATAGCCGTTCGACAGCCGTGTGAGGTTACGGTCGGCGAAGCGCTGAAGCCAGCTGGATTTTTCGGCGGTCAGCAGCCGGGCCGCCAGCATCGGCGTGATCGTCAGCGCCACCACGGTCGAAATGATCACCGCGCCCGCCAGAGTCAGCGCAAACTCGGTGAACAACTGCCCGACCAGCCCGCCGGTAAAGGCGATGGGCGCGAGCACGGCGACCAGCGCGAGCGAGGTGGCGATCAGCGCCACCCAGATCTCGCGCATCCCCAGAATGGCCGCGCCCATGGGCTTCATGCCTTCGTCTATGTTGCGCTGGACGTTTTCGACCACGACAATGGCATCGTCCACCACCAGACCGATGGCCAGCACCATGGCCAGCAGTGTCAGCAGGTTGATCGAGAACCCCGCCATCCACATGAAGAAACAGATCCCCACCAGCGACAGCGGGATGGTGATGACCGGCATGATGACCGAGCGCGGCGCACCCAGAAACAGCAGGATGACCAGCACCACCACGACCACGGCCTGCAGGATGGTGATGAACACTTCCTGAATCGAGGCGGCGATGGCATCGGTCGCGTCATAGCTGACCTCCACACTCATGCCTTCGGGCAGGGAGGCTTCGATTTCGGGCAGCGCGTCGTTCACGGCCTGTGAAGTCGTCAGCGGGTTGGCACCGGGCGCAGGATAAATCCCGACAAACAAGCCTTCTTCGCCATCGACCGACACGATTGTATCGAAGCTCGCCGCATCCAGCTCCACCTCGGCGACATCGCTAAGGCGCACCACCTGATCGCCGTCCATCCGCAACGGCAGGTCGGCGACTTCCTCGGGGGTTTGCAGTGTGGATTCGAGCAGGATGGACGAGCGCACATCAGAGGTCTCCAGCGTGCCCGGCGCAGAGAGGAAGTTGGAGGCATTGATCGCCTGCGCCATCTCATTGGCGGTCACCCCCCGGCTCGCCAGCCGGATCGGGTCGATCCAGATGCGCATGGCGAACCGCGCCGCGCCCAGGATTTCCGCCTCGCCCACGCCGTCGATGGTGGACATGACCGGCTCGATCACTTGCTCCAGATATTCTGTGAGCTGCGTCGCGCTCATCTGCGGGTTCTGAAAGACCAGAAACATCGTGGCGAATTCCTGCCCGGTGCCAGTGGTCACTTGCGGATCATTCGCATCCTCGGGCAGATCGTTGCGCACTTCCTGCACCAGCGCCAGAACCTCTGTCAGCGCGTCATCCGGGTCCGAGCCCAGCACCATGTTCACGCTCACGACACTGCGCGACGGCAGGCTCTCGGACGTGACGTAATCGACATTGTCAGCCGTGGCGACGGCTGAGGCGATGGGGTTGGAAACAAATCCCTGCATCAACTCCGCGCTGGCGCCGGGATAAGTGGTGGTGACAGTAACGACTGTCTCATCCACCTCCGGAAACTCGCGGATCTGCAGATTGGCGAGACCAGCGATCCCCAGAAGCATGATCAGCGCGCCAAGGACGGTCGAGAGGACAGGGCGGCGTGTGAAGATTTCAGGAAGGTTCATTACAGGCTGGCCTCCGCCTCTGCGGCCTCGCGCGCTTCATCTTCGTCCATCGTGACAGGGGCGCGGTTCGACAGCCGGTTCTGGCCCGCGACCACCACGCGGTCGCCCGGTTCCAGCCCGTCATGGATGCGGATGCGCCCATTGTCGCGTTCGCCGGTTTCGACGAAGACCTGCCGCACTTCCAACTCGTGATCGGCCGCATCATCCTCGGACTCGCGGACCGCATAGACGTAATCTCCGAAGAGCGAGGCGATCACCGCTGTTTCCGGCACGGCGATCACGTCGGTCTCTTCATCCAGCAATACGCGCAAGCGGACAAACTGGCCTCGGCGCAACATGCCCTCGGGCGCGTCGATCACGGCGCGCACGGCCACCAGCCGCGTCTCGGGGTCAGTGCGCGGCTCGATTGCAGTGATGCGCGCCTGCACGGGTGTGTCCGGGGTCGGGTTCAGCCCTGTGTCAATCAATTCTACCGTCTGACCGGCCTCTACCCGCGCCACCTGCTGCTCGGTGAGGTTGAAATCTACGCGCATCGCGTCAGTGCGCTGCAGGCTCGCGACTTCCATGCCCGGATTGGCAAACTGGCCCGGCTCGACATTGGGGATCCCGATCTCGCCATCGAACGGCGCGCGCAACTCGGTGCGCCGGATCGTGGCTTCCAACCGTTCCACCTGTGCGAGCGCGGCTTCCAGTGTGGCCTCGGCTTCCTCGACGGTCGCTTCGGCAGTGGTGCCAGTTTCTCCCAGTGCGCGGCGACGCTCCAGCGTCTGTTCGGCAAGGCGCGCCTCGGCCTCGGCGGCGCGGAGGTCCGCACGCTCCATGTCGCTGTCGACGCGCACCAGCAAATCCCCCTCGGAGACATGCTGGTTCCCTTCGAAAGTGACATCCAGAATGCGCCCTTCGGCCTCGAGCACCAGTATCACGCCGCGCTCGGCAGAAATGGTACCGAAAGCACTCAGCGCGGGCTGCCATGGCCCCGCCTCGACCTCCTCGGCATCGACAGGCTGCGCATCCGCGCCGCCTTCGGCAAATATCTGCTCGATCATCTGGTCGCGGAACAGGTTGAACCCCACGATCCCGCCGCCGAGAAGCAGTAACAGCACAGCTGCGATCGAGAAGCGCAGTAACATCGGAAATATCGCCTTTCGCGTTTTGCGCAAGTTATCCACTGGAGCTAGCATTTGACATGCGGCAGGCGGCCTTGGTGTCAAGCTTCATGCAGCGCCGGGGATATTGGCCGGGACGGGGTCTGAGCCGCTAATGCGCTGATTTCAAATAATAGAGTCGCGCCAGGCAGCATTCTGGGCTGGGGTTTTTCGGTGTGAGACTTTGTTCTCCAAGTGCCGTGCTGGACTGCAAGCGGATAGTTCGGCTGTATGAAGCGCGGGAGTAGCTGTTTCGCGTGGCTATCGAATAAACGAGCGCCGCCTGCCAAGAAAAACGCAGTTGAGTAGCAGCAACAGCGCATGTTAACTGCTAGACGCAACGCAGTTGAACGAAACTGAACTGCTTTAACCCCGTTCCGCAACAAGCCAGAAATGTGAAGCGATGACCCCACCGGATTCCAATCTAGACAAACAGAAAAAGCGCCATCGCGGCCCGTTATGGGGCATCGCGGCAGTGCTGATCCTCGTGGCCCTCCTGTTTTTCGGCTACCTGACCTACATCACCGGGGCTGATCCCGAAGAGCCGCCAGTCGAGGAAGAGGTGCTTCCTGATGAAGATGGCATCCCTGCCGAAGGCGCACCTGCGACGCCGCTGGAGGATGAGGATAGCGCGCCGCAGGTGATCGAAGAGGACACAGAGCCGGACGACTGACACGCCTGAACTTCCGTATCAGCGTAATAGCATCACGATCAGGGCCCCGGTATTTCCGGGGCCTTCCTTATGTGGACTTTCTATACTGGCAGTGGCTCAGCAGCTTGTGGCCAGCGCCACGGGCAGAAGGGTGAACAGCGTCGCGCCAACCCCCATCAACGCCCCTGCGCGCGGCAGCCAGTGGCGCAGTCCCGCCTCGGCGCTGACGCGCGGCATTCGCAAGAGCAAGATTAACCCCGCCGCCAGCGTTGCCAGCCATCCGGCCCAGAGCGCGGCGGCGTGCTGATCGACCCCGCCCGCCAAAGCTACCTCCGGCCAGCCGCGCGCGCATCCGGTTCCGTGCAGCGCATAGACCAGCGAAAACCCTGTCGCCCATATGCCCAACCCCAGAAGCGCGCGCGCGAGCCACATCATGTGCTCATCCCTAGGCCCACTGCGAGCACGGCCGCGATTGGGGCAGTGACCGCGGCATAATCCTGCCACAGCCGCCATGTGGGCAGAACGCCACCATGCGCAGGGGTGATCTCGCCGCGCCGGGTCTGGTCCAGCGCGAACCCGCCCAGCCCTGCGGCGATGAAAGCGTGCAGTGCCACATAACCCGCCAGCACCCCGCGCAGCGCATCGCGTGCGTGTTGCGTCGGATCATCCATATGCCCCGCCGCCAGCCAGGCCAGCGCACCCAGCGCCACTGCATTGGCCAGAAGCCCCAGCCCTGCCGCGACCAGTCCAGCCGACCCGCGACGTTGGCCTGCCTCTGCCCAACGCACGGCCAGCGCGCCCGATAGGGGCATGAGCGCGGCCAGCACCACTCCGGGCAGCGCCGCGCGACCCGCCGCCTGCACCTCGGGGCCTGGCCAGCCCGGCGCCACCACGGCCAGAAACCCCACGCCAAATACCAGCGAGGCAAAGAGCGTTCCATTCGCCACAAGCAGGCAGACCGAGCCCGACCAGCCTAGCGTCCGCCGCCGCAGCCCCTGTTCGGGTAATTGCCACCCGGGCGCCACCGGGATCGGCGCCTCGTCGACCGGGCGCACCATGCCGCGCCCCCAGAGCCAGACAAGCGCCGCGACGCCCGCGAGCGGCAGCAGTGTCAGCGGGTAGAGCCCCGCCAGCATCAGCAGCACAAAGGCCCCGATGGTAGCCGACACCGCCAGCGGCAATGCCGTGTTGCCCGGCAGGATCGCCACATGATCCGGCCTTGCCCCGGCAAGCGAGGTCACCAGAAACTCGCGCCGCCGGCGCGGGGCGCCCGGCAAGAGCCCCTCGCCGCGCGCCAGCGGCAGGGTCACATCGCGCGCCTCCTTATCCAAATGACGCGGCGCGGGTATTGAGGCGAAGGTATAGGCCGGCGCGGGCAGCGGCATTGCCCAATCAAGCGTCGGGGCGCGCCACGGGTCGCGGCGTTGCTTTTGCCCCATGAATGCCTGCAACGCCATGTCCAGCACGAAGAGACCGAAGCCGATGGTCATGACAAAGCCGAAGATCGACGATGTGAGATTCAGCCAGACCCATTCGGGATTTTCGGTATAGACATCGATCCGGCGCGGCATCCCCAGAAGCCCTGTCAGGTGCATGATGAAGAAGGTGCCGTGAAAGCCGATCAGGATCACCCAGAACGCGGCCTCGCCCAGCCCCCGCACGCGTTCGCGTCCGGTGATCTGCGGCATCCACCACGCCGCCGCCGCCAGCATCGGAAAGACAAAACCGCCGATCAGCACGTAATGCAGATGCGCGGTGACAAAGGCCGTGTCATGCGCCTGCCAGTTGAAGGGCACCACCGCCAGCATCACGCCGGTCAGCCCGCCCATGACGAAGGTCAGGAAGAAACCCAGGATGTAATACATGGGCAGTTTCAGCTCGGGGCGCCCCTGCCACATGGTGCCGATCCAGGCGAAGACCTGCACCACAGTCGGTACGGCCACCGCGAGGGAGGCGGCCGAGAAGAAGGCCAACGCCATATGCGGGATGCCCACCGTGAACATGTGGTGCACCCATAGCCCGAAGGACAGGAACACCAGCGCGAGGATCGAGGCCACGATTGCGCCGTAACCGACAATCTGCGTGCGGCACAGCACCGGGATCAGGGTTGAGAGCACCCCGGCGGCGGGCAGGAAGATGATATAGACCTCCGGGTGCCCGAACAGCCAGAACAGGTGCTGCCACAAGAGCGGATCACCCCCGCGCGCCACATCGAAGAACGGCCAGCCGAAGGCACGCTCGATCTCCAGGAGCACCGAGGCGAGGATCAGCGGTGGAAAGCCCACCAGCATCATCACGCTGGTGCCAAGGATATACCACGCGAAAAGCGGCATCTCTGTGAGCTTCATCCCCGGCGCGCGCTGGCGCAGGATGGTCACCGTGATCTCGACGGCTGCGGCCAGCGCCGAGATCTCCACGAAGGTCACGCCCAGCAGCCAGACATCGGCGTTGATGCCGGGCGAATGTGCGGCGCTCGACAGTGGCGTATACATGAACCAGCCGTCGCGCGGGGCCACCCCGAACAGCAGCGCCGTCAGCATGATCAGCCCGCCGAACAAATAGCACCAGTAGCCCAGCGCCGTCAGCCGCGGGAAGGCCATGTCGCGCGTGCCCAGAAGCTTCGGCAGCAGGTAGATCGACAGCCCCTCCAGCATGGGAATGGCGAACAAAAACATCATGATGCTGCCATGCATCGTGAAGATCTGGTTGTAGAGTTCGGTGTCCAGAAACGCGCCGTCATGGGTGGCCAGTTGCGCCCGGATCAGCATCGACAGCACGCCGCCGATCAGGAAGAACACCAGCGCCGTGCCCATGAACCGCAGCCCCAGCGTGGTGTGATTGACCGCCGTCACCTGCCCCCACCAGCCGCTGTCATTGGCCCAGGCCTTCGTGAGTTCGCGATGCAGCCCCAGTGCCCGCTGCGGCGGGTTCGCAGCGATCGTGAGGGGTTCGTCCTGCGCGTCCTCGCGCGTGCCGGTCAGGCCTTGTGCGGTGCTGTCAGTCATCCTCGGCCTCTCCGTTATCGGCGGTGGCGCGCAACGCGTCTTCCCAGTCGTCGGGGTCAACCACCTCGACCTCGAAGCGCATCACGGCATGGCCCAGCCCACAGAACTCGGCGCATTGACCCACGAGAACCCCTGGCGCATCGGCCTGCAACCGCAAACGGTTCGTACGCCCCGGGATCGCGTCCATCTTGCCGCCAAGCTGCGGCACCCAGAAGGAATGGATCACGTCCTCGGAGGTGATGACAAGGTCCACGGGCTCGCCAGCAGGCAGGATCAGGCGGTCGCGGGTCATTACCGGGCCGTCGGATCCGGGTGCAGTGAATTCCCAATACCACTGCACTGCATGCACTTCGATCTTCAGCGCACCATCATCACGCGGCAGCACCCGCTCGCCAACCCAAAGCCCTGCGGCCAGCATCACCCCCAGCACTGGCAGCGACAGCCCCAGCCCCAGACCATGTGTCCAGCGTCGTGCCGCGACCTTGCGCGGCGGGCCGAAGGCCATTGCCAGCAACACCAGCACCAACAGCGTCAGCACGGCCGCACCGCCCAGCATCGCCCACCAGAGCCAAGCTATATCGCGCGCGACTGGTCCGGCCGGAGACAGCGTGGACAGCGGCGAGTCGCAGCCCGCCACGGCAACGGGCAGCGTCAGCACAAGCAGACGATGCGACGCAAGACGCTTGACCGCAGCCCCGTAAGCCCGAGATGATGAGGAAAGGAGACGCTCATGAGCACCAGCGAAGACACCCCCGACCTGACCGACCCGATCGAGGAAAACCGCGCGCTGCAGGAGACAGAAAGCCGCGTCGCCATTCATGGCCATCCCCTGCATGCAATGCTGGTGGCCTTCCCGGTGGCGCTGACCATGTGTGTCCTCGGCGCGGACCTGCTCTATTGGTGGACGGGCGATCCCTTCTGGCCCGTGGCGGCCGCCTGGGCCTGTTTCGGCGCCCTGCTGATGGGGGTGATCGCCGGGATCACTGGCACAATCGAATTGCTGATCGTGCCCGGTATCCGCAACCGCTCGGCAAGCTGGACGCATTTCGTCCTCGCGGTGATGCTCCTGTCCATCCTCGGCGCCAACTGGCTCTTGCGCGTCGGTCAACCCGAGGAGGCCGTACTGCCGCTGGGGCTGTTGCTCTCGGTGCTCGCGGCGGCGATGACGGGGCTGACAGGGTGGCATGGCGGAAAACTCGTCTTCGATTATCAAATCGGCACCAAATCGGATGGTAGCTCCCGCCCGCGCGGCTGAAGCAGCCAGTCGGGAAATTGCTGGGCGAGCGGCGCGAGATCAGGTTTCGCGAGCACCAGCCAGAGCGTCAACGCCATGAAGGTCAGCGCACCTATCAGCGCGGGCATCGGCGGGGGGATACGATACCGTCCCGCCCCTTCGCCGGTGAGGCTGATGAGATGGCCAAGCCATGCGTGAATCAGCACCATTCCGACCACTGTCAGCAGCTTGGCCAGCATCCACGGGTCGCGCAAACCCTCCAGCACGAAAAGCAACGACCCTGCGGTGATCGTCACCACTGCCGCCGGGGTGATAACCACTGTGTAGGCGCGATGGGTGAGCAGTCGGAACTCGGCGAAGCCCGCTTGCGTATGGACCTTTGAAGCGCGCCCATAGATCTGCATGACCACGGGCAGCGCCACCAATCCGGCGCACCAGATCGCAAGGGTGGCGAGATGAACGGCCTTGATCAGTGCGATCACGTCCGGTCACCCTGACGCTCGCCATGCTCCGCCTCAGCCCAGGCCGCGCGCAGCATCCATGCAGCGGCAAACGCCACCGGCACCATGCCCGGCACCCACATCACCAGCCCTGCGAGTTGCTGGTCCGACAGCGCAGTCAGCCCAAAGCGTTCGGCCAAAGCGAGATGCTCGGGGTAGAGCACGCGCGGCGAAAATGTCAGGATCGCGCCGATCAGCCCCATCTGCCCGGCCAATGCCCCGAGTTGCAGACTTGCGCCCAGACGCGAGGCTACGCCGCGTGCATCATGCAGAAGCGCACTCCAGAACGCCCATGCGGGCAGGATAAGCGCCAATTGAAGCGCCCAGTAGACCGAAGCATGGTCCCATGCCAGCGCATAGATCACGGGCACATGCCATAGCCAGAGCGCCGCCGAGAGCGCCAGAAAGCCCATGCCCGCGCCTATGCGCCGCAGCGGAAAGGCCAGCGCCAGTGCCGGGGCAAGGGCGAAGATCAACAGCAGGTGATGCACGCCGCGCGCTGCAAAAAGTGCGACCGTCAGCGCGCAGAGCGGCGACAGGAAGGCTACGACAGAGACCGCAGAGGCGACCCCGAAAGCCCGCACCCGGCGCGGATCGCCAATCATGCGCAGCCGCCATGTCCCGACCACTCCCGCAAGCGCCAGCACCGCGAGCAGCGCAGGGTCCAGATTCCATGTACCGAGCAGTGTTTCGGGCAGCGGTGCGGGACCGCAATACGGGTCTGCGCGCAGGGATGGGTCGACCAGTGACATTGCGGGAATGCTATTGCTGACACCCCACCTTGGCAAGTGCAGCGCCTGAGTTTTGTGGGCGGTCCCGGCTCTCCGTCTCCTCGGCACTGGCAAAGCGCGGTGGCCCCCGCTATGTCCTGAGGGATGAAGGATCGCAATTTGCCCGCGCCTGCACCGCTCGACCGTCCGCCCTTGGTCAAGTTGCATGCAACACTGCTGATTGCACTTGGCGCAGCAGCGCTGGCATTGCCCTATGTCGTCTTGATGTGGGGCGAGCGTCCAGCTTCCATCGGTTTCGCGTGGGATTTCTCGGTCGGGCTGGGCTTCGGGGCGATGGCGCTGGTGGTCGTGCAATTCGCGCTTACCGGGCGGTTACGCTGGCTGACGCATCCATTCGGGGCTGATATTGTCTATCTGTTTCACCGCTATCTGAGCTGGGTGGCGCTGATCCTGATGCTGGCGCATTTCGCGATCTTCTACATCTGGCACCAGCCCGCGCTGGGTGTGCTCAACCCGCTGGAGGCTGACTGGGAACTCACCGCCGGACGCGTGGCGCTCGGCAGTTTCGCGGCGCTCGTGCTGACCTCGCAATTCCGCAAGCCCCTGCGCTTGCCCTATGAATACTGGCGCGCCTTGCATCTGGCGCTTGCGATCATCGGGCTCGTGGCGGCGATTGCGCATATTCTGGGTGTCGGTCGTTTCACGGATGATCCGGCCAAGCGCGCGCTTTGGCTGGGGGTGACTGTCGGCTGGGTGCTGCTACTGGTCTGGACCCGGCTTTGCGTGCCGTGGTGGCAGTCGCGCAATCCGTGGCGGGTGGTCGCCAATCGCGACGAGGGCGGCGGTGTGCACACGCTGGAGCTTGCCCCCGAAGGCCGGCCGCTGAAGCACTGGAAGCCCGGGCAGTTCGCATGGCTCGCGATCGGGCGCTCGCCATTCTCGCTCAAGGAGCATCCCTTCACGATCTCCACGGCGCCCGACAAGGGGCCGACGCTCGCCTTCTCGATCAAGCCGATGGGCGACGACACCGAACGGCTGGTACAAACCCACCCCGGCGCGCGCGCCTATGTGCACGGCCCGTACGGCGCGTTCTCGGTGGACCGGTCGCCACAGGCGGACGGCTTTGTGATGATCGCGGGCGGGGTGGGGATCACACCGATCCTGTCCAATCTGCACGCTTTGCAGGCGCGCGCCGATCCGCGCCCGGTGGTGGTGTTCTTCGCCAACAAGAGCGAGGATGACATTGCCTTCCGTGACGAGCTTGAAGGGATGCGTGACACGCTGAATCTCACGCTGGTGCATGTGCTCGAAGACCCGCCGGACGGGTGGCAAGCCGAAAGCGGCTTCATAGACCGCGCCCTTCTCGAACGCCACCTGCCGCAAGACAGCCGCGACTGGCCCCATATGCTGTGCGGGCCACCTCCGATGGTTGAAGCCGCAAGTGGCGCCTTGCAGGCTCTCGGGGTTCCCGCGCGGCATATCGACAGCGAAATATTCGATCTGGTATGAAAAACTGATGACGCGACCGCTTCTCGCATTCCTTCTGACGCTCGCCGCAACAGCCTTCGTGGTCTCCCTCGCGCTCTGGATGGCGCTGTCTTAGAGAAAAAGGCTCCTGCGCGTACCCCGATCGCAACTGCAGTCGGGCATCGTCGCAATCCGGCGCCCTTCAGAGCTTCCTGCAGCCGACCGGCTCTGACGACAAAATTTGCGATTTCTCGCGCAATCTTGCGGCGTCGCGTCGCAAATGATGATTTTGGCCTTTCATTTTTGCGGTACAGGCATCAGCTATACGCCAAACCGCAGAGGAAATGTGTCATGAGCCTGACCGAGACGAAATTCGAAGATGATCGCCCGCTCTCACCGGCTATCCTGCGCGGCGTGCAGTGCAAATGTCCGGCTTGCGGCGAAGGCCCGATGCTGGAGCGTTTCCTGAAGGTGCGCGACAATTGCCCCTCCTGCGGCGAGGATCTGAGCCACCAGCGCGCCGATGATGGCCCGGCCTATCTGACCATGCTGGTCACGCTCAAGGTCGTGACACCGCTGATGGTTGCGGCGATGTTCGCATGGGACTGGCACCCTGCGGTGTTGTTCGGTGTCTTCTCGTTCATGCTTGTCGCGCTGTCGCTGTTTCTTTTGCCTCGGTTCAAGGGCCTGATCGTTGCGGTCCAATGGTCGCGCCGCATGCATGGCTTCGAAGACGCGAATGACCGCCGCTGACAAGACCGCCATCCGCGACGCTGCCACGATCCTGCTTGTGCGCGGGAAGGGGGCAGATGCGCAGGTCTTGATGGGCCAGCGCGGCAAGAGTGCGGCCTTCATGCCGGAAAAATTCGTCTTTCCCGGCGGCGCGCTTGATCCGGAAGATGCGTCGATCCCGCTCGCGACCCCATTGCCCGAAGCGTGCGTGACACGTCTTGCGCGCGATCACGCATCCCCGCAGGCGCTGGCGGCGGCTGCGATTCGTGAGTTATGGGAAGAGACCGGGCTTGCGCTGGGCCTGCCGGGCGAATGGCCCGATGCGCCGCCTGACTGGCAGGGCTTCGCCGCGCGCGGGCTGGTGCCCGATGCGGGCAGCTTGCGCTATATCTTTCGCGCCATCACGCCCCCCGGGCGCCCGCGCCGGTTTGATGCGCGCTTCTTTCTGGCCGATGCTGACGCGGTGTCGGGCGATCTCGATGATTTCTCGCAAGCCTGCGAGGAGTTGAGCCATCTGCAATGGGTGCCATTGCGCGACGCACGGCGGCTGAACCTGCCCTTCATCACCGAAGTGGTGCTGGCCGAGGCGCAGGCGCATATCGAGGGCGAGGAGATGGCCGACTCGGTGCCATTCTTCGACAACTCGACCGACATCTCGACCTTCCGGCGCATCGCCTGACCCCCGACCGATCTGGCGCTACCTGCATCTTCGCTCTGGACATATCTGTCCTCTTTCTGCTCTGTTAGCGGTTAACAAATTCCGCTGCCGCGCGCCGGTGCGCAATGACACATGGGAGGAAATCGCGCATGAACCAGCCAGCGCCAGACCTGTCGCCCAAGGTTTCGGACGAAATCCGGAAGACAACTTGCTACATGTGCGCCTGCCGCTGCGGGATCAATGTGCATATGAAGGGTGGCCAGGTCGCCTATATCGAGGGCAATCGCGATCACCCCGTCAATCGCGGTGTGCTTTGCGCGAAGGGCTCGGCAGGGATCATGCAGCATCTCTCGCCTGCACGCCTGCGCGCACCGCTCAAGCGTGTGGGGCCGCGCGGCTCGGGCGAGTTCGAGGAAATTTCATGGGACGAAGCACTACGGATTGCGACTGACTGGCTCGGGCCGCTGCGCGAAAAGGCGCCCGAAAAGCTCGCCTTCTTCACCGGGCGCGACCAGTCGCAGAGCTTCACAGGTTGGTGGGCGCAGGCTTTCGGCACGCCCAATTGGGCTGCGCATGGCGGCTTCTGCTCGGTCAATATGGCGGCAGCTGGCATCTATACGATGGGCGGCGCGTTTTGGGAGTTCGGCCAGCCCGATTGGGAGCGCACAAAGCTTTTCCTGCTCTTTGGCGTGGCCGAGGACCACGACAGTAACCCGATCAAGATGGGTCTGGGGCGGCTCAAGGAGCGCGGCGCGCGGGTGATCGGGGTGAACCCGATCCGTTCGGGCTATAACGCGGTCGCGGATGACTGGGTCGGCATCACGCCGGGCACGGACGGGCTGTTCATCCTGTCGCTGGTGCATGAGTTGCTGCGCGCGGGTAAGATCGACCTCGGCTATCTGATCCGCTACACCAATGCGCCCTATCTGGTGAATGCGCAAGAGGGGCCAGAAAAGGGCCTCTTCCTGCGTGATGCGGATGGCAAACCCATGGTGCGCGACCGCCGAACCGGGCAGGCGGTGGCATGGGACGCGCCGGATATTGCCCCCGATCTGGCGAATGGGGTCGAGATCGACGGCGTCACGCATCTGCCGGTCTTCCGCCATCTGGCCGACCGCTACCTTTCTGAGGAATATGCCCCCGACAACGTTGCTGACCGCTGCGGCGTGCCTGCCGCCCGCATCCGCGCGATTGCCGCCGAAATCGCGCGCGTCGCCTTCGAGGAGGAAATCACTCTCGACCAGCCCTGGACCGATTTCCGCGGCGTCAAGCATGACAAGATGGTGGGCCGCCCGGTCGCGATGCATGCCATGCGCGGAGTGTCGGCCCATTCCAACGGCTTCCAGACCTGCCGCGCGCTGCATATGCTGCAAATCCTCATCGGCAGCATCGAGACCCCTGGCGGCTTCCGCTTCAAGCCGCCCTATCCCAAACCGCCCGAAGCCCATCCCCGCCCGCATGCGAAACATGCCCCCGGCCAGCCGCTCGACGGCCCGCATCTGGGCTATCCGCTGGGCCCCGAACACCTTCTGATCGAGGAGGATGGAGCGCCCAAGCGCATCGACAAGGCGTTTTCATGGGAGGCACCGCTCTCGGCGCATGGGATGATGCATATGGTCATCTCCAACGCCCATGCCGGCGATCCCTATGAGATCGACACGCTGTTTCTCTACATGGCGAATATGGCATGGAACTCGTCGATGAACACCTCCAAGGTCATGGAGATGCTGACCGACACGACCGAGGATGGCAGCTATCGCATCCCGCGCATCATCTATTCCGACGCCTACAGCTCCGAGATGGTGGCCTTCGCCGATCTGGTGCTCCCCGATACCACCTATCTCGAACGCCATGACTGCATCTCGCTTCTGGACCGCCCCATCTGCGAGGCCGAGGCGCTGGCGGATTCGATCCGCTGGCCTGTCGTCGCGCCCGACCGCGACGTGCGCCCGTTCCAGTCGGTGCTGCTCGATCTGGGCGCGCGGCTGAAATTGCCGGGCATGGTGAAGGACGACGGCACGCCCAAATTCAGCGATTACGCCGATTACATCACCCATCACGAGCGCCGCCCGGGTGTTGGCCCGCTCGCCGGGTTCCGGGGTAATGGCGACGGCAAGGGACGCGGCGCGCCCAATCCCGACCAGATCGCGCGCTACATCGAGAATGGCGGCTTCTGGATCGACCATATCCCGGAAGAGGCGCAATTCTACAAGCCGTGGAACGCGGCTTATCAGGATTGGGCCGTGGCGCGCGGGCTCTATGACAGCCCGCAGCCCTATCTCTTCAACCTCTGGTCCGAGACATTGCGCAAGTTCCAGCTTGCCGCCGAAGGCCATGGTGATCGCCAGCCGCCCGAGTATCTGCGCGCGCGGCTGATCGAGACCATGGACCCGCTGCCGATCTGGTATCCGACCTTCACCGACGCGGAAACCGACCCGGCGGAGTATCCGCTCCACGCGCTCACCCAGCGGCCTATGGCGCATTACCATAGCTGGGGCAGCCAGAATGCGTGGCTACGCCAGATCCATGGCCATACGCCGCTCTATGTCTCGGGCGATATCTGGGCCGAGCATGGCTTCGCCGAGGGCGACTGGGCCACGCTCACCTCGCCGCATGGGCGCATCACCCTGCCTGTGGTGCGCATGGATGCGCTCAATGCCTGCACGGTCTGGACATGGAACGCCATCGCCAAGCGCCGTGGCGCCTGGGCGCTCGACAAGCGCGCGCCGGAGGCCGAGAAATCGAGCCTGCTCAACCACCTGATCCATGAGTTGCTGCCCACAAAAGGCGACGGGTTGCGCTGGGCCAATTCCGATCCGATCACAGGGCAGGCCGCATGGTATGATCTGCGCGTGAAGATCGAGAAAGCGCCCGCGGGCCAAAGCGTGAGCCATCCCGCGCATCCGCCACAAGCCTCGCCTGTTCCCAAAGCCCCGCAGGACATGGCCCTGAAAGCAAGGGTCTGAGTAACATGCTGTTTCATCTTGCCAAAAATACTCAAATACTAAGCTCACGGCCTCACATGCCGCTGAAAGGAGGCCAGCCATGACCTCGCTTCCCGAAAAGACGCAGAAGAAACTCGGGCTTGTCATCGATCTTGACACTTGCGTGGGCTGTCATGCCTGCGTGATCTCCTGCAAGGGCTGGAATACCGAGAATTACGGCGCGCCGCTGGCCGATCTCGATGCGTATGGCGAGAGCCCCGAAGGCACCTTCCTCAACCGCGTGCACAGTTTCGAGGTTGTGCGCGAGGAGGCAACGCCGATGGTGGTGCATTTCCCGAAATCCTGTCTGCATTGCGACGATGCGCCTTGCGTCACGGTCTGCCCGACGGGGGCGAGCTACAAGCGCGTCGAGGACGGGATCGTACTGGTCAATGAGAGCGATTGCATCGGCTGCGGGCTTTGCGCCTGGGCCTGCCCTTACGGCGCGCGCGAGATGGATGGCGCCGAGAAGGTGATGAAGAAATGCACGCTCTGCGTGGACCGCATCTACAATGAGAACCTTCCCGAAGAGGATCGTGAACCCGCCTGCGTGCGCACCTGCCCGGCGGGGGCGCGGCATTTCGGGGATCTCTCCGACCCCGATAGCGACGTGTCGCAACTCGTCGCCGAACGCGGCGGGATCGATCTGATGCCCGAGCAGGGCACGAAACCAGTGAACAAATACCTGCCGCCGCGCCCCCGCGATGCGCTGGAGGTGCCCGATCTCAAACCCCTCAGCGCCCCGAAAACCCCGAAGACCGAACAGGCCAAGGGCTTTGTCGGTTGGCTCGACCGCGCCTTGGAGAAGCTCTGACATGCATCCCGCCCCCTCCCTGATCCTCTTCACGGTGCTTTCGGGCACAGGTTTCGGTCTGCTGGTCTGGCTGGGCCTTGGGCTGCGCGCGCCGACCGGGCTCGCGGCGTTCATCCTTTTTGGGCTCGGCTATGGGCTCGCCGGGGCCGGGCTGATCGCCGCGGCCTTCCATCTCGGCCACCCCGAACGCGCGCTCAAGGCCTTCACCCAATGGCGCTCAAGCTGGCTCTCGCGTGAAGCAGTGCTGGCGGCCGCGACCCTCGCAGTGATGGCGCCGCATGCCGCGGGTTCGGTCTTCGCTGCAACGCCGCTCCCGTTCTTCGGTTGGCTGGGCGCACTGCTGGCACTTGTCACGATCTTCGCGACATCGATGATCTATGTCCAGATCAAGGCCGTGCCGCGCTGGCATCATTGGTCCACGCCGCCGGTCTTTTTGCTCGCGGGTTTGGCGGGCGGGGCGGCACTTGCCGGGCAGGCGATTCTCGCGCTTTGGCTGATGCTCGCGCTGGCCATCGCTATGGTCGTGCATTGGATGGCCGGGGACGGGCAATTCGCGCAAGCTGGCAGCACGGCGGGCACGGCAACCGGGCTTGGCGATCTGGGAACTGTGCGGCTGCTCGAGCCGCCGCATTCGGGCCAGAACTATCTGCTGCGCGAGATGGTGCATGAGGTCGGGCGCAAGCATGCCTACAAATTGCGGCTCATCGCGCTCGGGGCGGGCGCTGTGCTGCCTGCGCTGCTCCTGCTGCTGTTTCCAGTGGGCTACCTCGTGATCGCTCTGGCGCTCATTGCCCATATTTTCGGCATGCTGGCCCAGCGTTGGCTGTTCTTTGCCGAAGCCGAGCATGTCGTGGGCCTCTATTACGGCAAGCGATGACAGATCCCAGCATAGATGCTATGCGCTCACGCATTGCGATTTCTATGTTGGAGTATCGATCATGAATCTTTTGAAATCACTTGCCAGCACTGTCCTGTCGGGCAAGGGTAACAAGGCGCAGCTTGCGACGGCTGTCATGCAGAACCCCAGGTTGATGAAAGCGGCCATGGGGCTTCTGGACAAGGACAGCCCGGTGGGTGGTTTGCCCGGGCTGGTCGCGAATTTTCAAAGCGCGGGCCTGGGCGATACAGTTGCAAGCTGGCTCGGCTCCGGTGAAAACAAGCCCGTTTCCGGGGGCGATATTCAAAAAGCGCTTGGCGGCAGCACGCTCGACAGTCTCGCCGCACAAGCCAAGATGACACCATCGGATGCGTCGGATGTGCTGGCAGATGCTCTGCCCGCCATGATCGACAAGGTCACGCCGAAGGGCAATGTCGAGTCGCTGGATATGGGACAGCTTCAGTCCATGCTGGGCGGATTTCTCAACGGCAAGCTCTGACGCTCAATCGTCGATATCGCGTGCCTCATCGACCAGCATGATCGGGATGCCATTGCGGATCGGGAAGGCCAGATGCGCAGCCTTTGAAATCAGCTCCTGCCGCGCAGCGTCATAGCTCAACCGCCCATTGGTGACTGGGCAGACCAGCGCCTCCAGCATATGCCGGTCGGTCAGCCGTTCTTGATCGGGCCGGTCATCAGGGTTCATTGCAGCGTCTCGTCATCGCCACCATGCAGGCTGAACTCCATCAGCGTCATTAGCGTTTCGCGCCGCGTCTGAAGCGAGGGGGCCTCGAGCAATGCCTGCTTGTCGTCAGGCTCGAACGGGCAGAGCATGGCGAGCGAGTTGATGAGCAACTCGTCATCGGCTTCGGAAAGGCTGTCCCAATCCGTTGAAAGCTGGTGATGCGTGAAGAATCGTTTGAGCAGGGCGAAGAAGGGCTCACGCTTAAGCCCGGGGTCACGTTCCTCATCGCCCTGGTCGCGTGAGAAGTCGGACCAGTCCACTTCGGTCCGGCGATAGGGGGTGAAACCCTGCACTTCTTCGCGCACGCGAAACCGCGAGATACCCGATAGCGTGATCAGATAGCGCCCGTCCTCAGTCTCGGAAAATGCGGTCAGGCGCCCGGCACAGCCGATGATGTGAAGCGGGCGCTCCTCGCTGCCCGGCACCTCGCGCGACTGGATCATTCCGATCAGGCGATGCGGGGTCTTCATGCAATCCTCGATCATCGTCAGATATCGTGGCTCGAAGATATGCAAGGGCAGCCGCGATCGCGGCAGCAACAGCGCGCCGGGGAGCGGAAAAATCGGGATGACAGCGGGCAAATCCTTGAGGCGCGACATGATGAGTGAGCTAGTCCGAATGCGGGCTCAGGCAAATATCATCGAGCTCAGTTTGCGCCGCGATTTGGCAACCAGCGGATCGCTTGGTTTGAGCGCGTCGAAGATCGTGAAAAGCTGCTTCTTGGCCGCTTCATCATTCCACTCGCGATCGTGCCGGAACAGCTCGAGCAATTCCTCGATCGCTTCTTCGACATTGCCATTCGCATACAGCGCCTGCGCAAGATCGAAGCGCGCCTGATGATTGGCAGGATCAGCCGCGAGGGCGGCCCGCAATTCATCGACCGGTCCTGCCGATTCCGCCTGACGGGCGAGCGCGAGCTTGGCGCGCGCGGCATCGTATTCCGGGGTCTTGGCGATTTCTTCCGACGCATTCGCAAGCAGCGCCTCGGCCTGATCGAGCGAGCCTGCCGCAACCTGCGCGCGCACCAGCCCGCCAAAGGCCCGGGCATTGGTCTCTTCCTGTCCCAACACTGCGGCGAACACCTGCGCCGCGTCGCTCACTGCGCCCTGGTCCAGCATCGCCTCGGCCTCGTCGAGCGCGGCGCCGAGACCGTCATCGCCTGCCATCCCTGCAAGCTTTGCCACGAAGTCCTTGAGCGCCGAGGGCGGCTGCGCGCCCTGAAACCCGTCAACAGGCTGGCCCTGAAAGAAGGCGTACACGGTGGGGATGGACTGAACCCGCAACTGTCCGGCGACCGCCTGATTCTCGTCCACATTGATCTTGACCATGCGCACCTTGCCATTGGCGGCGCGCACTTCGGCCTCGAGCGCCGGGCCGAGTGTCTTGCAAGGCCCGCACCACGGCGCCCAGAAATCCACGATCACAGGCACTTCCTGGCTGGCCTCGATGACCTGTGCCATGAAGTTCTGGTCTGACCCGTCGATGATCAAATCGCCCTGTTGCTGCGCCGCGCCGTTCGCGCTCTGCTTTCCCAATTCCAGCATGATTGCCCCCTGAATATGGCTTTGAGCGCAATATGGGCTACCGGCTTGCAAAGGAAAAGGGGTCAGAGGTCAAAGCTTGCAAAGACAGGCGCATGATCGGAGGGCTGCTCCCAGCCGCGCGCTTCGCGCAGGATGCGGGAGCCATGTCCGGCCTGCGCGATGTCGGCGCTGGCCCAGATGTGATCGAGCCTGCGGCCCCTGTCGGACGCGTCCCAGTCGCGCGCGCGGTAGGACCACCACGAGTAAAGCTGGCCCTCCGGGATGTCCTGCCGGGTTATGTCGATCCAACCACCGGCCTCCTGCGCATCGGTCAGATGCGCGACTTCGATGGGTGTGTGCGAGACGACCTTGAGAAGCTGCTTGTGCGACCAGACATCATCCTCGCGCGGGGCGATGTTCAGGTCGCCCACAAGGATGGACTTCTCAGGGCGCGCATCGCGGAAATGATCGCGCAACTCGGTCAGCGTGTCGAGCTTGTGGCCGAATTTGTCGTTCACCTCGCGGTCAGGAACATCGCCGCCCGCCGGGATGTAGCAATTATGGATGGTGAGGCCGTTCTCCAGTCGCCCGGCCACATGCCGCGCATCACCACGCCCGCACCAGTCGATATGACCGGCATCCTCCAGCGGCAACCGCGAAAGGATCGCCACACCATTATACCCCTTCTGCCCTCGCGCGACCCAATGCCCGTATCCGGCCGCAGCGAAGAGGTCGAAAGGGATCTTCTCGACCGGGCTCTTGCATTCCTGCAGGCACAGGATGTCGGGCCCTTCCTCGCGCAGAAGCCGCAGCACGAGCGCCGCGCGCAGGCGAACCGAATTGATGTTCCAGGTGGCAAGAGTGAGGGGCATTAGGCGGCTCCGGTTCTGTTGGAGCCTCTAGATGCACGCATGCGCAGGCCGCGACAAGGCGCGCCGAGAAAAAAGAGGCCCGGAAAAAATCCGGGCCAAGGTCCAACAGGGAGGAAGCTGTATCTTGCCTCGATACAGAGAGAGTCGTGCCATCAAGAAGAACAATCGCACGATAAGTGTACCATTATATTTCTTTCTGGCAACAATAAGGCGAGATCATGACGCAAGTCTGTACCCGCCGGAATCTGTAACCAGGATCGAGACATTCGATGGGTCCGGCTCGATTTTCTGGCGCAGGCGGTAGATATGCGTCTCGAGCGTGTGCGTCGTCACCCCGGCATTGTAGCCCCAGACTTCGTGCAAAAGCACATCGCGCGGCACCACGCCTTCGGGGGCGCGATAGAGGAATTTCAGGATGTTGGTTTCCTTCTCGGTCAGGCGGATCTTGCGATCATTCTCATCCACCAGCATTTTCTGCGCAGGTTTGAACAGATAGGGGCCAAGCTGGAAAACGGCGTTTTCCGACTGCTCGTGCTGGCGCAGCTGGGCGCGCAGCCGGGCCAGCAGGATCGGCAGCTTGAAGGGCTTGGTGATGTAGTCATTCGCGCCCGAATCGAGCCCGAGAATGGTATCGGCATCCGAATCGTGCCCTGTCAGCATGATGACGGGCGATTTGAACCCGGCCTTGCGCATCCGCTTGCACAGCTCGCGGCCATCCGTGTCGGGCAGGCCGACATCGAGGATCGCCATATCGAACTGGCCCGCGCGAATCTGTTCCATCGCCTCTGCACCATTTGCGGCCTCGAAGACGTCGAATTCATCGGTTGTCACCAGCTGCTCGGAAAGCGCCTCGCGCAGATCGTCGTCATCATCGACCAGCAGGATCTTGTTGAGTTTTGCCATCTCATCACCTCTCAGTGTTCTGTGATACCGAGATGAGGGTCGCGTGAGTGGCAGACAAGAATTGCAACAATGCTCTCACGCGGTCGTGTCGAAATGCGCTGAAATGTTTCAATTCCTTCAAAACAGGGCTACATCCGGGGCAGTTTTGCAATAGGTGCTACCCCATGTCGCTTGGCCTGACCCTTGTCGAGAAGATCAATCGCGCGCGAGCGGATCTGCGTCTGGGCGTGCCGGTGCTGCTGACCAGTTCCGAGGGCAAGGCGCTGGTGGTTGCCGCCGAAGTGCTGATACCAGCACGGCTGGCCGATCTGCGCGGGCTTGGGCCGGGGTTGGTGCTGGCGCTGACGCGGCATCGGGCCGACACGCTGAAGGCGCGCGCCTATGACGGGGATCTGGCGCGCGTGATTGTGCCGCAGGAGATGGGTTGTGACTGGCTGCGCGCCCTGGCCGACCCGGCCGATGATCTGCGCCACCCGATGAAGGGCCCGATCATGACCGAGCGCGATGGCGCGGTTGGCCTGCACCGGGCTGCGCTTGCGCTTGCGAAATCTGCGCAGCTTCTGCCCGCTGTGCTGGTGCAGCCGCTGGCCTCGGCTGAGGCGCTGGGTGCTCTGGGATTGACCGAACTGGATGGCGAAGCGCTTCTCGATCTGTTGCAGCGTGAGGCTGCGCTGTCGCCAGTGGTCAGCGCGCGGCTGCCGATGGCCGCGTCGCGGGCCGGGCGTGTGCATGTCTTCCGCCCGGCTGATGGTGGCGTCGAGCATTACGCGATCGAGATCGGCCAGCCCGACCGCGCAGCGCCGGTACTGGCGCGACTGCATTCAGCCTGTTTCACGGGTGATGTGCTGGGCTCGCTGAAATGCGATTGCGGGCCGCAGTTGCAGGCCGCGCTCGCGCAGATGGGCGCAGAGGGGGCAGGGGGGCTGCTCTATCTCAATCAGGAAGGGCGTGGGATCGGGCTTGCCAACAAGATGCGCGCCTATTCGCTGCAGGATCAAGGCTTTGATACGGTCGAGGCCAATCACCGGCTGGGGTTTGAGGATGATGAGCGCGATTTTCGAATCGGGGCGGGGTTGCTGCGCAAGATGGGGTTCGGAAAAGTGCGGCTTCTGACGAACAACCCGCGCAAGGTCGAGATGCTGAATGCACATGGGCTGGAGGTGGTCGAGCGCGTGCCGCTGCATGTGGGGGCGACTGCCGAGAACCGTGCCTATATGGCCACCAAGGTCGCGAAATCGGGGCATTTGCTGTGAGCGATGGAAAGCGAAAAGCGCCCGCGCGCCGCACCCACCCACCCGCCCTTGCACGCCGCGCGGGCGCTGCTCTTGCCTGCGGCAAGAGCCTGGGGGGCTGCGCATGACGCGGTTCGACATGGTCTTGACGCGGCAAGGGCTGCGGTTCAGGGGGCGGCTTTATCCGTGCAGCATCGGGCGTAACGGAGTTACGCGCGACAAGCGCGAGGGCGATGGGGCGACCCCGGTGGGTGTGCATCGGCTGGTGGGCATGCTGCATCGCCCCGACCGGATGGCGCGCCCCTGCGATTGGGCTCTGCCCATTGGCTTGCGCGATCTGTGGTCGGATGATCCGCGCGATCAGGACTATAATCTGATGGTGCGCGCGCCGTATCCGCATGGCCATGAGCGGCTGCGCCGAGCCGATCCGCTCTACGATCTGATCATCATTACGGACTGGAACTGGCCGCGCGCCGAGCGGGGGCGGGGCTCTGCCATATTCATCCATGCCTGGCGCAAGCCGGGATACCCGACCGCTGGCTGCATCGCGCTCGACCCGGGCGATTTGCGCCGGATCGCGCCGCTGATCCGCTATGAGACGCGGTTGATCGTACCCGCTTCGCTGGCAGCGTAGCTGTCGGGGCCGCTATTTGCGCGCGCCGAAAATCGCGGAGCCCACGCGCACATGGGTCGCGCCATGGGCAATCGCGATCTCGAAATCCCCGGACATCCCCATCGACAGCGCCCGCAGCCCATTACGCGCGCCGATTTCGGCGAGTTGTCTGAAATGCGGCGCCGGATCATCTTCGAGTGGCGGGATGCACATCACCCCGATCACGGGCAGGTCCAGCGCGCGCGCGTCCGCGATGAAGGCATCCGCGTCTTGCGGCAGCACACCGGCTTTCTGCGGCTCGGCGCCCGTGTTGACCTGCACGAACAGCTCGGGACATTGCCCCAGCTCCTGCGCGAGCTGTGCAAATCTGCGGGCAAGTTTGGGGCGGTCGAGCGAATGGATGGTCTGGAAAAGCTCCATAGCCTGCCTCGTCTTGTTGGTCTGGAGCGGGCCGAGCAGGTGCAGATCCAGCGGGCCAAAACGCGCGACCCAGTCGGGCCATTTGCCTGCGGCTTCCTGCACGCGGTTCTCGCCGAAGATGCGATGGCCCGCCTCCAGCACAGGCAGCACACGCGCCTCGGGCTGTTCTTTCGATACGGCAATCAGGGACACTGACCCCGCCGCGCGACCAACCTCTTTTTCGGCCGCGCTGATGCGGGCGCGTATGTCTGACAGTGACATGCGGGTCAGTCTCCGATGAACACAGTGGGCGATCGGGGGCGTCCAGTGCCCCTGTCGAGCTTGAAATTGGCGCCAAAAGAGGTTCCGCCATCGGTCTCGCCGCGAAACTCGAACTGGATTCGGGCGCGGAAGGTCATCCGCAGGCCGCTCTCGCGCTGCGTGGTCCAGTCGGGCTGACGTTCCCAGACAAGGCCCATCCGCGCGTCAACGGATACGCTGGGGCCGAGTTGCTGTGCCGAGGCTGGCATGGCGAGCGCAAGGCTCAGGAAGACAGCGCGCAAGATCATGGCTTTCACCTGCTCAGTCGGCGGACATCTTCGCCCGCGCCGACAAACACCCCTCCAACGCCATCCAGCGCGGCCGAGGTGGTTTCGCAGGCGCCAAGGAGCAGTCCCGCGAAAATCAATGTAACCGAGAGAGATGCTTTCTGCGCCATGGTCTGCTGTCCAATATCTCACGATGTCAGATTAGCTGAGAAGCCGAGGTCTTGTGAAGGGCCGGCGCAGTAAAACAAAAAAGAGCGGGCAGTGCCCGCTCTTCCGAGTCGTTTGATCGGTGAGGATCAGAACGAGAAGGACAGACCCATGTCTGCAACTGTCTGGCTGCTCACACCGGCTGCATTGAAGCTGGTGCGACGCACGCCGCCTTCAAATGCTGCACCACCACCCAGATCGTAGCTTGCGCCAAGACCGTAATGCGTGTCGCGGAAGAAGTCACGACGGACGAAAGCGGACACAGTCGTTGCGTCAAAGGTGCCGCTTGCCGAGAGGCCCAGTTGGTTTCTGGACACAACGATATCTCTCAGGTCGCTGTCCACACGACCGGCAGTTGCGCGGATCGAAACGCCTTCAAAATTGGCTTCACCAGCAATGGCCAGGTGGCCGCCGCTGAAATTGCCAACGCTCAGGTACTCATAGCCGCCGCCGAAAGCAAAGCCATCGAGTTCATAACGCGCACCGATACCGTACATATCGACGTTATCGCCGAACGGAGTTGTTGCAGTCTGGCCAACCGCTGCGTAGAAATCAAGGCCGTCGATGCTGTACGAGTAGAGAGCGTTCGTGCTGCCCGTGTTACCCAGACCACCGTTGAAGTTCCGGTGGATGAAGGTGTTCTCGTTCAGGAAGCCGAGACCGGTCAGGCCAACGCCATGAAGGTCGCCAACAGCGGCCTGGACGGCACCTTGGGTGTCACCCATGGTCAGACG
>PWZT01000080.1 GCA_003567315.1 Paracoccaceae bacterium
AGAATGACCCGGACCGAGACGCTGCCTGGGACGACTGCCCCCGATGCGATCATGGACGTGGCCCCTGGTGCGGGGGCGTTCACGATCGGTGATGAGGGTTCCGTGATCGACGGGGCTTGCGATACGGACCCGGTCGAAGCTGACACCGACGGCGCGAATTCGGACGGTCCCTCCACGGGTTCAGGTGCTGACCCGGAAACGCCCCATGCGGAGACGCCTAGCTCCCGGACCCCGCGTAAACCCAGGGCCCGGAAAAAGCCCGCGAAACTGGGTCGCCCGACCAACCTCAAGGAGCTGAAGTGATGTCATTCATCGATACGGCGCTCGTAGACGTCCGGAAGCCCCTGCTGGCGGCCCGGTTCCCCTTCGGCCGCGCGGAAAAGCTCCGTGACGCCCTGACGTGGTGTGCCACCGACTATTACGCCAAGGCCGCGATCGGCGAACAGTTTGAAGCCCGCGGCATCGTTGTCATCGGGGAGTCCCGTCAGGGGAAGTCAACCGAGATCGAGACCCTCTTGAGGGCGTTCAACGACGGAACCACCATCATGCCCGATGGCCGTCCCGCGAAGATCGTGTCCTGTCTGCTCTCGGGGAAGGTCACCTGGAAGGACCTCGGCTTCGTCATTCTCGAAGAGTTGGGATATCCGCTCCGGGGGCGTCACTCGCAGACCGAGATCTGGTCGAAGGTACGGAAATACGCCGAACTTCAGGGGGTGGTCGGCATCCATTTCGACGAATGCCAACACGTGTTCACATCCAAGGAAGGTGCGACCAATCAGAAGATGCTCGACAGCTTCAAGTCCCTCCTGAAGGATCACAACTGGCCGTTGATGTTGATCTTCTCCGGTATCCCCAGCCTTTCGACCCATATCAAGGAGGAAGAACAGCTCGACCGGCTTCTCCGGACGGTCAGCTTTGAGGGGATCAACCTGTCAAAGGACGCCGACCGGGAAGAAATGCTTCATCTTGTCTTCAGCTACGCCGACAAGGCGGGTCTGGACGTCGAGGACCTCGTGACGGAAGACTTCCTGGAGCGACTGGATTTCGCCGCATGCCATCGGTGGGGCCTGGTGATCGAAATGCTCATCGAGGCGTTCAGCCTGGCCGCTCTGACCTCGGAGAAGGTCTGCCAGATCGACCACTTCTCGACGGCGTTTTCGAAGATCTCCGGGCTTCCGGAAGGCTATTCGCCGTTCACCATGCCGAACTATCAGAACCGCTTCGATCAGAGCACGATTTTTGACGTGATCGAGAAGGGACGCAAGAAGAACACCCCGAAAGGGAAGGCGTCCTCAAAGAACTGATCTACCGATCATCGCGAAGACCGAGGGCCCGCATCATGCGGGCCTTTTTCGTTCCGTGGTGTGACAAGGGTGTGCAAGCTTATGGTTCCGGTGCGCATGTAATTGACCCACCCTGAAATTCGGGCCTGAATTACGTAAGTAATAACAGTCGGTTACAAGTCGGGATTTTCTTCCGAATCACCAGGGTGCGCAGCCATATGCCCCATCCACAACCTGTCCGCCGGTCGCGTTGCTTCAGCACGTTTCGACTAGATGCGATTCGCCGCGCCGCGTGACCCCGACAGCGTGAGTGACTTGCAGGGGTGGCGCAATACTGTCTGCTGATTTGATAAAGTCTTATCGACCTGTCTGATTATCAATGATTTCGAAACAGTGCCGTGAGGAATGCCCGAGGTTTGGGCGACACGGGCAGTTTTGCCTCCCGCGAATTTGCTGTGAGCCGCCACAGATGTTAACACTTTCTTAACGGCATGTGCGCGCCAGCAGTCCCTGTGTGCGCATGAATGCAAGCAGGTTGAAAGGTAACCGACATGGCTTCCAGAACCATCGTGATCAATGGAGACGACGGAGACCTCGACAACTTATCAGACCCGCAGGTCGAGGCGACGCTGACCGAACTGCCCGATGGCAGCATCGAATTCGTGGTGAAAGTGGTCAGTGACACCGGCCTGACCGGCGATCTGAACGGGCTGTTCTTCCAGTTCGGGGATAGCGACATCGTAGAGGATCTGCAGATTTCAGGCGATGATGTCATCGACAGCATCATCGACCCGAACAACCTCAACAATCTCGGCAACGGCAACCATCTTATCGGGCCCGCGACCCAGGCCTTTGGTCGATTCGATGTCGGCGTTGCCTTCAGCGAGGTCGGGCTCAGCGGGGACAGAGGGGATGTGCAGGAAGCAAGTTTCATCCTGAGCGCCGACCGCCCGCTCACGCTCTCTGATTTCAACGATATGGCCTTCGGGGCGCGGGTGACGAGCGTTGGCAAGAAGGGCGGGGATCGCGACGAGTCACTCAAGCTCTCGGTGCCCTGTTTCGCGGTCGGCACGCTGATCACCACGCAGGACGGGCCCAAACCGGTCGAGGATATCCGCGCGGGCGACATGGTTCTCACGCGTGACGATGGCTATCAGCCCGTGCAGTGGACGGGCCAGCGCAGGCTGGACTCGGCCTATCTGGCGCGCAATGAGGATTTCGTGTCCGTGAGGATCGTCGCAGGCGCGCTGGGCAACAATCTGCCGCGCCGCGATCTGCGCGTATCGCCGGGCCACCGGATGCTGATCAGCGGGTTGACTGCCGAGATGATGTTCGGGGAACGCGATGTGCTCGTCGCGGCCAGCGATCTGGCGGGCCAACCCGGCATCAGCTATGACGCCCGGCCCGTGACCTATGTGCATATCATGTTCGACCGCCACCAGGTAATCGATTCGGAAGGCGCCTGGAGCGAGAGCTTCCAGCCCGCGGACCCGACATTGCGTGGATTGGATGAGCAGCAAAGAGAGGAGCTTCTGACGCTCTTTCCCGAGCTCGAGACGCGCAACGGTCAGCGTCACTATGCATCGGTCCGGCGCGTTCTGGCCCCGCATGAGGCATCTTCGTTGATCTCGCTCTGGGACGCGCAGCGCGACAACGCGGCTTGAATCGACGCTGGCGCTGGGCGCGAAGGGGGCCAGTCCAGTAGTCTGCTGACTGAGTGGCGACATCCTCGAGGGCTTCGTGATCGGGTTGATGCGTCTGAAAGTGGGGCATCGCGCTCTCTGAAACTCATGTGCCGTTTTGTTGAGGAGAAGCGCGCCTGACGGCGCGCGGCCTTCGGCGAGAGTATTTGGGGCAAGATGAAGACAGGACGCAGAGCCGTATTGGCTTGCGCAGCTTGCTCGGAAACCGGGTCAAGACATTGTGCCGCGCGCGGCGCGTGCCGGGCGGCCCTCCAGCGTCACATCCGAAGAGGCGGGGTGGCATGCGCGGCAGCCGCGCATGCCGCGCGGGATGCCACGACTACAGCAGCGCGGACAATTCCTCGGCCGCCTGTCGCAGGCGCGGCAGATGCGTGTATCCCTGCTCGATCGAGATGCGCTGCGTCGGGCCCTGAAAGGCGATGGTCGCGGGCATGCGCCCATGCTTGTCGCGCAGCGGCATCGCGAAGGCGATGACGCCTTCAAGAAATTCCTCGTCATCCACCGCATAGCCCTGTTTGCGGATCTTCTCGATCTCGGCGCGCAGCGCATCAGGGTCGGTGATCGTGTTTGGCGTCAATGGGGAAAGATCGGCGTTGCGCAGATAGCTTTCGAGACGCAGATCGCTCAGCGTCGAGAGATAGAGCTTCCCGCCCGCCGTGCAGTAGAAGGGCACATGCGCGCCCTCGGAGAACTGGACCCTGAGCGGCCATTCGGTCTCCACCCGGTCGAGATAGACCATCGCCTCGCGGTCGGGGATCGCGAAGTTGCAGGTCTCGCCGATATCCTTGGCGAGTGCGCGCATGATCGCGAGGCGCGGGGTCCGCACCCGCTGGCTCGACATGGTGGCCACAGCGAGTTGACGCGCGCGCGCGCCCACCGAATAGGACCGACCGTCGGGCTCGCGCTGCAGATAGCCCTCCGATTCGAGCGTCTGGAACAGCCGGTGCAGCGTGGCTTTTGGCAATTCGGTCGCGCTGGTCAACTCGGTCGGGGTGACAGGGCCACCGCGGCGGACGACCTCTTCGAGCAGTTTGAGCAGCCGCAGCGTCGTTGGAATACGCTCGGAGGGCGTGCCCGGGGAATTCGTCTGGTGCTTCATTCCTTGCACTCTTTTCGAGCCCCCGGGCACAGGTTCAGGTCAGTGCCAGCGACAGCCACGGCACGAAGGCGACAACGAACCAGACCGCGATCAGGGCAATCAGGTAGGGCACGATATAGGGCAAGAGCCGCATATAGGGTACCCCTGTCACGCCACTGGCGACATAAAGGTTCAGCCCGTAGGGCGGTGTGATGAAGCCGATGGACCCGCCGATCAGGAAGATCACGGCGAAATGGACTGGATCCACGCCGACACTGGCCGCAATCGGCGCGAGAATCGGTGCCATGATGATGGTATTGGGCAGGCTCTCGAGCACCATGCCTGCGATGAAGACGAAGGCCATCGCCATCAGCAGCACCGCATAATAGCCGCCGATCCCTGTCAGGAAGCTCTCGATGGCGTCTTTCGCGCCCAGAAGCGAGAGTACCTGCTGCATCACAACCGAAATCCCGATCAGCGGCGCGAGCATGCCCGCGATGCGCGCCGAGTTCAGCACGACCCCCGGCAGATCGCGCAGGCGGAAGCCTTCGACCAGCGCCATTTCGACCCAGCCCGGCGTGCGTGTCAGATCCTCGCTCTCGGATTGGCCACGGTTGATCAGCAGGTAGAGCGGGCGTGAGATCAACGCCACGATGATGCAGAAGCCCACGGTCACGCCCGCCGCCTCGGTGGGTGAGAACTTGCCCGTATAGATGCCCCAGAGCACCAGCCCGATGGCGAAGAAGCCGAGCCACGCGCCAAAAGCCGTGCGGATCATGCGGGTCATTTCCCAGCGGATCAGATGCCCCCAGCCATTGCGCTTGCAGACGATCCAGCAGGCAAGCTGCATGCCGAAGACCATCAGCGCGCCGGGCAGGATGCCCGCAAGGAACAGCTCCGAGATGGAGAGGTTCATCAGGAAGCCATAGACGATGAAGATGATCGAGGGCGGGATGATGAT
>PWZT01000081.1 GCA_003567315.1 Paracoccaceae bacterium
ACTGGCCGAGGGCTACAAGGTGCTGCAACTCCAGCGCCAACGCCTGCACCCCTACCGCGCCTTCCACTGGATCACGCGCGGCAATGCTGTGGCGCTGGGACTGGAGGATCGCATCGGCACGCTGGAGGAGGGCAGCGAGGCCGATCTCGTGGTGCTCGACGCGCGCGCGACGCCTGCGATGGCGCAACGGATGGAGCGCGCGCGGGGGCTGATGGATGAGCTTTTCGCGCTGCAGGTGATGGGCGATGACCGCGCGGTTGTGCAGACCTATGTGGCAGGGGTGGCGGTGAAGGGGTGAGGGGCAGAAGAGCCCATCAACGACATTCAGGCATGGCGCGGCACGGAGGGCCATTTCGCGGGTGCAGCATCGTGCCCGACCCTTCGCGATCGGATGGCCCATTGCATAGCATTCACCGAAGCGGGCATTTACCCTATCCGGGCGGCAGATCGGCGTGCCCGTGATTTCGTCGAGGCTTTTCGCGCGCCGGGCGGGTAGGCCAACAGGCTGATCTTTCCACATAAAGTGAGGTGGGCGATCGCCGACGAGGGGCCCCGCGAGATCAGAAAGTCCGCCGCTGCTGGCAAGGGAGCGCCTCAGTACATGACGTTCATGACCAGTTGCGAGACAATCAAAAAGAGCACGGTCATGATCCCGCCTGACCGAATGAAATCCTTAACTCGGTATCCGGCTGGCCCCATGATCAGGGCATTGACCTGATGAGTGGGGATGAGAAAACTGTTGGACGTCGAGATCGCCACAGTCAGGGCGAAGATAGCGGGGTTGCCCCCTGCCGCTGCGGCAATTGAAACCGCTATAGGCACCAGAAGCACAGTCGCGCCGACATTCGACATGATGAGTGTAAATGCCGTGGCCAGCACGGCAACACCGGCCTGAAGCGCCCAGATGGGCCAGCCATCAAGCATCAAGATTACCTGCTGTGCAATCAAGTCAGCGGTGCCGGTGCGCTGCACCGCAACTCCAAGTGGGATCAATGAGGCCAGCAAGAAAACCGTTTTCCAATCGACGGCATTATAGGCTTCGTCCATCGACAGCACACGGCTCAGAATCATTCCAACCGCCCCAACCATCAGCGCCAGCGAAAGCTGCAGGTCGCTGAACAGGATCAAACCAAGTGCAACGAGGAAAAAGCCCAGAGCCCAACCAACCTTGTGGGGCCGCAGTTCTTCCTCGGGGAAATCAGAGGTCACTACGACGAAATCACGGTTTCGCTTTAGCAGACTCAGCATTTCCCATGGCGTCTGCACAACAAGCGTGTCACCCGCCTTGAAGGGCACCAGACCCAGTCGGGTCGCCGGATGTTCCGGCGTTTCGACATTGCTCATGGTTTCTTCACCGCGATGGATCGCGAGAAGGCTCATGCCATAGGTCTGCCGAAAACGCAGATCCTTGGCAGTCTTGCCGATTGCTGATGATCCAGGGATGACCACGATCTCGGCAACGCCGGCTTTCGTCGGCGCAAAATCCTCGGCGAAATGCTCCAGAGCCGGGCGCAGCTCCAGCCCGAAGGTATCACAGATTTCGCGAATTACTTTGCGCCGGCCAAGCGCAGCAAGCCGACAAGGTGTCAGGATTTCGGTCGTGATGCGCGGTGCGATTACTTTCTGACCGGCATAATAGGTGCCCACAATGTAAAGGTGATGGGCATCCATGATATCTTCCAATGTCTGTCCGACAAGGATGTTACCTTTGGGAACGACAATTTCCACAAGGTCGGTTTTCAGCCCGTAGGTGCGCTTGAGGTATTCGCTCATAGACTGGCCAGAGGCTGCTTCGTCACGCTGACCCTTGGACGGCAAGACCCAGCGCCCAAGCAGCACGAAATACAAAATCCCTGTGATAACAAGCGCGGCCCCGATCGGCAGGGGCGAAAAAAGCGTGAAGGTCTCCATCCGGAGTGACTCGGGAAGATCAGCGTTTGAAGATCGGATGAGATCATTCAGCAGGATCAGGGGTGAGGATCCGACCATGGTGATGGTGCCACCCAGTATCGCGCAGAAGCCCATGGGCATGAGCAGGCGCGCCAGAGGCAAACCGGTGCGCGCCGAGATGCGGCTGACCACCGGCAGGAACAATGCCGCCGCTCCCACATTCTGCATGAACGAAGAGATCACACCTACGGTCCCGGAAATGATCGGGATGATTCGCGTCTGCGTCGTCCCTCCGTATCTCAGGATGGCGACCGCAAGCTTGCCCATCAGCCCGGTCTTGTCGAGACCGGACCCGATGATCATCACAGCTATGATCGAAATCACTGCATTGGAACTGAAGCCGGTGAACAGTTCGACGGGATCTGCAAGAGTCTCGAGGCCGGGAAGATAGCTGAGGACGCCGACCAAAACCATCACGAGCACCGCCGCAAGGTCGACACGCACAATTTCCGAAACAAACAGAAAGATTGTGAAGGCAAGAAGAGCCAAGACGACGATCATCTCGGTTGTCAGGGTGATCGCCTCCATCAATGCCCCCTTAAGGAAACCATATGATCCCAACCCCAAGGCACTGGGCTCTGCGTGGGGTTCTCTCCGACATACCCCAGTTGGTATCCACGTTTTCGATTTGTCACCTGATCAGGCAAAGTTATCAAGTGCTTTCGTTTGAGTTAATTCCTGCGGACTGCCGCTGGTCGAGGTCAGATGCGACCGGTGGCTTTTCTCAAATGGTGTCGCGGCGATGCCGCAATCTCACAGACGGCTCATCGCCCTCCAGGTCGGTGATGCTGCAAGCGCGAAGGATTTTGCGCGGAGGCATCAGACGGCAGCTCCGTCCCGCAAACCCAGCCCTCACCCCAACAGCACCGCCATCCGCCGCAGCGCCAATAGATAGCCCTGCCCGCCGCAGCCTGCGATGACGGCATCGGCGCGGGGGCTGATATAGGAGTGGTGGCGGAAGGCTTCGCGTTTGTGGATGTTGGACAGATGCACCTCGATCACCGGCCCCGCGAACGCCTGCAACGCGTCGAGGATGGCCACGGAGGTATGGGTATAGGCCGCCGGGTTGATGATGCCCTGCGCGCGCGGTGGTGCATACCTATGTGGCGGGGGTGGCGGTGAAGAGGTGATAGGCAGAATGAGCCCTGAGCGGACGGTCGTCAGGCTTGGCCTCACACGCCAACGACCTGTACCTTCGGCCATCGAGTGCGCCAGTTCTTGGCTTGGACCCGTTCACGGAAAGCCGCAATTTTGTGCGGTAGAGTTGAGGTGGGCCGCAGGATCAGCCCTTCCAGATCAGAAAGACCATATGGCGCGAGAATGACAACATCGCTTCTGGAACGCATTGCCGCAATGGCTGTTGCGGTTTCGGGCCAGAATCTCATGGCGTCCTCGACCGAATTGTAAGGCGCATCATGATTGCGCAGATGCATCCTCGCTTGGTTCTTGACGGACCAGTTCAGGTCGGGTGCCATTGCGCGGAGCTTCACCTCGATTTCTGCGTCATAAGCCGGATCTGTAGTGGACTGATCATAAAACAAAACATCAATGTCCTCCTGACGGCAATCGCGGACACGTCTGTGAAAGTGATCCCACAGCAGGTTGCGTACGAAACCGGCACCGATGCACCCCTGCGGCAGGTTGAGGGCTTCAACCAGGCCCATTGCATGCCAGCGCAACGGATCATGCATCAAAAGGCTAGAGACCGAGGATCGATATGAGACTGACATCTGTAGATCGTGGCGCAGACGCCGCTATTGTTCAATGACCGCTCCGTCCCGCAAACCCAGCCCTCACCCCAACAGCACCGCCATCCGCCGCAGCGCCAATAGGTAGCCCTGCCCTCCGCAGCCTGCGATGACGGCATCAGCGCGGCGGCTGATATAGGAGTGGTGGCGGAAGGCTTCGCGTTTGTGGATGTTGGACAGATGCACCTCGATCACCGGCCCCGCGAACGCCTGCAAGGCGTCGAGGATGGCCACGGAGGTATGGGTATAGGCCGCCGGGTTGATGATGATGCCCTGCGCGCGTTCGCGGGCCTCGTGGATCATCTCGACCATCGCGCCCTCATGATTGGTCTGGCGGCAGAGCACATCGAGGCCCAGCTCCGCGCCCAGCGCCTGACAGGCCTCGGCGATGTCGCCCAGGGTCTCGGTGCCATATATCTCGGGCTCGCGATGGCCCAGAAGGTTCAGGTTCGGGCCGTTCAGGATATGGATCATCGGCGCTGTCATGCTCTGCCCCTCGCTGCTCATGCCGTGATGCCACGGAATGCGCGCGCTTGCTACCACATCGTCTGTTCTGCGCGCGCGGGCCATTCGGCATCATAGCGCGCGCCGTCGAAGCGGCCTTCGGTCAGTTCGCTCAGGATCTCGCCCAGGCTCGGCAGCTCCGCGCTTTCGTCAGCGCCGCGCCAGAGCCCGGAGCGCAGGATCGCGCGGGCGCATTGCATATAGACCTCCTGAAGCGTGAACACGATCACCGCGCGCGGCGCGATGCCCTTGCGCGTGAAGCTCTCGCAAAGTGCGGGCGCGACGCTCAGCACGGCCGTCCCGTTCACGCGGATCACATTGCTTGAGCCCGGCACCATGAACATCAGCGAGGCGCGCCCGTCGGTGACGATGTTGCGCAGGCAATCGAGCCGGTTATTGCCGCGCCAGTCGGGCATGAGCAGCGTCTGCGCATCGGCGATGCGCACCACCGGGCCATCATCGCCACGCGGGCTGGCCTGCACGCCCTTCTCGCCCGCGGTCGCGAGGATGGCGAATTTCGACTGCGCAATCCAGCGGCGATAGGCGGGGGTGAGGCGCGGTGCGACCTTGGTGAGCGAGGCCTCGGACGGCGCGTCATAGAGCGCCTCAAGCGCTGCGATGCTGGTGATCTGGCTCATGGCGCTTTCCCTTTCCATCCGGCCTCGTCCATCAGGCGGTTAGAGGCGGTCTCGATCTCGGCCTCCAGCGTCTCCAGAAATTCGCGCGGGGGTTTGCCTGCCGGGATCGGGGGCAGAAACTCGACCACGGCGAGGCCGGGTTTGCGAAAAAGCGAATGGCGCGGCCAGAATACGCCGACATTGGTGGCGGCGGGCACGCAATCCTGCCCCAGTTCGGAATAGAGCACGGCCGTGCCCACCTTGTAGGGCTTGCTGTCGCCGGGCGCGACGCGGGTGCCCTGCGGGTAGATGATGAGTTGCCCCGGCTCTTCCAACCCGGCCTTGACGCGCGCGGTCATTTCCTTGATCGCCTTGCCGCGCTTGCCGCGATCCACGGGCACGCAGCCGATGCGCAGCGCGTACCAGCCAAGGATCGGGGCATAGACAAGCTGCTTCTTCATGATGAATCGCGGGCGCGGCAGGGCCCCGAAGATCATCAGGATATCGAAGAAAGACTGGTGTTTCGCTGCGATCAGCACCGGGCGATCAGGCACCTCGCCCCGGATTTCCGAGCGCAAGCCGACGATGGCAGCCGCCGACCAACGCACCCAGCGGCAATAGAGGTGCATCGCGTGCAGCGCCATGTCGCGGCGGAAGATCGCGACGGGCGTGAAGATGATCGCCAGCACCAGCATCGCAAGATACATCTGCCCGATAAAGACCAGCGAGCGGATCCATTGAAGTGCGTTTTGCATCACGTTACCCTCCGCAGAACATGATAGGCGGTGGCGAGGCTGGCCGCCCAGGCCAGCACCATCGCAAATGGCGGGATCAGCAGTGGCAGGAGCCAGCTTCGCCCGCGAAACCCGAAGCCCGCAATCGGCTCCAGCGGACCGCCCAGATCGGGCAGCGCCCAGAACAGCGCCATCGCGGCCAGCGTCCCTGCGGCTGCCCCGATGAACGCCCGGCGCGAGATGCTGCGCACGAAGGCGCGGGCGATGAAGCGGTCACGCGCGCCCACAAGCCGCAGCACGGCGATGACCTGCCCGTTGGAGGCGAGACTCGCACTCGCCGCAAGCGTGATGACCGTGCCTGTCACCAGCCCGATGAGCCCCAGCGCGACGATGGCGAGCGCCTGCATGCGTTCGGTCGCCTGCACCAGTGGCCTGCGCCAGCGGGTGTGGTCGTCATAGACCGCACCCGGCGCTTCGGCGCTCAGACGCAGGCGCAGGCCCTGACGGTCGGGGCCCTCTGCGGTCTCGGTCAGCTCGATCAGGCGCGGGAGCGGCAAGAGATCGAGCGGCAGATCGGGGCCGAGCCATGCCTCGAGCAAGGCGCCTTGTTCGGCGCTGTCCAACTCGCGCGCCTCTGCGATACCGGGTGTGGTGCGCAGCACGTCCAGCACAATCGCGACCTGTTCGTCGATTTCCGCAGGCGGGGCCGAGACGCGCACGGTCGCGGTCTGCGCAAGCTGCGCGCTCCAGCCGCGCGCAAGCTCTGCCGCCGAGACTGCCAGCGCCAGCGCGAAAACCGCCAGAAACCCCATCGCGGCCGCGCTCAGCGTCACCAGCCACACGCTCTGGCCGCCCTGGGGCACCACCAGATCGGAGATCGCGCGGTTTCTCACAGATCGGACCCCGCGACCGCGAGCTTGCGCCCGGCGATGCGCAGCACGCGCGCATTTACATGCGCCTTGGCGAAACGGATCAGGGTCAGGTCATGCGTGGCAAAAAGCACTGCCGTGCCCATGCGGTTGAGTTCGACCATCAGCATGAAAAGCCGCTGTGACATCTCCCAGTCCAGATTGCCGGTCGGCTCATCCGCCAGGAGCAGGTTGGGCGCCACGATCACCGCGCGCGCAAGCGCCGCGCGCTGGCGTTCACCGCCCGAGAGCGTGGGCGGCAGCGCCTCGGCATGCTCGCCCAGCCCGACCCATCCCAGCAGATCCTCCAGATCATTGTCGGGCAGGGTCTGCTCGGTCGCCGTGATCGGCAGCGCCACATTCTGCGCAACATTCAGATGATCGAGAAACTGGCAATCCTGATGCACGACCCCGATGCGCTGGCGCTCTGCCGCGAGCGCGTCGCGCGACATCTTGCGCAAATCGGTCCCCATGATGCTCACACTGCCCGAACTGGGCAGCAACTCCCCATAGCAGAGCTTGAGCAATGTGCTCTTGCCCGCCCCCGACGGCCCGGTGAGAAAATGGAAACTACCGGCCTCGAGCTTGAGCGACACATCGCGGAACAACGGCCCGCTCCCGTAATCATGGGTGACGTTGTGAAGCTCGATCATCCTGCGCCTGCCTTTCTGATACGCATCTTTGCGCGGCGCATCGGGAAATGGTTAATAAACTTGGCGTTTCGCCACACGGTTGCTACAACATAAGGCAAGGCGCGCCAATTGCTTTGGGGCGTGTTTTGCAAAAGGTCAGGTATATGCGACTTGTCTGCCCCAGTTGTGGTGCGAATTACGAGATAGACGCCACGCTGCTCCCGGAGAATGGCCGCGAAGTGCAATGCTCCGCCTGCAACTTCATCTGGTTTCAGGAGCACCCGCACCCCCAACGCGTTGCACCCGAACCAGAGCCAGCGCCTGCGCAAGGCAGGCCCCCGTCTGCGCCGCCGCAATCCCCCTTGCGCAAGCCGGAGGATGAGGAGGAGGAGGGGCCGGAAACGCCTGCATCTTCGATGGGTGCTACGCGCAAGCCCAGCCCCGAGGCCCTCGAGATCCTGCGCGAAGAAGCCGAGTTCGAGGCACGCGAGCGCGCCCGCGAGGCTGACGGGCTGGAGACCCAACCGGATCTCGGTCTGATGCCGTCGGAGCCATGGCCGAGCAAAGCCCCCGATGATGCGACCGAACGCGACGGGCAGGTGAAACCGAAAAGCCTGTCCGCGAATACGGGCGAGGCCTTTCCGGATATCGAGGATATCAGCAAATCGCTCGATCCGATCGAGAGCGGGTCGAACCGCGGGGCAACCGAGTTCGACCTGCCCGCAACGGCGCAGGAGAGCCGTCGGGGCTTCCTGCGCGGCCTTGTGATTCCGCTGGCCATCGCGGCGGTGCTGGTCCTGCTTTATACACAAGCGCCGATGATCGTGGAGATGATCCCTGCGAGTGAGCCTGTGCTGACCAGCTATGTGCTTGCGGTCGATGAATTGCGCCTGCGGCTCGGCGCGCTTCTCAGCGGGTAGCTTCGCTCCCGATAACCCTGCGCAGCAGCTACCACGCCGCGCGCCCTGATTTCATCTTGCCAGAAATACTCTCGCCGAAGGCAGCGCGCCGTCAGGCGCGCTTCTGTGAAAGACAGGGCATTTGCAATCGAGGTCACTGCCTCGTCCTGACAGCCCCACACCCTTGCCGCAGGCAAGGGCAGCGCCCTCGGGGCGTGCAAGGGCGGGTGGATGGGCGCGGCCCGAGGGCGCTTTTTCCATCACGCCCCATGCGCGACCTCCCGACAGATGCATCGCAAGCGGTCCGAGCGCCCGCGCTCAGTTGCCACCGAAGATCGAGCCCAGAACCCCGCGGATCGTGTCATCGAGCGCGCTTCCGCTGCTGCGCGGGGCTGCCGGTTGCGGTTGTGCGGGTTGCTCTGTTGTCGGGGGCGTGTCGTAGACGGGGCGCTCGGGCTCCAGCATCGGCAGCGGGCGCGGGGTCATTCCCTCATGAACGCGCAGCATCGTTTCGCGCCAGATCTCGGCCGGCAGCCCGCCCCCGGTCACCCCGCGCAGGGGCGAATTGTCGTCATATCCCATCCAGACGCCCGCGACATAGTCGGCTGTAAAGCCGATGAACCACGCATCACGCGCGGCCTGCGTCGTGCCGGTCTTGCCCGCCACTTCCCAGCCATCGAGCCGCGCGCGCCCGCCAGTGCCCTCGCTGATGACCTTGGTCATCATCCAAGTCAGGGTCTTGGCTGATCGCTCCGGGATCACCCGGTCCCCGATGCCGCTGCTCGCGCCGAAAAGCGGCTCCTGTTCGCCCAGCAGGCGCAATTGCTCGATGCCGTAAGGACGCACGGCGCTGCCGCCATTGAGGATCCCGGCATAGGCGGCGGTCATGTCCAGAAGGCTCGACTCAGAGGCGCCGAGCGCCAGCGCGGGGCCTTCGGCAAGCTCGCTGCGCAGCCCGAACTGATTAGCCACCTCGCGCACACGCGCGCGGCCCATCGCCTCGGAGACACGCACGGCCGGCGTGTTGAGCGAGCGCGCCAGGGCCTCGGTCAGCGTAACGATACCGTGGAACTCATTGTCGTAATTGCGCGGCGACCACGGCCCGGAGCCGGGAATGTTGATCGTCAGCGGCGCGTCTTCCACGAGGTCGAACGGCTCGAACCCGTTCTCCAGCGCTGCGGCATAGAGGAACGGCTTGAAGGCCGAGCCGGTCTGGCGCATCGCCTGTGTGGCACGGTTGAACCCTCCCACCGATGGCTGCCGCCCGCCCACCATGCCGCGCACTGCGCCATCGGCGGACATGACCACCACGGCCACTTCCGCCTCCGACCCCTCGCGCACACGGGTGTCGAACACATGTGCGACCGCCTCTTCGGCCGCGGCCTGGATGCGCGGGTCGAAGGTGGTGTTGATCAGCACATCCTCGGTCGTGTCGCGCGTCAGAAAGCTCGGCCCCGATTGCATCAGCCAGTCGGCGAAATGGATGCCGCGCTGCGCCTCGGCGCTCTCGGAGAGCGTGGCGGGATAGGAACGCGCCTCTATGAGTTCATATTCGGTCAGGTAGCCCTGGTTGTGCATGAGCCCGATCACAACGGCGGCGCGGTCCTGCGCACGCTGCAGGTTTCGCGTGGGCGCATAAAGCGACGGCGCGACCAGTAGCCCCGCGAGCATCGCCGCCTCCGAGGGGCCGACCTCGGTCGCGGAGCGGCCGAAATAGCGCTGCGAGGCTGCCTCGAAGCCGCGCGCACCCGCGCCGAGGAAGGCGCGGTTCATGTAGATCGTGAGGATCTCGTCCTTGGAAAACTGCGCCTCGAGGGCGAAGGCGAAGGGCAATTCCTGTATCTTGCGCCAGATCGTGCCCCGGCGGCAATCGGCTTCATAGGCGGCCTCGCTGTCCCATTGCGCAGGATCGAAGGGCACGCCGAGGCACAGGAGCTTGGCGACCTGCTGCGTGATCGTCGAGCCGCCCGCCCCGGCAAAGGCCCCGCGCCCGGACTGGAGATTCGAGCGGATCGCCCCTGCGATCCCGCGCGGCGAAACCCCGAAATGCTGGTAGAATCGCCGGTCTTCGGTGGCGATGATGGCATTCTTCAGATGCGGAGAGACAGTATCGGCGGTGATCACGCCGCCGAAGGTCTCGCCGCGCCAGGCGAAGACATTGTCACCCGAATCCAACATCGTGACCGACCCGCGCGCCCGCGCATCAAGCAGGTCGGTAAAGGGCGGCATGGTCATGTAGAAATAGGCCGTCGCAAGGAACAGGAGCGCTGCAACCGTCGCGCCCAGCCGCCATGTAAGCCCCCAGACAATGCGCCAGATCAGGCTCACGGTCGCGCTCACGAAACGGGTGATGATATTGCCGCTCTTGCGCTTGGCAGGCTTGCGAGCGGATTTCCGGGCGGATTTCGGCTGCGCCTGGGACTTCGCACGCGCGGGCGCTTTGACATTGCGCCGCTCTGCCACCAGCTTGCGCCCGCTTCGACCGGAACTGCTCATCAACTCAACCTGCTTTTCAGGGGCGCGCCCTGCTCTGTTCGCCTGCGCCCCAATGCCGTGTTTTTGACATTTTTGCCACCCGAATACCACTGTAATCGCGCGAAGTTGTGCAGGCTGTTGCTGCAGGCGCATCGCAATTTTGCCCGTTTTTTATGCGGTGGCGCTTTTTTGTGCGCATATTTTTCCAATTCACTGCCAGAGCGATGTCGAAACTCTCGCGAAAGATTGAGACTCGCCGCGTTCCCCCTGCTGATTGCGATGTGCGGGCCACGGGGCCTCTCGCTCAATAGAAAGGGGATACGCTGTGAAATACATCATCGCGGCAATCAAACCGTTCAAGCTCGAAGAGGTCCGCGAAGCGCTGACCTCGGTGGGCGTGCGCGGGATGATGGTGACAGAAATCAAGGGGTTTGGCGCGCAATCGGGCCATACCGAGATCTATCGCGGCGCGGAATACGCCGTGAATTTCGTTCCCAAGCTGAAGCTCGAAATCGGCGTGTCCGATGCGATGGTCGATCAGGTGGTGGAGACGCTGCAGAAGACCGCGCGCACCGACAAGATCGGCGATGGCAAGATCTTCGTGCTCGACCTCGCGGCCGCAACGCGCGTGCGCACGGGCGAAACCGGGGATGACGCGCTGTGACGCGCGCTGGCAAGGATAAACAGAGAGGATTTATGCAGATGCAACTGAAAAAGATACTCCCTCTTGCAGCGCTCGGCATCGCGCTTCCGGTGCTGGGTTTCGCGCAGGAAGCGGAAGAGGTCGTCGAAGCCGGGGTCGATCTTCAGACCGAAATGGTCTTCATCCTGAACTCGCTGCTGTTTCTGATCGGCGGCTTTCTGGTGTTCTTCATGGCCGCAGGGTTCTGCATGCTGGAAACGGGCCTTGTGCGCTCGAAGAACGCGGCCATGCAGGCGACCAAGAATGTGGCACTCTTCTCGCTCGCCGGGATCGCCTATTTCGTCGTCGGCTTCAACCTGATGTACCCGCTGGGCGACTGGGTCATCGAGGGTTGGCTGGGCGGCGTCTCGCCCACTGTGCTCGAACCTGTCGGCGTGGCGCTCGAGGATGTCGACGACATCGAATACGCCTCGATCGGTTCGGACTTCATCTTCCAGCTCATGTTCTGCGCGGCAACGGCCTCGATCGTATCGGGTGCTGTGGCCGAGCGTGTGAAGCTCTTCCCCTTCCTGATCTTCGTCGTGGTGCTGACCGGCATCATCTACCCGATCCAGGCCTCCTGGAGCTGGGGCGAAGGCTTCCTCGATGAGCTCGGCTTCCTCGATTTCGCAGGCTCTTCCATCGTGCATGGCGCAGGGGCATCGGCAGCTCTGGCCGGGGCGCTGATCGTGGGCTCGCGTTACGGCAAGTACAGCAAGGACGGCAAGGTCAATGTCATGCCGGGCTCCAACCTGCCGCTGGCCACGCTGGGGATGTTCATCCTGTGGTTCGGCTGGTTCGGCTTCAATGGCGGCTCGCAGCTTGCCATGGGCACCATCGCCGATGTCGCCGATGTCAGCCGCATCTTCGCCAACACCAACCTCGCAGCCTCGGGCGGTGCAGTGGCCGCGCTGATCCTGTCCACGATCCTCTACAAGAAGCCCGACCTGACCATGGTGCTCAATGGCGCGCTGGCCGGTCTGGTGTCGATCACCGCCGAGCCTCTGACCCCGGGTCTGGGCATGGCCACACTGATCGGCGCCATCGGCGGGATCATCGTGGTGCTGACCATCCCGCTGCTCGACAAGATGAAGATCGACGATGTGGTGGGCGCGATCCCGGTGCACGGCTTTGCCGGTATCTGGGGCACGATCGCCGTGGTCCTGACTAACCCCGATGCGACGCTGACAGCACAGCTTATCGGTATTGTGCTGATCTTCGGCTTCATGTTCGTCGCCTCGCTGGTGGTCTGGCTGATCCTGAAAGCCGTGATGGGCGTGCGCGTGAGCGACGAGGACCAGGTCACCGGCCTCGACAAATGCGATCTGGGCATGGAGGCCTATCCCGAGTTCTCCAACACCTGACCTGTCGCATGACACCTCGCAAAGCCCCGCCCCTCCCGGCGGGGCTTTCGCATGCCCGCCCGCGCGCCGACGCGGCGGGGGGCGGGGGTGGGCGGGTGGAGCCCCCGTCGCGGCGGGGCGCGGGCGGGCTCAGCGCAGGCTGCGCCCCTTGACCACAGCATCCGCCCCGAACCGTGCGCGCAGCCGGTCCATCGCCTGCTCGGCTGCCGCGCGCTGCGCGGCCTGCGGATCAAGCAGGTCGGGGCTGAAGCCCGGGCCATCCGCGGCACTCAGCTCCGAAATCCCGACGCCGATCAGCCGGAACGGCGCTGCGCCAAGAGACTGCGCCAAGAGCGGGCGCGCCGCGCGATAGATCACATCGGCCAGCGCACTGGGCTCTGGCAGGCTGACCCGGCGCGTCAGAATTCGGTGATCGGCGCGCTTGAGCTTGAGCGTGACCACGCGCCCGGCCAGCCCCTTGGCCTTGGCGCGCGCCGCGACCTGATCGGCAAGCCGCCACAAATGCCCGTCAAGCAGATCCTCATCGCGCAAATCCTGCCCGAAAGTGGTCTCCTTGGAGATGGATTTCACTGCACGGTCCCGGGCCACGCGGCGCGCATCCTGCCCGCGCGCAAGATGCCACAGCCGCGTCCCCATCGACCCGAAGCGCGCCACCAGATCGGCCTGATCCCAGCGCCTCAGATCGTCTATGGTGGCAATACCCGCGCGCTCGAGCGACGCGCGTGTCGCCGCGCCAACCCCCCAGATGATGCTCACCGGCTTGCCGCGCAGGAACGCCTCGGTCTCGGCGCGGGAGATCACCGAAAAGCCGCGCGGCTTGTCGAGATCGGAGGCGATCTTGGCGAGAAACTTGTTATGCGAGAGCCCGATGGAGCCCGACAGACGCAATTCACGCTCCATCCGCCGCACCAACCCGGCCAGCATCGCGGCCGGTGGCGCGCCATGCAGCCTGGCCGTACCCGTGAGGTCGAGGAAAGCCTCATCGAGCGAAAGCGGCTCGATGGCGGGCGTGAGCTCTTCCATCATGCCCCGGATCTCGCGCGAGGCCGCCGCATAGGCTTCAAAACGCGGCTTCACGATCACCGCCTCGGGGCAGAGCCTGAGCGCCTTGAACATCGGCATGGCCGAGCGCACGCCGTGGATGCGGGCGATGTAACAAGCCGTGGTGACCACCCCGCGACGGCCCCCACCCACGATCACTGGCCTGTCACGCAACGCCGGATCGTCGCGCTTCTCGACGCTGGCATAGAACGCGTCGCAATCCATATGCGCGATGGCGAGGTCGAACAATTCGTCATCCGCCACCACGCGCCGTGCGTGGCAGGACGGGCAGCGCGGCCCGCTGGCAAATCTGGTCAGACACTCGCGGCAGAGGCTTGGCATGGGCACGATCCTACCGCACCAGGCGACTTTGCGCCATGTTGCATACGCCCTCCGGCCCATCGCGGCAGACAGTCGAGCGATCGCCCCCGCCCACGCGCCAGCGTGGGCAGCGCCCTCGGGGCGTGCAGGGGCGGGTGGGAGGGTGCGGCCCGAGGGCGCTTTCAGGGTCCGACGCACGCCTTTGGCACGATCCGCAGAAAACCCTCGAACTGATGAAACCCTGCGTCAGGGGCGGGCAATCGCGCATTCCATCGCGCGCGCCTGCAACCGCAGACAGGCGCGCTCGGCCTCCAACTGCGTGAGCCCGGCGAAGCTCGCCTCGAAGCGCCCGCTTGTCTGGCGGATGCGGCTCACGCCATTGCCGAGCGAATTCGCCTCGGCCATCTTCACGGTGATCAGGCTGCGCTCGGCGGCGGCGCGCGAATTGAACTGTCCCAGCGACACACCCCAGATCCGGCCCGTGTCAGAGGTGGAGAGGCGCGAAACCACCTGCGGCGCAGGCGCAGGCGCAGGCGTGCTCTGCAGATGCGCCTCGACGACACGGGCGATCGCCTGTTCACCCACTTCTCTGCGCAGATCGGCGGCCGTGCTGGTCAGGATGATGCCGCTCTCTTCTTCCACCGGTTGGGATGGCTCCGGCTGCACAGTGGCCGATATGGGCTCTGGCAAGAGTCCTTTCGGGTCGGAAACATCCTTGAGGAAAGACGCGTCCGCGCCGATCCAGGTCATCTCGGCATCTGCAGCCTGCGCCGTTTCGCTGGCTTCGGGAAGGGCCGCGTCAACAGCCTCGGCGATGGCCTCCTCGACCTCCACGGCAGCCTCCGGGCCAACATCTGCACCCTGATCTGGCGCCGGATCAGCGGCAGGCGCGCGGGCCGGGGGCGGCGCGCTGGCGGCCATCTCGACCATTTCCGGCGCGGCGCTTTCGGTTTCCATTCGCTCAACCTCTGCTCTCTCCAGTTCCGCCGGGTCTGCCTCGGCGCGCTCACCCGCCCCATTCTCGGCCTCCGCGCTCTCCTCAGGCTCCAGCGATTCGGGAAGCGCGCGGGCGAAACCGACAGCGAGCGCCTCGGCAATGGCATCCTCTGTGCGCTCGGGCCCTTCCGGCGCGCGCGCTTCTGCCAACGCTTCCGGGCGCGCGGGTGGCGTGACGGGGAGCGCCTCGGGCGCCACTCCGGCAAGCTCGTCACCTTCTTCCACAGGCGCCTCCTGGGGCGCCTGTGCCAGTTCGGTTACCACCGCGTCAACGGAGTCGCGCACAGCCATGAGCATGGTGTCGTCAGGCTCGGACTCGGGGCGGGGTTGCGGGCGCAGACTGCGCCGCACGGCCATTTGCAACCGGATGGTTCTGGCCGCAGCGCTGGGATCATCCTCGCCATTGCGCGCAGGTGCTGCAGAGGCCTGCGCCACGGCCACGCGCCCCTGATAGGCAGGCGTACGCGGTGCACTGATGGCAACCCGGCTTGGCGCGCGGCGAAAGCCGATATCCATCAGTTCGGCGACATGGGCATTGCGCGCCGCTGCGCTGGAGCCGCCGAACATCGTCGCGATGATATGCTTGCCCCCGCGCTTGGCCGATGCCGTCAGGTTGAACCCGGCCGCGCGGGTAAAGCCAGTCTTGATGCCATCCGCGCCCTGATAGGCGTCCAGAAACCGGCGGTTGGTGTTCGGCACCGTGCTCACGCCCGCATGATCGCTGCGCCGCGAGAAGATGTTGAAATATTGCGGATAGTCGAAATAGAGCTGGCGCCCGAGGATGGTCATGTCGCGCGCGGTCGAGACGTGGCCGGTCTGCGTCAGCCCATGCGGGTTGCGAAAGGTGGTGTTGTTCATGCCCATCGCGCGCGCCGTGCGGGTCATGCGCTTGGCAAATTCCTCGACCGAGCCCGAGATTCCCTCGGCGATCACGACCGACGCGTCATTGGCCGAGCGCAGGGCCGCTGCGCGAATCAGATACCGCAGCGAGATACGCTGCCCCGCGCGCAGCCCGAGGCAAACACAGGTCGTGCCCGCAGCGCGCTGGCTGACCGTGAATTGCGTATCGAGCGTGACTTCGCCGTGCTTGATCGCCTCGAACGCCACATAGATCGTCATCATCTTGGTGAGCGAGGCCGGGTGCAGCTTGGTGTCGTGATTGCGCGCGAAGATCACTTCGCCATTGCGCGCATCCATGACCATGGAGGCGTAGGGCGCCGCCTGGACCCCGAGCGCCGACATGCCCAGCACAAGAAATATCGCCAACGCATGGCGTAGTGTCCGCAAGGATTGCGCCTGCATTCTTTGCCTCTGTTCTTGCCCGTGTTTGTGTTTTTATACGGGTCAACTGCTCTCGATCAGGTTAGCACGGCGTACGGTACAGAAAAAGTCAGAAATTTCAGCAAGTTTTAATTAACCTTTGAGGCAGAACGCGGTAAATATTGTGGCGAAAATATGGCCCCGCACCAGATCAGGGAAAGGTTAACAGCCATCGATCCAGCCGACCAGATCGGGCAGTTGTCCCAGATGCGCGAGCGCACGGAAGCGGGGGTGCTCGACCGGGGTTTCGGCCCATTCGATCTCCCATTCCAGCCCGTGCGGCACATGCACACCCCAGCCGCCCGCGAGGATCGGCGGCACCACATCCGAGCGCATGGAATTGCCCGCCATCAGCGCCGCTTCCGGCCCGTCGCCATGGCGGTGGAAGATCTCGGCATAGACTGGCGCGGTCTTGTGCGAGACAATCTCGACCGCATCGAACATCTCGCCCAGCCCCGATTGCGCGAGCTTGCGCTCCTGATCCAGCAGATCGCCCTTGGTGATCAGCACCAGCCTGTGCGACGGCGCGAGCGCCGCGATGGCTGCCTCGGCGTGGGGCAACAATTCGATGGGGTGGCGCAGCATCTCCTGCCCGGCCGCCAGAAGCTCCGCGATCACGGAGGCAGGCACGCGCGCCTCGGTCACCTCGATCGCGGTTTCGATCATCGAGAGCACGAAGCCCTTTATGCCGAACCCATACTGGCCGATATTGCGCTTCTCGGCCTCCAGCAACCGCGCCATGAGCGTGTCGCGGTCGGTGTAATCAGCCAGAAGCTCGGCGAAATGCGCCTGAGTCATGCGGAAGAATCGCTCATTATGCCAGAGCGTATCATCGGCATCGAAACCGATCGTGGTGATGCGGGTCATCGCAAACGGGCCTTGCGTGAGGGGGTTTTCAGCGCGGTGGGATGCGCTATATTGCGATTTGCCTCAGCAATCCAGCCTCTCAGGGACGCGATGATGCAGATGACCAGCGCTCCACAGATGACCGACCGGGATCCGGACGGACCGGAGAATGACGGCGCGGTCGTCACCAAGACGCGCACCAAAACGCAGCGTCCGCCCATGTACAAGGTGTTGCTCTTGAATGACGACTACACGCCCATGGAGTTCGTCGTGCATGTGCTGGAACGGTTTTTCGGCATGAGCCACGCAATGGCCTTCGACATCATGCTGACCGTTCACAAGAAAGGGGTGGCCGTTGTCGGTGTCTTCTCCTATGAGGTGGCCGAAACCAAGGTGGCGCAGGTGATGGATTTCGCGCGCCGCCATCAGCATCCTTTGCAATGTACGCTGGAAAAGGAATAGGCGCCGCGCGCCCATGTCTGTGCCCTTGCCCCTGTATCACGAGCCCGCCCCGCGCGCGCAGCGACTGGCGCTTGCCTTTGGCGAAAGGCTGGCCCTGCCCGAGGGGCTGATCTCGGTCCTGCGCCCGCGCGCGGGCGAGCGCTTCGCGCCGCTGCCGCCGGACCAGCTTCGGATCGTGACAGGGTTTCGCCCCGATCATGACGCCTTCGCGCAAGCCGGGTTTGATGTGCGCGTGACCCCTGCCCCTGCCCCGGTGGCGCTTGTCTGCCTGCCCCGTGCGCGCGCCGAGGGGCTTGCGCTGATCGCCGAAGCGGTGTCGCTGGGGGCGCAACTGGTGCTGGTGGACGGGCAGAAAACCGACGGGATCGAAGCCGTGCTGAAGGCCGTGCGCGGGCGGGTGGCGTTACGCGGCAGCCTGTCGAAAGCGCATGGCAAGCTCTTCTGGTTCGCACCCGGCGAGGCCGATTTCAGCGATTGGGCGGCTACCCCGCAGATAATCCATGACCCCGCGCTTGGAGCATTTCAGACCCTTCCGGGCGTGTTTTCGGCCGATGGCGTTGATCCGGGCTCTGCCCTTCTCACGCAACATCTGCCCGACACCCTGCCTGCGCGCATGGCCGATCTGGGCGCGGGCTGGGGTTATCTCGCCGCTGCCTGTCTTGCCCGCAAGGGGGTGGAGGCGCTGCATCTGATCGAGGCCGAGGCGCGCGCGCTCGATCTTGCCCGCGCGAATATCACCGATCCGCGCGCGGTCTTTCACTGGGCCGATGCCTGCTCTTTCACGCTTCCAGAGCCAGTGGGCGGCGCGGTCATGAACCCGCCCTTCCACGCGGGCCGCAAGGCAGAGCCCGCGCTTGGGCTGGCCTTCATCGCGGCCGCCGCGCGCGCGCTTGGCCCGCGTGGGCGGCTGTGGATGGTTGCCAATCGCCACCTGCCATATGATGACGCGCTGGTTCAGCATTTCACCAGCCATGAGACTCTCGCCGAGACCCCGGCCTTTCGGGTCTGGCAGGCAACAGGTCCGCGCAAGAAACCCGCAACACTGGCGCGCAGACGCCGATAGGGAGCATGTCATGAGTTTTTCCATCGTTGGCAAGACCGCCATCGTGACCGGAGCCGCCAATGGCGTGGGCCTCGCAATCGCGCGGCATTTCGTGGATCAGGGTGCCAATGTCGTGCTCGCGGATCGCGATGAATCAAAGCTCAAATCCGAGATCGCTTCGCTTTCGGGCGCGGATGATAACGCGACCTTCTTTGCCGGAGATTTGCGCGAGCGCCTGACACTGGCTAATCTCGTCTCGGCGACAGTCGATGCCTATGACCGGGTCGATATTCTGGTGAACGCCACGCGCCAATGCCTCGCGACAGACCCGCTGGATGATCAGAGCGACACTGTGAAAGACGCGCTGGAGCAGAACCTGCTGGTGAGCCTGAAACTGAGCCAGATGGTAGCGCGGCGCATGACCAAGCAGGTGAACGAGCAGGATGAGCGCAGCAAGGCCATCGGCTCGATCATCAACCTGTCCTCGATCGCCGCGCGGCGCACGCAGCCCGAACTTATGGCCTATTCCATCGCCTCTGCCGCGCTCGATCAGATGACGCGCTCAATGGCCGTGGCCTTCGCGCAGCACCGCATCCGCATCAATGGCGTGGCGCTTGGCAGCGTGATGAGCGCCAATCTGAAGGACCAGATCCACGCCCATGAGGATTACCGCGCCAAGATCCTCCACCAGACGCCGATGGGGCGGATCGGCGCTTCGTCGGAGGCTGCAGAAGCCGTGCAGTTTCTGGCCTCCGATGCCGCCGCCTTCATGACCGGGCAGATCATCACCATCGATGGCGGGCGCACCTTGCTCGACCCGGTCGCCGTGCCCGCGCATTGAGTGCGGCTCACGCCGGGCAGGCCGCGATCCGATCTGCTGTCTGCACCACCATCCGCGCACGCTCTTTGCGCAACTGGGCGAGCCGTGCTTCCTCGACCTCGGCATCAACACTCACGCGTGTCTCGCGCTGGCCGGGCGTGTGCTCGGTGCAAAAGAGAACCGGCTCGCGCGGCCAGGCGCAGATGCGCAGGATGGTGCGCGGCTCGGTCGCCGGGATTACGCGGTAGCCACGCGCGAGCGCTGTCTCATGATCCGCGATCTGCGCATCAATGGCGCGCAGGTTCGCCTCAGCGGCAAGAATGCAACGCTCACGCGGTGTGGCGCAGGCGGCCAGAAGCGCCACTGCCGCGAGAGCAAGCGCCGGAGCCATTCGGCAAAATCGGCCCGGGCGCCTGAAAAAAAGCCCGCGCGCCAGCGCGGGCAGCGCCCTCGGGGCGTGCAGGGGCGGGGGGG
>PWZT01000034.1 GCA_003567315.1 Paracoccaceae bacterium
CCCGCATCGCCTGCGGACCCACAGCAGCAGCATAAACCTCCCCATAGCCCGAAATCCCGCACTCCGTGGTAAGACGCGTGACAATCCAGTAACGCCCGCCCCAACCCGGGGGAGGCGTGCCGATGGTGAAGATTTCCAATGCTTCCAGCCGCATGAATCCGCCCCTCTCCATGTGCCAGGTCCCGTGGTTAAAATGCCCGGTTTGCGGATCAGCTTCGCATCCTTGCGCCCGTCGGGTCAAAGGGCGGCTCCAGTGCGATCCGGGCGGGCAGGCGGCGGCCCATGATCTCGACCTCGAAGAGGTCGGTGTCCGCGCGCTTGGCAAGGGCCGCAGGCACATAGCCCTGCGCCAGTGACAGCCCGACATGGTGCCCGTAGCCGCCCGAGGTGACCCACCCAACCACGCGCCACCCGTCCGCAATCGAAGGGTGCGGTGTGTCGAGTTTGTTGCCAGCCGCGTCAAACCGTGCGGGCCCATAGCTGTGCGGCGGCGTGATGGTGCCAAAGTCCTGATCCACCCGTGCCCAGATCGGTTCATCGGCGATTGCGTCGGCTGTGTCCGCCTCGATGATCAGCGACACGCGGCGCAGGCGCGGGCCGTCCTCGCGTTCCTTGAGTGCCGCATCGCGACCGATGAAATCGGGCTTGTCATAGGCCACGAAGCGTTCCATCGCGCCTTCCATCGGGCCGTAGATCGGGCGCAGTTCGGCGAACCATGTCGGGAAGTTCTTCTCGAACCGCATCGACAAGAGCGCGCGCATCCCGAAATCGCGGATGCCATGATCGGCCCCTGCATCCTTGATCGCCGTATAGACGCGGCGCTGGTATTCGGGGGCCATCCAGATCTCGTATCCCAGATCGCCTGTATAGGTGATGCGATTGACCAGACAGGGCGCGCCCGCGACATCCATCTGGCGCACATCCATGAAACGGAAGGCGCTGTTTGACACATCAGCATCTACCAGCGCCGCCAAAACCTCGCGCGCGTTCGGCCCGGCGATGGACAGGCCCATCAGCCCCATCCCCAGCGCCTTGACCCGAACGGAACCATCCCCCTGCAAATGCTGCTCGAACCAGCGCAGGTGGTATTTCGTGGCCGCCAGTGAGCCGAGAATACGGAAATGATCCGGCGCAAGCCGCGCGATGGTGAAATCACCGATCAGCTTGCCCGCGGCATTGAGCATGGGCGTCAGCACGATCCGCCCCGGCTTGGGCAGGCGGTTGGACATCAGCCGGTCAAGAAAGGCTTCCGCGCCCGGCCCGGTGACATCATATTTCGCGAAATTCGAAATCTCGGTCACGCCCAGCCCCTCGCGCACGGCACGCACTTCCGCGCCGACACGCGCGAAATCATTGGAGCGGTGGAAGGACAGCACCTCATGCGCCTCATCCGCTGAGGGTGCGAACCACAAGGGTGTTTCCAACCCCCATGTATCGCCCATCACCGCATGATTGTCGCGCAGCATCAGGTCATAGAGCGGGGTCGTCAGATGGGGCCTTGCGGCGGGCAGTTCCTCATTCGGGAAGCGGATCGAGAAGCGGCGGGAGTAATTCTCGCGGACTTTTGCGTTGGTGTAGCGCAGGCTGGCCCAGTCGCCATAGCGCGCGACATCCATGCCAAAGACATCATGACCGGGATCGCCGGTCGTCATCCAGTTCGCCAGCACCAGCCCGACGCCCCCACCCTGAGAGAACCCGGCCATGACCGCGCAGGCCGACCAGTAATTCGTCAGCCCCTGCACAGGTCCAACCAGCGGGTTGCCATCGGGCGCGAAGGTGAAGGGGCCGTTGATGATCTGCTTGATGCCGGCATTCTCATAAGGCGGGAAATGGCGGAAGCCGACTTCGAGCGAGGGTGCCAGCCGGTCGATATCGGGCTGCAGCAGTTCATGGCCGAAATCCCAGGGGGTCGTCACGGGGGACCAGGGCTTGCAGGCTTTCTCGTAAGTGCCCAGCAGGATGCCCTGACCCTCTTGCCGCGTGTAAATCTCGCCTTTGAAGTCAATCACATGGATCAGCTCGCGACCCATGGAGGCATTGAATTCCATCACTTCGGGCATGGGTTCGGTCAGCAGATACATATGCTCCATCGCCAGAACCGGCAGCTCCAGCCCGACCATGCGCCCCAACTCCCGCGCCCAGAGGCCTCCGGCATTGACCACATGTTCACAGCGATAAATGCCGTTCTCGGTGATCACATTCCATGTGCCATCCGGGTCCTGCGTCAGCTCCTTCACCGGATTGCGCAACTCGATCTTGGCACCCAGCATACGCGCGGCCTTGGCATAGGCATGCGTCGTGCCCGAGGGATCGAGATGGCCTTCGACCGGGTCCCAGAGCGCGCCGACGAAATGCGACTCGTCCATCAGCGGGAACATGGCCTTGGCCTCGGAGGGAGTAATGATCTCGGTCTCCATCCCCAGATAACGCCCGCGCGCATGGGCCATGCGCAGGAAATCCAGCCGCTCGGGGCTGTCGGCCATCTGCACGCCACCCACCAGATGCAGGCCGCAGGACTGGCCAGTCATCTTCTCCAGCTCTTCGTAGAGCGAGATCGTATAGGCTTGCAGCCGCGCCACGTTCGGGTCGCCATTGAGCGTGTGAAAGCCTCCTGCAGCGTGCCATGTTGACCCGGAGGTGAGTTCCGAGCGCTCGATCAGCAGAACATCGCTCCAGCCCGCCTTGGCCAGATGATAGAGCACCGAACAGCCGACAACGCCGCCGCCGATGACAATGGCACGATAGGTCTGGGTCATGGGATCTCCTCAGGCTGTATTTGGGGAAGGGGCTGCGCGCCAAGCTGTGCGAGTACGCCAGCAAGTGCGCAGCGCAGGGCCAGCGGTGTGGCGCGCGCGGTGATATAGGGCAGACCCGGACGCAGGGCCGTCCAGCCTGCGACCGTCAGGCCGCGCGCTGCGGGCTCATGCGCTTGCGCCAAGGCCCAGGACCGGCAGTCTATGGCCGCGAAATCTGCCGCACCTTCGGCGACCGCCCGGATCGAGGCGCGGTGGCTGCCCGTGATCAGCGCGTGGCTTTCCAGATCCGGCACGCCCATATCCTGCGCCATTGCAATGAAGCCAGACATCGATTCAAGCGCATTGATTGCGGGGCGCGCGCCCGTCAGCCCTTCAGGCAGCGCGGCCGCGTCATGCGCCGGGGGCGGACAAGCACGCCCGCCGCGCATGACAATGGCCGAGCGGTAGCACACGCCTTTGCCGCCCGGAACATCGTCATAGAGCGGCTGTGCCAGCACATGGACATGCGCGGCAAGCCCGGCCTGCATCGGCCCCCAACAGGTCTGGCCGAGCAGCAGCGCCGCGTCGCGCCAGAGTGCGTGCAAGTCCTGCGCGGTTTCGGGGCGTGTCAGGGCGGCGGGGAGTTGCGGGACACGCGCGCGCAATAGCGCATAGAACTGATCCACCTGTCCGTGGCGCTCTCGCCAGTCATACATGGGCAGAGTGGCCAGCGCGCTCATGCTGCGCGTCCGCTTGCAGGTGGTGTGGCAGTCGGCGGCGCGTCGGGATCACGCGGCAGATCGTGGTTATAGAGCACCGGATGCACTACAGGTTCCTTCTGGCGCAGGGCATAGGCACGGAACAGTTCCCAGTAGCTTGCATAGACGTAGCCATGATTGAGAGCCTGCCAATGCGCGCGGTGTTCGCGATACAGGCGCGGCAAGTCATACCACGGGGCCGATGGTATCTGGTGATGCACGATGTGAAGATTGTTGTTCAGAAACAGCCAGGCCAGCGGCGAGCGCTCGACAATGATCGTGCGGCCTTCGGGCGCGTCATGCCAACGGTGTTCGGCATAGGTCCGGATCGAGATCAGCGACAAGGCAGGCCAGACAACTGTCAGCACATAAAGCCATAGCGGAATGCCAAAGGACCAGATCACCGCCAGGAGCGGCGCGAGGCTGGCAAGATGCAGCCCCCAGGCCAGACGCACGCCGGGCGCATCTGCGCGCAGCAATTGCGCTTCCTGCCGCAGTAACCCGACCGCGCCCAGCACTGGCCCAAGAATGATCCGCCCGACCATCGTGTTGTTGGCCCGCAGCACAATCTGCAGCCAGCGCGGCATCCGATCATGCGCCCAACGCGCCTTGTAGTAGGATTCGGGATCCTCGAACGGATCGGTCAGACGGGAATCGTTGTGATGGACGAGATGCGTGGCCTTGTAACGGCGATACGGATAGATCAGAGACAAGGGCAGCGTGACCAATGCCTCGTTCACGAGGCGAGAGCGCGTCGGATGGCCGTGCAGGTTTTCATGCACCAGTGACGAATGCAGCGCGGCCATGACGGCCATGAGTGCCAGTGCGAGTGCCGGGATGACAGGCCATAGCCATATCCCCGCCGCCGCCCAGAGCCCGTAGCAGGCCAGCGTCAGCGCCACCGTCGGCCATTCGATCCGCCGCAGCATCGTCCCTCCTGTTTGTCTGAATGCACAGAAACTGACCGCAAACGCCATGCGGCGCAACGCGAGTGTTCACTCCACTTTTCAAGGCGTTTGCGGATTTTGAAAAAATATGTTTACAGAAAGCTGCAAATGCATAGGTGAGTCGCCATGCGCAAGCGCGAATCTTCGGCCCTGTTCCGCACCCGGCTGGCGTTATTGCTGGCGCAGTCGGGGCTGACGCAATCGGCCTTTGCCAGCAGCATAGGCATTGACCGCTCGGCGCTGTCGCAGCTTCTGGGCGGGCCGGATCCGCGCCTGCCGCGGGCCGAAACGCTGCTGGCAATAGCCACGCAGTTCCAGGTGTCGGCCGACTGGCTTCTGGGCCTGTCCGAGGATGCGGGCGCGGTGACCCAGGCCTTCGACGCGGTGGAAACCGAGGCCGCGCTGGACGAGGCCAGCCGCACCGCCATGGAGCGCTGGCACACCGAGGCCACGGGCCAGAAAATCCGCTACGTTCCCGCGCTGCTGCCGGATCTGATGCGCACGCCCGAGGTGATCAGTTTTCAGGCGCAATCATCGGAGCAGGAACAGCGCCGGTTGCAGGCGCAGACCCAGCGGCGGCTCAAGGTCTCGCGCGCGCCCGAGGCCGATATCGAGATGTGCATGCCGCTGCAAAGCTTTGAGGTTTTTGCTCAGGGCGCAGGGCACTGGAAGGGGTTGGGCACGACGGCCCGGCAGCGCCAGATCGATTACATCGCCCAGACACTGGACGAGCTTTATCCCGCGTTCCGCATGTATCTGTTTGACGGCCGCAAGCGCTTTGCCCCGCCGATGACGCTGTTCGGCTATCTGCGCGCGGCGGTCTATGCTGGTGACATGTATCTGCTGATCCGCTCCAAACACCTGATCCGCGAATTGGCGCAGGGTTTTGACGGCCATATCCGGGCGGCGGAAATCCATGCCCATGAGGCGGCAGAATGGATGCGCACGCTCAAGGCCGTTTGAACAGGTGAGCGGTGGCGCGGATCGACACTTATCTGTTGCCAACACTCTGCTTGCCAGAGCAAAACCCGCAACATTAGCATCGGCGGCACAGCTCTTGCGAAAAGGCCGCTCATGTGTTCCGAAACGCTCCCTGAAGCCAAACGCGCCCGCTCTGGCGGGCGGGGCGGCAATGCGCGCCGCAAAGCAGGTTTCCGGCTGGATCAGATGCCGTGGCGCGTGCCCCTCAACAATGACCGCCCGACAGAACCGCTGACTGAAGAAGGCGTCGAGGCCATCCACACTGCGGCGCTGCATATCCTGTCCGAAATCGGCGTCGAGTTCCTGAACGACGAAGCGCTCGACCTGTTTCGCGACGCAGGCTGTCGTGTCGACGGTCATAATGTGCGCATGGATGGCGATTTCGTCATGGAGATGCTGGCCCGCGCGCCCGGTGCCTTCACCATCACGCCGCGCAATCCGGAGCGCGCCCTGCGCATGGGTGATCGTCACATGGCCTTTGTCAATGTGTCCTCGCCGCCGTCAAGCTGGGACATGATCCGCGGCAAGCGCACAGGCGATTTTCAGACTTTTCGCGAATTCCTGATGCTGACGCAGACGTTCAACTGTATCCATATCGCGGGCGGCTATCCGGTCGAACCGGTCGATATCCATGCGTCGGTCCGTCATCTCGATTGCATCTCCGAGAAGCTGTTGCTCACAGACAAGGTCGTGCATGCCTACAGCCTGGGGCGCGAGCGGGTCGAGGATGCGATGGAAATGGTGCGCATCGCGGCCGGGCTGAGCGATGCCGAATTCGATGCAGCGCCGCGCATGTATACCAATATCAATTCCGTCTCGCCGCTGCGCCATGACTTTCCCATGATCGACGGCGCGCTCCGGCTTGCCCGGCGTGGCCAGCCCGTGGTGGTGACGCCTTTCACGCTGGCAGGCGCCATGGCTCCGGTCACGCTGGCAGGCGCTGTGGCGCAATCCATCGCCGAATCGCTCTGTGCCATTGCGCTCTTGCAATACGCAGCCCCGGGCGCACCTGTGGCCATCGGAACATTCACCTCGAATGTCGATATGCGCTCGGGCGCTCCGGCCTTCGGGACGCCGGAATACATGCGGGCGACGCAGATGACCGGGCAGCTTGCGCGCCGCTATGGTCTGCCGCTGCGCTCTTCCGGGGTGTGCACGGCCAATATCCCCGACGCCCAAGCCATGTGGGAGACCTGCAACAGCCTGTGGGCGGCTGTGCAATCGGGGTCCAATCTTGTCTATCATGCCGCTGGATGGCTGGAGGGCGGCTTGATCGCCAGCCCGGAGAAATTCGTCATGGATTGCGAGATGCTTCAGGTGATCCAGCGTTATTTCGAGCCGGTGCTGCATGAAACCACGCCCGAGGCCTTGGCGCTGGACGCGATTCGGGAGGTGGGTTCAGGCGGGCATTTTTTCGGCACGGAACACACGCGCGCGCGATATGAAACCGCGTTTCATGCGCCCTTTGTGTCTGACTGGCGCAACTATGAAGCCTGGGAACGCGACGGGGCGACCGACACCATAACCCGCGCCCATGGCATCTACCGCAACATCGTGGACAAATTCACGCCGCCGCCTTTGGCCGAGGATCGGCGCGATGCCTTGCTGGATTTCGTCGCGCGTCGCAAGAGCGAAGGCGGTGCACCTACCGATTTCTGATATGCCGGAATTCCGGCCCCTCGAACCCGCCCTCCGGGTAAGCAACCACCCCTGAAGCTGAAACTGACAAAAGCTGTTTTCAAAAGGTGCGCAGATGGAAGCAGTATGGCGCGTTGGCCCGAAGCCGCCAGAAAACCCTTTCAGAAAAGAGCAGCCCGAATTCCAGATCGAACCCCGATTGCGGTGACGCACACCCAGCATGGTGGAGGTATCGCGCGTATTACTCTGAGCCGAAAGCTGAAAGTGCGGATGCGATGTCGCTGCGCTCGGGCGCGACCGCCTGTGATACCTCGTGCAGCCATATGGGCTGCGAAAAAATCGTAAGGCTGGAAAAATGAGGATCGCGTCCCGTGGCAGCCCCGTTGATCGGGACGCGCGCGCTCTGTCGCAGGCGCTACGACCATGTTGTTCTGCACAGCCCGGTTTTGGGGAATTATTTCCCGTGCAATTTCCTCATTCGCAGCTTCACGATGAAACTTTTCCGGGTATATGGCGCATAGCTGTTGAAATACCGGAGGCTGGAATGCGCGCCTATACCATCTCGCTGCCGTTGGCCGGACTGCTCGCGGTCGGGCTTCCCGCAACGACGATTGCCGCGCCAGAGGGCTGGCAACCCCTGCTGGAGCCTGCCGAGCTTGCCGCGATCTTCGCGCAGGACGCGGATGTGCGTGTTGTCCATGTCAGCGGCGATTTCGCGGCCGGTCATATTCCCGGTGCGGTCCATGCGCCGTATGCGGAGTGGCGTGGTCCCCCGCAAAACCCCGGCGCGCTGCGGAGCCCCGAGGAGTTCGGCGCGCTGGTGCGCTCGCTTGGCATCGAGGTCGAGACACCGGTTGTGGTGGTGCATGCAGGGGCCAATCAGACCGATATGGGCACTGCCGCGCGGGTTTACTGGACGCTGAAATCGCTGGGCGTGGCGGATCTTGCGCTGGTCAATGGCGGCTTTGCCGCGTGGTCGGCGGCGGAACTGCCTGTCAGCATGGACGCGGTGGAGGTGCCGGAGACGGATTTCGCGCCCAAATGGAGCGAAGAGTGGCGGGTGACGACCGAGGAGGTCGAGGGGCTGGTCGAAACCGGCGAGGCGAGCCTTGTCGATGCGCGGCCCGGCAATTTCTTCGATGGCAGTTTCTGGACGATTGCGCGCGGCGGCACGATCCGCGGAGCGGAAAACCTGACCTATGAGGACTGGTTCGACGGCACGCGCATGCTGCCGCAGGAGACCGTCACCGACATCGCCAGAGCCCGCGGGGACGAGGCATCGCTGACCGTGTCCTTCTGCAATACCGGGCATTGGGCGGCGATCAACTGGTTCGCGCTGAGCGAGATCGCGGGCGTGCCCAACACGCGGCTTTATGCCGAGAGCATGGCCGAATGGACCGCCGCAGGACGGCCGCTCGACAATGCGCCGAGCCGTCTGACTGTCTACTGGACGCAAACGCGCAACTGGATCGAGGGGATCTTCTGAGATGATGGCACGACGTTTGGCGCTTTTCGCGGCGGGGCTTGCACTGGTTGCCGCGACATTTTCCTGGGCCGGCCCGCGCGCGGCGTTTCTGGTGGCGATCGGGCTGGGCTTCGGGCTGGTGCTCGAGGGGCTGCGTTTCGGCTTTGCCGGGCCGTGGCGCAGGATCGTGACCGAGCGTGATGCGCGCGGGCTGGTGGCACAGTTGCTGGCCATCGGGGCCACGGCAGCGATCGCGCTGCCCTTGCTGGCGGCCGCGCCGGGTGAACTGGCGGGCGCGCATGCGCCTGTCGGGGTTGGCATGATCCTCGGGGCCTTCATCTTCGGCATGGCGATGCAGGTGGTGCTGGGCTGCGGCTCGGGCACGCTGGTCAATGCGGGCAGTGGCAATCTTGTCGGCCTCGTCGCGCTGGTGGGTTTCATCGCGGGGAGTTTTGCGGGCACGCTGCATCTGGGCTTCTGGACCGGGCTGGGCACGCTGCCGGTGATCACCTTTCAGGGCATGCTCGGCGATCATGGCGGGCTTGTGCTGACGCTGGCGGCGCTTGGGCTGGTCGGCTATGCGGCCATCCGCCACGCAGCGCCGGGCAAGCGGCTGCCGCCGCTGCGGCTGTGGGTGGCGGCGGGGTTGATCGCGGCGCTCGCGGTTCTGAACCTGATCGTTGCCGGGCAGCCCTGGGGGATTGTCTACGGGCTGGGGCTCTGGGGGGCCAAGATCGCCGAAATCGGCGTCGCCGATCTTGCGGCGACGGCTTATTGGACGAGCCCCGCCAATGCCGAGCGCCTGTCGGCCAGCATCCTGACCGATACCACCTCGCTGACCAATATCGGGCTGATCGTCGGGGCCTTCCTCGCGATGCGCTGGCGCAGGCTGCCCGATGCGCCCCCGGCGGCGCTCACACTGCCGAGCTGGGCCTTCGTGCTGATCGCGGGGCTAGTGCTGGGCTACACGGCGCGCATGGCTTTTGGCTGCAATGTCGGCGCGTTCTTCAGCGGTATCTCGACCGGCAGCCTGCATGGCTGGGTCTGGTTCGCGGCGGCGTTTGGCGGCTCGCTGCTGGGGCTGCGGTTGCGCGGGCTGGTCCTTGTCCCGCTTGCGACCACAACCGCGCGAGGTGCAGCATGAACGCGCAAGGCTCTCCCACACGCCCGCTTGTCGGCTTTGCGGCGCTGCTGCTGGTGCTTGGTATCGTGGCGCTCGATGCGCTGCAGGCGGAACCGGTCGATCCTTTCGCCGTGCCGCCACCTGTTGCCCTGGGGTCCGGGCAGGCGCCGAGCGGGGCGCATTGTTCGGGCGGGTGAGCTGGCGCGTGGTGTGCGGCCTCAGATGAGGCCAGCCTCGCCGCCGGGACTGTCATTCAGCGCGAGGCATCGACGCGACAGCGTTGGGGCCGGGCGCCGTCTGGAGTGCCTCTGCCTTGGCCTTGGGGAAGCGTGCTTGGGAGCGATGGGGGTGGCATAGCCCGCCGGGCTTGGCGGGCTGCAGCAGGTTCTTGAAAAAGCCGCGCGCTGGATTCAGCCGAGCGCCGAGGCGGGCCATGACGGAGCCATGGCCAATCTCGGACTGCTCTTGCGCGGTGGCATTGGGGGCGCGCGGTCCGGGGGTGGCGGTCGACTGGTCATGGCGACGGTCAGCGGGAAGGGGCAATGCCACGGCGATGACAAATCCGGGCTCTGGGGATGAGAAAGGGCAGGGCGTCGCTGCGGATGCGGAGTTGGCGATCTCCCGGTATCTTATGGCCGCCGACTGTGGCAATGCGATTGCAATGAACAATCTTGCGCGCATGTAATCCTTCGGGTGCGGGGTGGCGGCAGATCAGGCGGTGGCGTCTTTCCGGTTTCTGCGCGGGCCTTGCGGCGGGCAATGACTGGCAGTTTCATGACATTCCCAGCATTGTCGCGACACATCGCGCCATGCAGCAGGCCCCGCACGGCCTGCTTCGGGCCGCGCGACGTGAGACCTCACAGCCGCGATGCTGAAGCCAGATGTCGCCGGTGTGATTGCCTGTCGCAGAAGCGCCTCGGCTTTTACACCGCCATCGCCATGCGCTTTTCTGGCCCGCGCCAATGCGCGTCTTGCAGCTTGTGCTGCGCGCTCCTATCGTGGCGCGAAAACTGGAGCGTCGCAAGGAGGCCGCCATGCGCATCGATGTCTTCAGCGCCAAGCCACATGATCTGGTCTTCCTGCAGGAGGCCGCGCAGGGCACGACGCTGGATCTGCAATTTCACGAGGCAAGGCTGACCCCCGACACGGCGCGGCTGGCGCAAGGCGCGCAGGCGATCTGCGCCTTCGTGAATGACACATTGGGGCGCGAGACACTGGACGTGCTCGACGGTCTCGGGGTGAGGCTGATCGCGCTGCGCTCGGCCGGGTTCAACCATGTCGATCTGCGCGCGGCGCAGGAGGCCGGCATCGCGGTTGCGCGGGTGCCGGCCTATTCGCCGCATGCGGTGGCGGAACACACGGTCGCGCTGATCCTCGCGCTGAACCGCAAGACCCACCGGGCCTTCAACCGGGTGCGCGAGGGCAATTTCGCGCTTGACGGGCTGATGGGCTTCGACATGCATGGCAAGGTCGCGGGCATTGTCGGCACGGGTCTGATCGGCACGGTTCTGGCGCGTATCCTGACCGGCTTCGGCTGCGAGGTGCTGGCCAGCGACCCTTCTCCCAGCGCCGAATGCGAGGCCCTTGGGGTACGCTATGTCGAGATGGACGAGCTTCTGGGCCGCGCCGATATCATCACCCTGCAATGCCCGCTGACGCCCGGGACGCATCATCTGATCGACGACGTGGCCATCGCGCGCATGAAACCCGGCGTGATGCTGGTCAATACCTCGCGCGGGGCGGTCGTCGATACGATCGCTGTCATTCGTGGCCTGAAATCGGGGCAGATCGGATCACTGGGGCTCGATGTCTATGAGGAAGAGGCTGATCTCTTCTTCGAGGATCTCTCGCATAGCTATATCCCGGATGATGTCTTTGCGCGGTTGCTGACCTTCCCGAATGTGCTGATCACCGGGCATCAGGGGTTCTTCACCCGCGAGGCCCTGCGCGCGATCGCCCAGACAACGATCGCCAATATCACGCAGTTCCAGCGCACGGGCGCGGCCCTGCACCCTGTCCAGCTGCCTGAGTGAAATGCAGGCGCTGCTGGCCGGTCTGCCGCTTCTGGTCGTGCTGGCGGCGATGGCGCTTTTGCAAATGCGCGCCGCACTGGCGGGCGCGGCCGGGCTGGGCGTTGCGCTTGGCGTCATCTGGATCATGGGCCGAGGCGACCTCACCCTGCTGGCGGGTGCGGCGCTGGAAGCGGCGAGCAGCGCGGCCACGATCCTCTGGATCATCCTTCCGGCGCTCGCGATCTACGAATTGCAATCGCGCGTCGGCGCGTTCGACCGTTTCCAGCAGGCGCTGGCACAGATCAGCGAGAACCGCGCTGTGCAGGCGCTTCTGATCGCGTGGTTTTTCGGGCTGTTCATGGAGGGCGCGGCGGGCTTCGGCACGCCGGTTGCGCTGGCGGCGCCCTTGCTCGCCGGGCTTGGTTTCACCCCGGCCCGGGCTGTAGCGATGGCGCTTCTGGGCCATGCGGGGGGCGTGTCCTTCGGGGCGGTGGGCACGCCTGCGCTTGTGCAGATCGCGCTGCTCGACCTGCCCGCGCCCGCGCTTGCGGGCTGGACCATGCTCTTGCATCTGGCACCGATGCTCCTGCTGGCGCTGGCGGTGATGCGGCTGGCGCAGGAGGGCAGGCTGGCATGGGCGCAGATGCGGCTGGCCGTGCTTGCCGCGGTCTGTTTCGTCGGGCCCGCGCTCGCGCTGGCATGGCTGACAGGACCGGAACTGCCCACGCTTGGCGGGGCGCTTCTGGGCGGTGCGCTCTTCGTGGTGCTGATCCGCCGCAAGGGAGCGCCGCGCGCGGCCGCGTGGCGGCTTGCCGATCTTCTGCCCTATCTGCTCATTCTCGCGCTGGTTCTGCTCACCCGTCTGGTTGCGCCCTTGCAGGCCACCTTGTCCGGGCTGTGGCTGGGCTGGCGCTGGGAGAGTTATTCCGGCGGGTTCGCGCCGCTGTATCACCCGGGCACGTTGCTGGTGCTGGGGCTGGTGATGGCGGCTGCCCTTACCGGGCGACAAGCGACGCTCGGCCCGGCAATGATGGCCGCGCTGCGAAGGCTCGCGCCAGTCGCGCTGGCACTTTTCGTGATGCTGACCCTGGCGCGGCTCATGGTTCATGGCGGGCTGATCGCGCAGGCGGCCGAGGCCGCGGTTGGGGCAGGCGCGTTCTGGCCGCTCATCGCCCCGCTGGTCGGTGCGCTTGGCACATTCGTCAGCGGCTCTGCAACAGCATCGAACATCCTGTTCACCGAGTTTCAGGCGGCGACAGCCCGCAGTCTGGACCTGCCGCCCATATTGATGGCAGCGGCGCAAGGGGTGGGGGCCGCCATCGGAAATGCCATTGCACCGCATAACATCATCGCAGGCACAGCGACGGTCGGCCTGAGTGGCCGCGAGGGCGAGGTTCTGAGGCAGACGCTTGTCCCGGTGCTCGCCTATGCGCTCTGTGCAGGCGTCATTCTTGCGCTCCTCGTTGCGTCGGGGCTGTAATCTGTGCCGGCGCGCTTGCGGTGCCGGTCGGGCTTCGTGACACGGTAGCGAGGCTCCGAAGCCGCGACTTTCCCATGACGCCGGCCGGGCGCCTGCGCCAGTACCCGGGATGCATGGCGCTTCCATGGCGCAGCCGCATTTCGGCCACGGTGTTTCAAGGCCAAGGCTAAGCAGGGGCAGAAGCCCATCTTTCTGCCGGTGCTGACGGCTATCCGCGAAGCTAAGCGCGCGCTGCCTTCAGCGCGCGTATGTCGGGCAAGGTGAAGTCGCGGCGCGTGGTCGCATCGGCTGGCGCAGGGTGATAGGGGACGGGTCCAGGCGGGCCGGGTTTCTGGCGGCGGTTGAGGCTGCTTTTCGTGCCGGGTGGGCGGGGCGCGGGCAGATGGCCTCGCTGACGCCGGAAATGTCCGGCTGCGGGTATTGGCCGCTACGACCCCGCGATCCGGCGGAGCTGAAGCGAAGCGCAGGGCCTGTCCGCCTTGCGGGCACAGGCGGGCCGGGTGCGAAGGGCTCATGGGCGGGACGGTGGCGCTGTTATCTGCGGTCCGGGTGTGGCTGACCCGTCGCTTCGTTGCCGTCCTGCTGTTGCTGGCCGCCGTGAACGAGATCGTCTGGCGCATTTTCGCCGCTGATGTCTGGGTCGTCCATGACACTTTTTTCATGCCCGCGGCTTGCTTCGGCTGTCTGCTGCTCAGCATCCGCCAAGCAGGCCGGGTTCGCCTCAGGGCATTTCCATCAGGCCAAGGTCAAACCCCCGCACGGTTTCGGCAAAACGCGCGGGCTCGGTCAGGAAGACGGCATGGCCGACGTTATCGAACACTTCATGTCGCTTGCCCTGCGGTGCCTCAACACTCTCAAACCAGTCGGTTGCCAGCTCGACGGGTGTGTTGAGGTCCTGTGCTCCGGAAACGAGCAGCATCGGCACTGGCATCACCGGCACCTCCGCGATCAGGTCGCGGGCGCGATACTCGGGCCACATCGGCCCGCTGCCACGGTTGGCCCCATCCAGCCAGCGGATCGTGTCGCCAAGGCTGTATTCGGGCGCTCGGACCAGAATCCACGCCAGTCGCCATGCCGGGACATTCATGCCACCGCCATAGCGGTCCAGCATCTGCATCGTCGCCACATAGGCGGCATGCTCCATCAGCGCCTCTTGCGTGGTGTTTTCCAACCAGCGCAGTTCGTCGGCCTCGCCCCCTTCGCGGATCAGGGGCGCGAGGCGGTCGCGCGTCACCGCGATCCCGCGCCGGGTGCTCACCTGCTGGCCGACGCCGATATAACCTGCGTAGTCCTCGGGCCAGCGCGCCACCAGCCGCGCGCCCAGCATCGTGTCCCAGGAATGCCCGAGAACGAGGATCCGCGCGGCCCCCAACCGGGCTTGCAGGTGGCGGGTGACGGCATGGGCATCGAGCAGGAAGCGCTCCAGCGTCATCGTCGCCGGGTCGAAGCCGCGCGGATTCGACTTGCCCGCGCCGCGCTGGTCCCAATGCACGACAACGAAATCGCGCTCCAGCGCCCGCGTGGTGGCATGCGCGAGCGGCATCTGCGCCGCCCCCGGCCCGCCATGCAGCCATAGGAGCACCGGCGCCGCGCGGTCCTGCCCCCGGATCAGCAGCCATTGAGTCATGCCCCCGATCTCGACCGGTTCCAGCACGGCAATGGGATCGGGGCCGGTGATCGCGGGTGTGCGCCCCGGCAGCGCCTTCCAGCCCAGCCCGAGGCTTGCGGCCAGCAGCAGCAGGAGCGCCGCGCGGCGCATCAGCTTGCGGCCTCCGAGACCTCCAGCCCCCGCCAGACAGGCCAGATCAGCGCCGCCGGGCCGAAGCCCATCAGCGCATAGAGCGCGAGATCAAACGGCATGAAGGGCCCTTCGAAAAAGGCCCAGCCATAGAGGGTACCGAGGAACACCGCCACGCCGAGCACCGCGACCTTCATCAGCATCGGTATCGCCAGCAGGTCGCCGATGGGACTGCCGCGCCACAAGAGCCATGCGGTCAGCCCGGTCAGCGGCAGGGCGATTGCGAGATCAAGCACGAAGATCGTCTGCCCCGGCAGCGGTTGGCGCGCGGCCATGGCAGGCAGAAGCTGCGAGAGCCATAGCGCTGTGAAAAGCAGCACAAGCAGCCCGAACAGCCAAGCGACCGCGCGGCGCGGGGGCGGGCGGGGTGTGCTGATGAGCCGGGCAGGATCGACCGCGCGCACGAAGAGCACCAAAGCCAGCAGCGCGGATGCCAGCACTGCGAGATAGAGCGGATAGGCCGGGTTCATCACCCGGTCGAAACTGTAGAGCGCGTAGGCATAGATCAGATAACCGATAAGCCCCGCCCAGATCAGCCAGCCCTTGGCCCAGCCCTGCCGCAGCCGGGCATTCACCGCCAGAAGCGCCAGCGCTGCCGGGGCCGAGATCGTGTCCTGGCTCCAGGCGCCCGGGCGCAGGTGGTCAGGCACAGCCGCATAGGGGTCGGGCAGGATCAGCGCTGCCCCGACAGCCGCCAGTGTCAGCACGGAAGCCGCGTCAGAAAGACGCCAGAGGGTCGGGGCGGCAGCAGGTGCGATCATTTCGGAACTCTGCATCTTTCTCTTGTCACGCTACTGGCCACCATGTCGATGGGCGGCGATGACCACGGCCAGCCCCTCTTCGAGCGGGGTCGCCGTGCCGCCGAAACGCTGCGTGAACTTGCTGCTGTCCACGCGGTAGGGTCGATCCCATTGGAAGCGCATTTCCTCCAGTTCCGACAGGATTGGTACGAAGAGGCCGAGCGCCCGGCGCAGCAGGGCGGGCAACACGGTCACGCGCAGAGGCACGCCCGCGATGTCGGCGGCCTCGGCCAGCACCTCGCGGGTCGTGCGCGTGGGTGCGTTGGGGACATGCCATGCTTGGCCCCAGTCGGCCTCGGGGGCGTCGATCAGCTGCACGATGGCGCGGGCGAAATCCGGGACATAGGTGTAGTCATGCGGGTGATCGACCGGAAAGGCCATCTGCGCGGGTTTGCCTGCGAGCAGCCGGTCGATCCCTTGGCCCACCAGCATCGAGTTCCGCGCGTGCGGCCCATAGAAATCGGACGCGCGCACGGCACAGGCCATGACCCGCCCTTGCGCATGGGCCGCTTGCCAGAGCCGTGTCACCTCGGCCCGCGCCCAGGGTTTGCCTCCACCCCCATCGAGCGGCATATCCTCGGTCAGCGGGGCTGTCTGGGGGCCATACATGTAGAGGTCGTCGGCCAGCAGGAAGCGCGCGCCGGTCCGGGCGCAGGCGTCGAGACAGTTTTGCGCGACGCTTGGCCAGTCGCGCCGGAAGACCTTGCCGGAATAGGGCAGACCCAGTGCGCAGACGAGTGTATCTGCCTCGCCCATCGCCTCGGCCAGTCCCGCGGCGGTCACAGCATCGGCAGGGGCGAACGCCACCCCCTCCGGCAGGGTTTCAGGCCGCCGGCGCTGGATGACCCGGACGCGGTCGCCCCGCGCTGCCAGGGCTTCGGTGACCGTACGGCCAACGCTGCCGTAACCCAGAACCGTGATGTTCATGATTTCCTCGCTGACTCTATGGTTGGATGCATTGGTGATTATCCCTCAGAACGCGGCGCTGGTGATCGTGGCCAGAAAGAAGGGCGTATAATCGGGTGTTCCCCACATGTTGCCAAGCTCCACGCGGGCGGGGATCAGGAAGCCCTGATGCTGCGCCATCTCGAGCATCCGCCCACCAAAGGGTTGCAGGCGGTGGACGCGCTCGGGGTTCGCATCGGTCCAGCGCAGCGCCCAGACTTTGAGCGGGTTGCCCTCGGCGTCGAAACTGATCTGCATCGGCTCGAGGTCCGGGGCATCGGCAAAGCGGATTTCGGCGCTGTTGGGGCCGGTCTGCGCCCACTCGGCCCCGAATTGCGGCAACAGGCTCGCAGGTGCCCAGACCGACTCCAGCATCACGCGGGCCGCTGCGGCGCGGGCGTGGTCCTCGGTGCCGCCGATGCAGGCCAGGGGGATCAGCCCGTGCAACCAGAACTTCGTCCAGCTTTCCTCGGCCCCGCCCGCGCGGTGATACCCGTCCGAGCCGCCAAACCGCATCAGCCCCGCGCCGATATCCGCCTGCCAGACGAAGCCCTGCGCAGGCGGGGCGAGGATCTGGCGCGCCGTCATCGGCATCGCATTGCCGTTCATGATGAAGCTGCCCTCCATCTCCAGTTTCACTCGACGGTGCAGGGGTGTGCCCGGCTCGATGGTGCGGGCGAAGTAGCGTTGCGCCACTTCGGGAAGGTCTGCCACCATCGCCGGTTCAAAGCGCAGCGGGTCGGTCTCGCGCGCACCCTCCAGCACCGCCCAGACCCGAGCGGCCTGCGCCCGGTCGCGGGACTGGACCCAGAGCGCGAGGGCTACAGCAGCGACAAGAATGATCGTGAAGCTGATGAGTATGATTTTGAACAAGGTCATGGGTCAGGGTCCAGGGAAAAAGGGGCGGTGTCTTGCGTCGCTGCAAGCGGGGCGTGGGCTGCGAGGAAATCGCCGATCCGGTCCTTCACAGCAGCATGATGGCCGAGCAGCAGATGGCCGCCTGTATCGAAGAACAAAGTCTCGACCTGCGGCAGGCGCTCGGCGGCAAAACTGGCCGTGGTGAGGGGCGTGATCCGGTCATCGCTTGCGTGGACGATCAGCGCGGGCGCGACGATGGCGCCGAGATCAAGCGCGGCGGCAGGGTCGATGGCCGCGCCTTCATTCGCGAGCCCCATGCGGCGCTGCGTCACCGGCAGGAAGGCCGCGATCATCGCAACGAGAAAGGCCGCTTCGGTGGCGGTCATCTGCGCGGTCAGCTCGGGCCTTGCGTCGAAGATCGGGGCAAGCGCGCCGGGCGCGAGGCGCGAAAGCGCCCAGAGCGGCAGGTCAGTGGCGAAAAGCGCGTCATAGAGCCAGATCGGGATCGGCAGATCCTGCTCCTCGGCGTCGAGGGGCGCGAAGGGGGCGAGCGATAGAAGGACCAGCGCCTCGGTCCGCTCCGGGTGACGCTGCGCGAAATGCAGCGCCGGGGGGGCGCCCCCGGACATGGCCGCGACACTCCCCCGGTCGAGCCCCAGCGCGTCCAGCATCTGGGCCAAGGCATCGGCCTGCGCGGCGGTGGAGCCGTCTTCGGGCATCGCCGATCCGGGATAGCCGAAGCGCGAGGGGGCGATCCATCGTTGGCCCTCGGGCAGGAAGGCCTCGGCCATGAGCCGCCCCTGATCATGCCCGCCGCCCGCGCCATGGATCACCAGCACCGGTGCGCCCTGCCCGCCGGTCGCAAAGGCCACGGGGCCGAAGGCGGTCTGGACCACTTGCGCCCCGGCCTCCAGCCGCGCGGCGATCGTGCGCATGTCGCTTGTATAGGCCCAGCCGATGGCGACCAACGCGCTGCTGGTCGCAAGCAGCAGAAGCCATCGGAGGGGCGGCCCGCGCATGGCTCAGCCAAGGCCCCCGAGGGCCAGACCCCAATGCCGGAACAGCGCCGCCGTGACGGCGAGGGTCAGCACGAAGCCGAAATGGTGCAAACGCCGCCCGAGGCTCCAGCCCGGCCCGCGCCAGACGAAAACCAGCGCCAGCAGGATAAGCGCCAGCACGGCCAGCACATCGGTCAACACCAGCACGGCCACGAAGGTCGGTTGGGGATGGTCGATCAGGTATTCCATGCCAAGCTGCACCGCCGCGGCGACCGCGAGCCCTGTGGCGATGACCAAAAGCCAGACCACGCTCGCGGCCCCCACACCCAGACCGGCCACCAGCGCGCCCATGCGGCTGCCGCCCTTGAGGCCCCGCCGCCATATCAGACCAAGGAGTGTGGTCAGCGCCAAGAACGCCGACAGACCGAATGCAAGCGCTGCCAGCATCGGGTCGTTGGACAGGCGCACGCGCTCATAGCTCATCACGCCCATGCCATCCATCAGCCGCACCACCTGGCCCGAACCGTCACGAATGGCCATGATCCGCTCGCCATGCGCCTCCTGCCATAGATCGGGGCCGACAGGCTCATGACGGATCATTGCGCCGAGCCGCATCGAGGGCGCGAGGATCCCCCCGTCCGGCAGCGCCTGCACGCTGATCTGCGGCGCAAGCGCCTGCAGTGGGCCGGAAAACGTCCGGCGATTGGCGAGGTATCGCCCGGCGAGCTCGGCTGCCCGCTCGTCGGCATCGGTCACCGGCTGCGGCGCGGCCTCTGAAAGCCCGGCCTCGGTCGCCAGATGCGCGAGGATCAGGTCCGGCACGACAAAAGGAAGGCTGGCCCCCGCGCCGCCATTCTGCGAGAGGAACACGCCCGCATCCAGTTCGGGGATGAAGACCAGATTGGACAGGAACTCGTTCAACCCGCCCGCATGGCCATAGGCCATGGTCCCGAATAATGGCCGTGACTGGAAACCATGCGCCATGTCAGAAGCGTCTTCCCGATCGTCGAAGAGGCGCGTGCGCATCTGCGCCATGGTTTCTGGTTCCAAAAGCCGCACCCCATCCAGCGATCCATCCCCCAGCAGGAACCGCAGGAAGCGGCCCATATCCGAAGCTGTGCTGGCAATAC
>PWZT01000049.1 GCA_003567315.1 Paracoccaceae bacterium
CGGTCGAGGTGGCTGCGGAAGCACCCGCGCCGACACCGGCAGAAGCTCCTGCGCAGGCGACATTGCACAAGATCGAGGACGCCAAGGCCGCGCGTGGGCGCAACAAGGACAAGCGCGATGCTGTGGTCGGGATGGGCGATCATGTGCCAGATTTCTTGCTACGCGAGTTTCGCCGCGCTTGATCGGCCTTGCCCAAATCGCAGCGCAAAAGCCGCCCGGATCGGGGCGGCTTTTTTCTTACGCGGTATTACTCAGCGGTAGAGCAGCGAAACCTTGTTGTGAAAGAGATGGATCTTGGAGGGGTCGGCCTTGAGTTTCACATTGCGTCCCTTGAGATCCGTGTGGATGCCCGCGAGCTTGGCCAGCACCGGGGCCGCGCCCGGGCTTTCGGGCTTGAAATAGAGCACGGTCAACTCGCCCAGCGCCTCGAGCAGATCCACCTCGCCCTTATAGAGGTAGTCGTCGCCATCAGTGGCAACCAGATCCTCCGGGCGCACGCCGAGATTGACCTCGATCCCTTTGTCTGCATCAGTTGTGGGGATATTGGCGAGCGCGGAGCCGCCGCCTGCGAGCTTCACGCGGGTTTGTTCGCCGGTTTCAACGACCTCACCCGGCAGAAGGTTCATCGCTGGAGAGCCGATAAACTGCGCCACGAACTCGCCATTGGGCCGCTCGTAAAGATCCAGCGGCGAGCCCACCTGCGCGATCCCACCCCCGGCGAGCACAACAATGCGCGAGGCGAGCGTCATCGCTTCGACCTGATCGTGGGTGACATAGATCATGGTCGAGTTGGGCATCGATTCCTTGAGCTTGGCGATCTCGATCCGGGTCGCCACGCGCAGCGCCGCATCGAGATTGGAAAGTGGCTCGTCGAAGAGATAGACTTTCGGGTCGCGCACGATCGAGCGACCGATAGCGACGCGCTGGCGTTGCCCGCCCGACAACGCCTTGGGCAGACGGTCGAGATAGGGGCCAAGCTGCAGGATATCGGCCGCGCGCTCCACCGCCTCGTCAATCTCGGCCTTGGATTTCTTCGCGATCTTGAGCGCGAAGCTCATATTGTCGCGCACGGTCATATGCGGGTAGAGCGCATAGGACTGGAACACCATGGCAATGCCGCGCTGCGAGGGCGGGATGTCATTGACCACCATGTCTCCGATCTCGAGCGTGCCGCCCGTGATCTTCTCGAGCCCCGCGATCATGCGCAGAAGCGTGGATTTGCCGCAGCCCGAGGGGCCAACGAAGACGATCAACTCGCCCGTCTTTATCTCGAGGTTGATGTCGGAAAGAACCTTGACCTCGCCATAAGCCTTTTCGACATCAGTCAGTTTCAGATCAGCCATGATGTCTCCTCCCAGATGTTCTTATCGTTTGACAACCAGACAGGGTTGCCATGGTCCCAGATGCACGACCCCGTCCTCCCCCGGACCAGAGCTGTTGAGTTCCTGCCCGATCGTCACCCAGTTGCCCTCGGGCAGGTGGAGCGAGGCAGGGTCATGGCTCAGATTGAAGGCGCAGAACAGTTCTTCCCCCGCCTCCTCGCGGTGGAAGGACAGCACATCGCCCGAGACATGCAGTTTTCGCAACGCCCCCCGGATCAGCGCGCGATGCGCGTGACGGAAGGCAATGGCGCGACGGTAATGATGCAGGATCGCATCGGGCGCGCGTTCCTGCGCATCCACCGCAAGGCTGAGGTGCTCGCGCGCAACCGGCAGCCACGGCATGCCCTGCGAGAAACCCGCATTCAGCTTGTTGCGCGTCCAGACCATTGGCGTGCGGCAGCCGTCGCGGCCCTTGTATTCGGGCCAGAACTGGATGCCGTAAGGGTCTTGCAGATCCTCGAAGCTCAGCTCTGCCTCGGGCATGCCAAGCTCTTCCCCCTGATACAGACACACCGATCCGCGCAGGCACAGCAGCAGGGTCGCATAGGCACGCGCTGCCGCTTGCGACAGATCCCAGCGCGAGACATGGCGCATCACATCGTGGTTGGAAAACGCCCAGCACGCCCACCCGTCGGGCGCGACATGCGCGACATGGCGCAACACGGCCGAGATACGGGCCGCTGAGGGCGCATCAGGGGCCAGAAACTCGAAGGCATAGCACATCTGCACCTTGTCATTGCCCGATGTGTATTCGCCCAGGATCTCCAGCCCGCGCTGTGCATCGCCGACCTCGCCTACAGCCGCCGCGTCGTAGGTGTCCATCAGCGCGCGGAACCGGCGCAGGAAGTCGAGATTCTCGGGGCGGTTCTTGTCGTAGAGATGTTCCTGATGGTTATAGGGGTTCACCGCAGGCGCGATGGAGGCATTGCGCTGCTCCGGCGGCAGGGCCGGGTTGTCGCGCAGCTCATAATCATGGACATAGAAATTGATCGTATCGAGCCGGAAGCCATTCACCCCGCGCTCCAGCCAGAACCGCGCGACACTCAGGAGTTCGTCCTGCACCGCCGGCTCATGGAAGTTCAGATCCGGCTGCGAAGCGAGGAAGTTGTGCAGGTAATACTGGCACCGCGTCGCATCCCAAGCCCAAGCCGAGCCGCCGAAGATCGACAGCCAGTTATTGGGCGGCGTGCCATCGGGTTTCGCATCGGCCCAGACATACCAGTTGGCGCGTGCATTGTCGCGCGAGGACCGGCTTTCCTTGAACCACGGGTGCTGGTCGGAACTGTGCGAGAGCACCAGATCGATCAGCACTTTCAGCCCCAGCCGGTGCGCGGCCGTCACCAGCGCGTCGAAATCGGCCAGCGTACCGAACATCGGATCGACATCGCAATAATCCGACACGTCATAGCCGAAATCCTTCATCGGCGAGGTGAAGAAGGGGCTGATCCAGATCACATCGACCCCGAGCGAGGCGATATAGGGCAGCCGCTCCATGATCCCGCGCAGATCGCCGATCCCGTCGCCATTGCTGTCCTGGAAGCTGCGGGGGTAGATCTGATAGATCACCGCCCCGCGCCACCAGTCCGGGTAAAGCTCCAGCCCCTGATCGGGCTGCAACAGGGTTTGTGCAGTCACGTCGCTTGTCCTTACTTGACGGAGCCAGCCAACAGGCCGCGCACCAGATAACGTTGCATGGTGAAGAACACCACGAGCGGCACCGCAATCGAGACGAAGGCGGCCGTGGCCAGAATGCCCCAGTCGCCACCGCGCGAGCCGAGCAGATCATCGGCGATCTTCACGGTCATGACTTGCGAAGCCGAGCCCGATGGCAAGAACACTTTGGCCACCAGCAGGTCATTCCATGTCCACAGGAACTGGAAGATCGCGAAAGAGGCAAGTGCCGGGAAACTGAGCGGCAAAATGATGCGCACGAAGATCTGGAAATCCGTCGCGCCATCGACTTTCGCGCCCTCGATGATGTCGCGCGGCAACCCGACCATGTAGTTTCGCAAGAGATAGACCGCGAGCGGCAAGCCGAAGCCCGTATGCGCGAGCCATATCCCGAGGAAGCTCTGCCCGATGCCGATGCTGGTGTGCAAATTCAGAAGCGGCACCAGCGCGAGTTGCAAGGGCACCACCAACAGCCCCACGACAGCGGCGATCAGAAGCCCCCGGCCCGGAAAATCCATCCAGGCCAACGCATAGGCCGCGAAGGCTGCGATCAGGATCGGGATGATCGTCGCCGGGATCGCCACTGTCAGCGTGTTGATGAAGGCGCGGTCCATCCCGTCGGCAAAGAGCACGGTTCGGTAATTGTCGAGCGTGAAGGCGGGCGGCGTCAGCGCCTGAAAGAAGATGGCCGGGCCGCGCGCGAAGGGTTCGTCATGTTCGATCCGGTAGCTGCCATCGGCCTCGACGGTCAGGGTGCCGCCGCGCGGCATTTCGGCAGTCTCGCCGGGCGCAAACGCATCCAGATCGCGCGCGGTCGGGCCAAAGGCGCCGATTGTGCCCTCGCCATCGGGGAAACGGCCCGCGACGCTGGGATCGGTGAAGACATTGCCCTCGATGACGAAGATGCCGTTTTGCTCGACCATGTCATCGGAGCTGGAGCGGGCGCGGAAGTTCAGATCGACCGTGAAGGGCGACATCCACCAGCCAGAATTCGCGATCTGGTCGCGGTCGCGGAAGGACGACACAAACAGCCCGATGGAGGGCAGCAGCCACAGCAGCACCAGCACCAGCATGGTGATATTCACGAGGACGCGATTGCCCTGATTCTGTCCGGCGATATTGTCCATTGTCCCTGCCCCCCTCAGCGCATTTCTTTGCGGGCTTGCCGGATGTTCCAGATCATCACGGGCAGCACCAGGATCATGATCACGAAGGCCACCGCCGTCGCCCGCCCATCATCGCGGAACATGTAGGTCATCATGTAACTCGGCAGGATATGGGTGCCGAAATTGCCCCCGGTCATGGTGTAGACGATGTCAAAGACCTTGAGCACGAGAATGGTAATCGTGGTCCAGACCACGACGATGGTGCCCATGATCTGCGGCACCTTGATCTTGAAGAACACCTGAAAGGCATTGGCACCGTCGATGATGGCCGCCTCGATGGTTTCCTCGGGGATGCCGCGAAGCGCGGCCGACAGGATCACCATTGCAAAGCCCGTCTGGATCCATACGAGTATGAACATCAGGAAGAAATTGTTCCAGAAGCGGACCTGGAGCGGATCGAGCACCGCAAGCCCCATCGAGTCGCGGATCGAGTTGATGATGCCCAGATCGGCATCCGGCGCATAGACAAAGCGCCAGATCAGCGAGGCACCCACGAAGCTGATCGCCATGGGCATGAAGATCAGCGATTTCGCGATATTGCCCCAGCTCAGCCGGTCGGACAGCTGCGCCACCACCAGCCCGATGAAGGTCGCCATGGCCGGAACCACCAGCACCCATAACAGGTTGTTGCGCACGGCCGTGCGGAAAGTGCTCTCGGAAAAAAGGTCGATATAGTTTCCGAGCCCGATGAAATTGTCGCCCGAGCGGTCAAAGAGCGAGCGCACGAAGGACCCCACCACCGGATAGGCCAGATAGAGCCCCAGCGCGAACATCGCCGGGAAGAGGAACAGCCACGGGCGCACCTGATTGGCGCGGTTGATATTGCGCCCTGTATTCGGCCCCTTCGCGGGGAAGATGACCTTGTCCAGCACCCAGTTCGAGGCGTAGAAATACCCGACGCACCCCCCAACCCCGACAATGATGGTGATTATGCCCTGTATGACTGGCGGCATGGTGTCCCTCCCCGCGACCTGACGCGCACAGCCTCCTCTGCGGTGCTGGTCAGTGTATCTTTGTTCTAGGAATGCAGGCCCGGCACCGGGCGCGGTTGGCCGCCCGATGCCGGGATTTGTGTCACCTTAGCGCATCGCGTCCCAGCGCGCCTGGATCGCATCTGCCACCGCCTGCGCGTCACCCTGGGTCGTGAAATCGACCATGCCGGTCCAGAACGCGCCTGCCCCGATCTCACCGGGCATCACGTCGGAGGCGTCAAAACGGAACACCGTCGCATCAAGCAGGATCTCGTTCATGGCGCGGAAGGCGTCGGAGGAGAAGGTGTCGAGATTGACACCTTCATGCGGCGTCAGGAAGCCCGACTGCGCCATCCAGACCTCATGCGCGATGGGGGTCTTGAAGAACTCGATCAGACCGCGCGCGGCAGGACTGTCATTGGTGATGGCGAATTGTGTGCCCGCGCCCATGACCGGATCCCCCAGATCGCGCTCGTCGAAGGAGGGGAAATAGAAGAAGTCATAATCCACGCCATATTCCGAGCCATCCGGGAAGAAAGTCGGGATGAAGGATGCCTGCTTGTGCATGTAGCAATCGGGCGGGAACTGGAACAGGCCCGCCGGGCTGTCGCGGAAATCGGTGGTGGCCGATGCCTCGGGTCCACCTGCGGCCCAGCCCTCGGAGCGCACGAAGGTGCCGTAGGTCTCGATCGCCTCGACCACTTCGGGCGAGTTGAAGGGCAGCTCATTCGTAATCCACTGGTCATAGAGCTCGGGCTCATGCAGGCGCAGCATGATATCCTCGACCCAGTCGGTCGCGGGCCAGCCAGTCGCCGCCCCCGAGCCCAGCCCGATGCACCAGGGCGTACCGCCATCATCGACGATCATCTGCGAGAGTTCGAGCAGCTCTTCCATGCTCTCGGGGATCTCATAGCCCATGTCGAAGAAATTGTCGGGGCTGTACCAGACCAGCGACTTCACATCGACCTTGTAGAAGAAGCCGAACATCTCCTCTTCGCCATCCGGGTTCGGGAAGGTGCCCAGATCTACCCAGGACTGCCCGGCGGCATAATTCTCGATCATCCACTCGGCGGTCTCTTCTCCCAGCGGCGCAAGCGCGCCGCGCGCGGCCATGTCAGCGGCCAGACCCGGCTGCGGGAACACTGCGAGATTGGGCGCCGAGCCCGCCTGAATCGCGATCACGATATCCTGCTCGAAACTGTCGGAGCCGGAATACTCGACGCTCGCACCCGTCGCTTCCTCGAAATAGGCCATCACATTGTTGACCATGCGCCCGTCTTCCCCGGTCCAGGGGCCCGTAATGGTCAGCGTCTCGCCCGAGAAATCATGCGCTGCCGCGAATTCCTCGAAGCTCTCCCAGTTGAAGCCATCCGTGCCCGGCTCGACGATCAGATCCTGGGCCATCGCACCGCCCGAGATCAGGGCAAGCGTGGCCACGCCTGCGTAAAGTCTGGATTTCATTGTCATCCTCCCAAGGTTGACCTTTGTGTGTGCACAATTCTTAAGCAAGTGCTGATCAGCATCCCAGCAGTTCCTGACTCAAGCTTCAAACCGCTTTGGATGACTGTACGGTGAAACAACTCAGCGAGTCTGTCAAATCCTTTTCTGGGGAAATAGCTGTTTTTCCAACTCTTTTCGCAGGTGCAGAAAAATCTCTCGCGAAACATTGACCTTTTCACAGACAGTAAATTTTGCTTACAATCAATCTGGTTCAACACGGTTTGGCTATTTCATGGGCGTCACTCTCAAGCAACTTGCAGCTTCGCTGGGCCTGTCGCCAACGACGGTAAGTCGCGCGCTCAATGGCTTTCCCGAAGTCAGCAAGGCGACGCGCGCGCGGGTGCAGGAGGCCGCCCAGCGCGCCAATTACAGCCCGAACACACGCGCCAAGAGCCTTGCGACAGGCCGCGCGCAGGCCATCGGCCATGTGATCCCGGTCTCGACCAGCCATGAGATGGTCAACCCGATCTTCGCAGATTTCATCGCAGGCGCAGGCGAGATCTATGCCCAGTCGGGCTATGAGATGATCCTGCGTGTGGTGCCGGATGCGGATGAACAGCACGCTTATGGCGATCTGGTCGGACGAGGCGCGGTGGACGGCATCATCGTTCATGGCCCGCGCGTGCGCGATCCGCGTGTGGACATGCTCACGGAACTCGGCATCCCCTTTCTGGTGCATGGCCGGACCAGTCAGGTCAACACGCCCTATTCATGGCTCGACATCAACAACCAGCGGTCGTTTCGGCGCGCGGCGCAGTTCCTGATCGATTTCGGGCATCGGCGGGTTGCCCTCATCAACGGGCTCGAGGAGATGGATTTCGCCCGAAGGCGGCGCAGCGGCTATCTCGATGCTCTTGGCGCCGCGGGCCTCGCCTCCGATCCGCTGTTGATGCGCCAGGGCGAGATGACCGAGCCCTATGGCTACCGTGCAGCACAAGAGATGATGCAGCTTCCCGACCCGCCCACGGGCTTTCTCGCCTCCTCGATGATCGTGGCCTATGGGCTGCGGCGGGGGCTGTCGGATATGGGGTTGAAACTCGGCCGCGATGTCTCGATCGTCACCCATGACGATGAATTGTCCTATCTGCCCAATGACGGGGATGTGCCCATGTTCACCGCAACCCGATCCTCGGTGCGCGAAGCCGGGCGGCGTGCCGCGCGGATGCTGCTGCGGCTGGTGAATGAGCCCGATTGCGGCCCGCTGAGCGAGTTGATGGAAACGTCACTGGTGCTCGGTGCCTCGACCGGGCCGGCGCGGGCATGAGCGGGCTGGCCTTTACCCGCGCCGATTTTCCGCCCGGCTTCCTGTTTGGCGTCGCCACATCGGCCTATCAGATCGAAGGCCATGCGCAGGGTGGCGCGGGGCGGACGCATTGGGATGATTTCGCCGCCACCCCCGGCAATGTGGTGCGCGCGGAAGATGGGGCGCGCGCCTGCGACCATCTCAATCGCTGGGCGGAGGATCTCGATCTGATCCGCGATGCCGGACTCGACATCTACCGCTTCTCGGCCTCCTGGGCGCGCGTTCTGCCCGAAGGGCGCGGCGCGGTAAATCAGGAAGGACTCGATTTCTATGACCGGCTTGTCGATGGCATGCTGGCGCGCGGGCTGAAGCCTGCGCTCACGCTCTATCACTGGGAGCTGCCCTCGGCGCTCAATGATCTGGGCGGCTGGCGCAATCGCGACATTGCGGGCTGGTTTGCGGATTTTACTGAAACTCTCTGCCGACGGATCGGCGACCGGCTCTGGTCCACCGCGCCGATCAATGAGCCATGGTGCGTGGGGTGGCTGTCGCATTTCCTCGGCGGGCATGCGCCCGGGCTGCGCGACATCCGCGCGACTGCGCGCGCGATGCACCATGTGGGCCTCGCGCATGGGCGCGCCATCGAGGTCATGCGCGGGCTCGGCATGGGCAATCTTGGCACTGTGTGCAATTTCGAATATGCGCTGCCGCGGTCGCAAAGCGACGAGGACAGGGCCGCGGCGCGGCGCTATGACGGCATCTACAATCGCTGGTTTCTGGGCGCGATGTTCAAGGGCGCCTACCCCGAGGATGTGCTCGACGGGCTCGGCCCCCACATGCCCGAAGGCTGGCAGGCGGATATGGGCACGATCTGCCAAAAGCTCGACTGGCTGGGGCTGAACTACTACACCTGCAAACGCATCGCCCATGCCCCCGGCCCCTGGCCGAGCCTGTCCGAGCACATAGGTGATCTGCCGCAGACCCAGATGGGCTGGGAGATCTGCCCCGAGGGCCTGCATCATTTCCTGCATTTCGTCCAAGGCCATACCGGCGACCTGCCGCTCTATGTGACGGAAAACGGCATGGCCAATCCCGATAGCCCGGATGCGCCCGATCAGGCGCGGATCGACTATCTTAACCAGCATCTCGCAGCCGGAAAGCGCGCCATCGCGGAGGGTGTGCCGCTCAAGGGCTATATCGTGTGGTCACTGCTCGATAATTATGAATGGGCCTTTGGGTATGAGAAACGCTTTGGGCTGGTGCATGTGGATTTCGAGAGCTTGCAACGCCGCCCCAAAGCATCATACTACGCCTTGAGAGATGCGTTAGCGCAATCATGAGGCTGCAGCGATGGCACAGAGTGACACCCCCGTTCTGGTGGCCGATGTCGGTGGCACCAATACGCGCGTTGCGCTGGCGCGCGGGCGGGTGCTGATTGCCGGTTCGACCGAGCGCTTCGCGAATGCCGATTTCGACGGTCTCGACGCCGTGCTCGCCGCCTATCTCGCCCGCCACAAGACACGGCCCCAACGCGCGGCCATCGCGCTGGCAGGCCCGGTGCGCGGTGCGAAAGCGGAGATGACCAATCTGGGCTGGCATGTCGATGCGGGGGCGCTGGCGCAGGAAAGCGGGATCGCCGAGGTCGCGCTGCTGAACGATTTGCAGGCGCAGGGCCATGCGCTCGCTGATCTTCCCGCCTCGCATCTGCGCGTGGTGCGCGCAGGCCAGCCCGAAGCGGGGACGCGGCTGGTGATCGGGCTGGGCACGGGTGTCAATGCCGCGCCGGTTTATGACAGCGGAACCGCAAGGCTCGTCCCGGCGGCGGAGGCCGGCCATATCCACCTGCCGCTCAAGGGGCCGGAGGATTACCGGCTTGCCGACTGGCTGGTTGCGCGGCGCGGCTTTGCCTCGGTCGAGGATGTGCTCTCGGGCGCAGGGCTGGAGCGGCTCTATGCCTTCCACGCGCAAGAGGCGCATACTGGCCAGATGCTCGACGCAGGCGCGATCATCGCCGCGATGGAGGCGGGCGATGCGCTCGCGCAGGCCACGGGGCGGCATTATGTGCGGCTGCTGGCGCAGGTCAGCGCGGATCTTGCGCTGATCACCTTGCCCACGCAGGGTATTTATCTCATCGGCGGTGTTGCGCGCGCATTCGGCCCGTGGCTTGCGCGGTTCGGGTTCGAATCCGCCTTCACCGATATGGGGCGCTTTACGGATGTGGTGGCACGCTTCCCGGTGGCGATTGTCGAGGACGATTTCGCCGCCCTCTCGGGCTGCGCGGCCTATCTCTCCTCGGCATAACCACGCAATGGCATGCTCTGCCCGATCAGGTTGAGCGCGAAGGCGAGCACTATGAAAGCCCCGATCAGAACGGCGAGGTTGATGGCCACGGCCTCCAACCCGAGATGGGTCACGTTCAGAAACGGATAGGGATAGCGCCCGGTCAGCCACCCGCGCAGCATCGCATAGAGCGCATAGGCCGCAGGCCAGCCCAGCCAGAGCAGCGGCCAGCCACCACGCGGGTCATGGCGGCTGGTCTCCATCAGCCAGAACCACAGCATGAATGCGGGCAGGATACTGTGCAGCGCATGATCGGTCCACCAGCGCAGGCCGGTGAACACGAAATGATGCGCAAGCAGCGTGTGATAGACAAGGCCGACCATCATCATCGACATGGTGAGCATGCTCATCCAGCCAAAGGGCAGGCGCTTTCCGGTGATGGCGATGGTCAGCATCGTCGCAGCCATCAAGAGCGTGGTGAGAATGGTGAAAAACCCGGCCATGCCCCAGAGCGCGGCCAGCAGCGTTTGCCCATGTTGCAGCCGCAACCCAAGCTGCGCCACAAGCGCCGCGAGCCCGATCGCACCGATCAGCCCCGCCGTTATGCGGTATTTCGGATCCATCTGCACTGCGTCTTTCATGGGCGGGATGTATATCGCAGGATGTCACAGGAAAACACTTGCTGTTGGGTATGTGAGGCGTCACACCACAGCGATGGAATGGCGCGACGAGGGCATATTGCTGGCCATGCGGCCCCATGGCGAGGCCAACGCCGTGATCGAGGTCTTCTCGGCGCTGCATGGTCGCCATGCCGGGCTGGTGCGCGGCGGTGGCTCTCGGCGGATGGCGGCCGTGCTGCAACCAGGCGCGCAGCTTGACCTGACATGGCGGGCGCGGCTCGAAGAGCAGATGGGCAGCTTCACGGTCGAGTTGATCCGCAGCCGCGCGGGCCGCGTCATGGGCGAAAGGCTGGCACTGTCCGCGCTGGGCGCGGCCTGCGCGCTTTGCCGGTACGCGCTGCCTGAGCGCTTGGCCTATCCGCAATTCTACGCGACCACGCAAGAGATGCTCGACCGGCTTGGCGACGCTGGTTGGCTGCGCCTCTATGCGCTCTGGGAGTTGCACCTGCTGGAAGAAACCGGCTTCGGGCTCGATCTGGCGCGATGTGCGGTGACCGGGGCGCAGGAAGGGCTTGCTTATGTCTCGCCACGCACGGGCCGCGCGGTGACAGGCGAAGGGGCAGGGGAGTTTGCCGCGCGGCTCCTGGTCCTGCCTGCGGGGCTGAACAGCGCGACCGGTTTCGACCTGACCGATGCGCGCGACGCGCTGCATCTGAGCGGCTATTTCCTGCATCACTGGCTGGCCGAGTCGGTCGGCCGCCCCTTGCCCGAAGCCCGCGCGCGCTTCCTTGCGGCGCTGGGGTGAGCCCCCCGTCTGTGCCGCAGGCACAGACAGCGCCCGCGGGGCGTGCAAGGGTGGGTGGGCGGGTGCGGCCCGCGGGCGCTTTTCCGCCTCAGCCGGCTTCCTGCGCCGCGAGCACCTCCAACAGCACTGACAGATGATCCGCCTCGCGCGCGGGCTTGTCATCGCGGATCCGCGAGATTCGCGGAAAGCGCATCGCCACACCCGATTTGTGGCGGCTGGAGCGGTTGAGCCCCTCGAACGCCACTTCCACCACCTTTTCCGGCTTCACTGCCCGCACCGGTCCGAAACGATCAATGGTGTTGTCGCGCACGAAGCGGTCCAGCGCGCGCAGTTCCGCATCGGTGAAACCGAAATACGCCTTGCCCACTGGCACCAGCGCGCCCTCATGCCAGAGCCCGAAGGTGAAATCCGAATAATAGCCCGAGCGTTTCCCATGCCCGCGCTGCGCATAGAGCAGCACCGCATCCACAAGCATCGGGTCGCGCTTCCATTTGAACCAATGCCCCTTGATCCGCCCTGCGAGATAGGGGCTCGCGCGATGCTTTATCATCAGCCCTTCGATCACGGCGGCGGGCGGGTCGCGGCGCAGCGCGGCCAGTTCCGCCCATGTCTCGAAGGCGAGAAGCGGCGAGAGGTCGATCCGCGCCTCTCCCAGCCCTTCCACGGCGGCTTCCAGCGCCGCACGCCGCGTGACAAACGGCTCCTTGCGCCAGTCGCGCCCCTCCCAGAGCAGCAGATCATAGGCCCGGAACGCCGCCGGGTGGCTCTCCAGCATCTTCGCGCTGACCTTCTTGCGCCCCAGCCGCGTCTGCAGATCGCCGAAGGGCGCGACATCCTGCCCGCGCCGCACCAGCAACTCGCCATCGAGCGCGCCCTCGAAGCGCATCGCCGCGATCACATCTGGGAAGGCCGTTGAGATATCATCGCCGGTGCGCGAATAGAGCCTGCGCGTGCCGCCCTCGGAAACCGCCTGCACGCGGATGCCGTCCCATTTCCACTCGGCCATGAAATCGCCGGGATCGAGTGCGGCCAGCGCGTCTTCATCGGTGGGCGTCGAGAGCATGACCGGCCGAAATGGCGCGCGCGCGGCCGAGACAGGTTTCGGCCCGCCCTCCGCCCATGCGAATAAGTCGACATATGGCGGGGCCAGCCCGTGCCAGATCTCCTCGATCTCCGCCAGATCAAGCCCCCCGAAGCCAGCCACCGCCTGCCGCGCCAGCCGCGCCGAGACCCCAACCCGCAGCCCGCCTGTTGCGAGCTTGAGATAGGCATAGCGCTGCGAAGGTGCCATCGCATCGAGCCGTGCCGCGATCCGTTCGGGCAGTTCTGCCTTGGCACTGCCCGCCAGTTCCGTCACCAGATCCGACAGCGCCACCTCTGCGGCATCGCTGTCCCCGGGCCAGATCAGCGCAATCGTCTCGGCCAGATCACCGACGAAATCGTAAGACAGCGCGAAAAGCTCCGGGTCCACGCGCTCTGCCACAAGCCCGCGCAGCAGCGATGGTGTGACCGCACGCAATTCCAGATCGCCAGTCAGTGCGGCCAGCGCATAGCCGCGATCCGGGTCTGGGGTTGCCGCGAAATAGGCCGACAGATGCGCGAGCTTGAGATTGCGCCGCGGCGTGAAAGCCAGCCGCTCAAGCAGTTCCGCGAAACCAGTGATCATTCCGGCTCATCCTCATAGCCCACCAGCCGCAAGGGCCGCGCCGCGCGCCCCTCCAGCGCGCACCAGCGCATCAGCGCCTCTTCGCGGCCATGAGTGATCCATGTCTCTGCCGGGTCAAGCTCGGCGATGGTCTGCGTCAGTTGCGGCCAGTCCACATGATCGGAGATGACCAGCGGCAGTTCCACCCCCCGCTGACGCGCGCGCGCCCGCACCATCATCCAGCCGCTCGCAAAGCAGATTACAGGGTCAGGGAAGCGCTGCGCCCATGTCGCGGCAAAGGCCGAAGGCGGGGCGAGGATGATGGCGCCCGCAAAATCCCCCTTGCGCCCGCGCGCCACTGTGGCCGGGCGCAGATCGCCCAGCGCCACACCTTGCGCGATGTGATAGTCGCAGAGCTTTTGCAGCGCGCCATGCAGATAGATCGGCGCGTCATAGCCGGCCGCGCGCAACAGCATGATCACCCGCTGCGCCTTGCCCAGCGCATAGGCCCCCACCAGATGCGCGCGCTCGGGAAATTTCGCGACCGACTCCAGAAGCTTGGCGATCTCGCCCATCGGGTCGGGATGGCAAAAGACCGGCAGCGCGAAGGTCGCCTCGGTCACCAGAATATCGCAGGGCACCGGCTCCCATGGCGCGCAGGCGGCATTCGGTGTGCGCGTGTAATCGCCCGTGACCACCACACGACCGCCCTGCGCCGCCACACAGATCTGCGCCGAGCCCAGCACATGCCCCGCCGGATGGAAGCTGACCGTCACATCGCCGATCCGCACTGCACCTTCCGCCGCCTGCTGCGTCTGCGCAAACTCTGCGCCATAGCGCAGCGCCATGATATCGAGCGTCTGGCGCGTGGCCAGCACTGCGCCATGCCCTGCGCGCGCGTGATCGGCATGCCCATGCGTGATGAGCGCCTTGGCCACCGGGCGCACAGGGTCGATGAAGAAATCGCCTGCAGGGCAATAAAGCCCCTCGGCGCGCGGGATCAGCATCGGATCGGCGACGGGCATGCGGGTTTCCTGTATATGTGGCGAAAGACGATAGCGCGGAAAGCCCCATGGCCAAGCCCCGCCCCCTTGCGCAGCGCGGCCCGGGATGCCAGATGTTGCACAAGTGAACAAGGAGCGACGCAGATGCTGGACAAACGCCAATTCTACATCAATGGCACATGGTGCGACCCGATCGCCGGGCAGGATCTCGATGTTATCGACCCCTCCACCGAAGAGGCCTGCGCGGTCATCTCGCTGGGTGGCGAAGCCGATACGGACATGGCCGTGGCCGCAGCCAAGGAAGCCCTGCCCGGCTGGATGTATTCCGACCCAGGCGAGCGGCTGGACCTGGTCAAGCGTATCCTCGAAGAATACAACGCCCGCGCCGAGGATATGGCGCAGGCGATCAGCCAGGAGATGGGCGCGCCCATTGATCTCGCGCGCAGCAGTCAGGTCGGTGCTGGCACATGGCATATCTCGAATTTCATCAAGGCGTTCGAGCATATCCGCTTCATCGAGCCGCTGGGCAATCACGCGCCCGATGACCGGATCATCCGCGAGGCTGTCGGGGTCTGCGCCCTGATCACACCATGGAACTGGCCGATGAACCAGGTCACGCTCAAGGTGATCCCGGCGCTGCTGGCGGGCTGCACGATGGTGCTCAAACCCTCCGAAATCGCGCCGCTTTCCTCGATCGTCTGGACCGAGGTCATGGATGCCGCAGGCACGCCCAAGGGCGTGTTCAACATGGTCAATGGCGATGGGCCGGGTGTCGGCACGCAGCTTTCCGGCCACAGGGACGTGGATATGGTCAGCTTCACAGGCTCCACCCGCGCGGGCATCGCGATTTCCAAGAACGCGGCCGAAACGCTCAAGCGTGTGCATCTGGAGCTGGGTGGCAAGGGTGCGAACCTGATCTTCGCCGATGCCGATGAAAAGGCGGTCAAACGTGGGGTGATCCATTGTTTCAACAATACCGGGCAATCCTGCAACGCGCCGACCCGGATGCTGGTGGAACAATCGGTCTATGATCAGACAGTCGAGCAGGCGCGCGAGTTGGCCGAGGCCACGCAAGTCGGCCCCGCCTCCGAAAGCGGGCGGCATATCGGGCCTGCGGTCTCGGAGGCGCAGTTCAACAAGATCCAGGACCTGATCCAGAAGGGCATGGATGAGGGTGCGCGGCTGGTCGCCGGCGGGCTCGGGCGGCCTGAAGGCGTCAATCGCGGCTATTTCGTCCGCCCCACGGTTTTTGCCGATGTGAACAACGACATGACCATCGCGCGCGAGGAAATCTTCGGGCCTGTGCTGTCGATCATCCCCTTCGCGGATGAGGACGAGGCCGTGCGCATCGCCAATGACACCGAATATGGGCTGACCAACTATGTCCAGACCCAGGACGGCGCGCGCCGCAACCGCATGGCGCGGCTCCTGCGCTCGGGCATGGTCGAGATGAACGGCAAATCGCGCGGCGCGGGTGCACCCTTCGGCGGCATGAAGAAATCCGGCAATGGCCGCGAGGGCGGGGTCTGGGGCATCGAGGATTTCCTCGAGGTCAAAGCCGTCTCCGGCTGGGCCAGTGACGCGGAGTGACGCCATGGATTACGTCTATGATGACCAGAACATCTTCGCAAAAATCCTGCGCGGCGAGATCCCCTGCAACAAGGTTTACGAGTCCGAGCACTCGCTGGCCTTCGCGGACATCGCGCCGAAAGCGCCGCATCATGTGCTGGTGATCCCGAAAGGGCCGTATGTGTGCTACGATCATTTCGCGCGCACAGCGAGCGAGGCCGAGATCCTCGACTACACGCGCGCCATCGGCACGGTCTGCGCCGGGCTTGGGGTCGCGCCGGGGGATGGTGGCAATGGCTACCGCCTGATCGCCAATTCCGGCAATGACGGCGTGCAGGAAGTCCCGCATCTGCATGTGCATATCCTCGGCGGGCGCAATATCGGCCCGATGGTGATGATGCGACCTTGACGCAGCTTGCGCGCCTGTCTAATCAGGCGCGCAGTGAGGCGAGTTGGCGGAGTGGTTACGCAGCGGATTGCAAATCCGTGTACACCGGTTCGATTCCGGTACTCGCCTCCATTTCTTTCTAAATCATAGGGTTAGCGGCTGATCGGTCGGGTGTGACACAAAGTGGGACACACGCCCTATGATGCTGTCATCCTATCTAAGCCCTTCCCGGCATGGAGTTTATTACTTCCGCTGGCCCATGCCAGCCGCGATAGGGGAGAAGCGAACCACTGTTCGCATCTCACTACGCACCCGCTGTCCCGACAGGGCTGGCGATCTTGCCCGTTATCTTGCATCCTGTGGGCGAATACTTGGGGATAACAGTGCGTTGGCAGGACTGAGGCAAAGCGAGATACGCGGCAAAGTGCAGGCGTACTTCAAGGCGCAACTCGACCAGTACATTGACTGGCTGGACCGTCGCGGTCTGTCACAAAGCGCCTTGGCAGATGTTCGCGAGGAGATTCTTGACCATGAGAGCTTTGTGGACATGGAGAGTGCAAACACCCAGTGGCTACCCGTGGCCCGGTTCAAGCGGAAAATGCAGGTTTCCGATGATGAATGGGACGCCAGCCTGCCCCGGATAGCGATGGAGCTTCGCAAGGGGCGGCGCGACCTTCTCAGGCGCGTTCTGGAAGCCGCAGAGCGCCTTGAGCATTATTCCTACGACGATGCCCCGGCAAGCGTTCCTGCCGCTCCAGCGCCCGCTCTGCCAGCCTCATCGCCCTTGGGTGCGGCGGTGGATGATTTCATCGCTGAGCATTCACGCCAATGGGCGGGCAAGACCATCGGCCAGAACCGGGCTTACCTGAATATCCTTGTCGAATATTTTGGCCCAGATCGACTGCTTGCCACGATCACCAAGCAGGATGCGAGCGAGGTGAAGAAGGTCTTGCAGGCGCTACCGGCCAGCCGGAACACCAAGCCCAAGTTGAAGGCCATGCCGCTGATGCAGGTCATCAAGGAACCGGGGCACAAGAAGATCGCGGCCAAGACGATCAATAGCCATATCCAGATGTTCAAGATGTTCTTCGACTGGGCGGAACGGCACGGGCATTCACCGCACAAGCTCTTTGGAGGCATGAAGGTACGGAAGGACAAGGCCAGCGAGAGTGAGCGCAAGCCCTTCACGCCGGACCAGGCGCGGTTGATCTACACCGAGTTGACGGAAAACCCGTCCGGGCTGGTGCGCAAAGACAGCCACAAGTGGGGGATGCTTTTGGGCATGTTCACCGGGGCGCGACTGAACGAGATTTGCCAACTCGACATTGCCGATGTGAAGCAGGACGGCGATACATGGTTCCTGAACATCACCGACGAGGGCGACGACACCAAAAGCGTCAAGTCGAAGGCAGGACGGCGCAAGGTGCCGCTGCATTCCGAGTTGATCCGTCTTGGCTTTCTCGACTTCGTGGACAGCCGCCGCAACGGCACACGCTTGTTCCCGGACTACAGCTTCAGCGCCAATGGCGGTTATGGGCGCAACTTGGGCCGCTGGTGCAATGAGAGTTTCTTGCCCAAGCTGGGGATCAAGCAGCCGGGCCTTGTGTTCCATAGCCTGCGGCATACGGTGGTAACGCGACTTGGGCAAGCAAACGTACCAGAGCCGATCATCCAGTGCATTGTTGGCCACGCCCGGTCAGGCGTCACGCAGGAAGTCTATCTGCGGGAAGGCTACACGCTGGCACAGTTGAAGGATGCCATTGACCGCTTCGGTATCGGACAAGCTAACTAACCGGTCGGCTGTTCTGGGCCATCCTACATGGCCCCTTCCATCGTGTAAGCGAAACGGCCAGCTTCGACGCGGATCGCTTCGAGGGCTTTGGAAGTCATCGCTTCTTCCGTGACTTCTGCAATCCACTCCGGGTCAATTTCGTCTATGCGCTCAAGGCTGGTCAGTTGCGCAACGATGAATGCCGCGCCGTTGGTGTGCATGTCGAAATCGGAAATTTTCAGACCGAATGCCTGCACCGTTCCGTCGAACGCGCCTAGAGCAGCGGCGGCAATCTCTTTGTCTTCAAGGTCGCGCTTGATTGCATTCAGGTAGCCAACATGATGCAGGCTCGCAGCAGTCCGAACATAATCCATGCAATCCGGCTGTTGCTCAGAAACCCTATGATTCATAGCAGCATCTTTGGCACGTACATCGCGCTCACCTTGTTTGCGTCTGAGCGCGACTATGAAGTTATCTTCCGCTCTTGGCGGGTCTACTCGGACAGCGAGAAACGCACTCGTCACGAAAACCACCCCCAAAGGGAACAAAAAAGCCAAGAGCAAAAAGCCCAAGACAAAAAACAGCCACCAATGCGCCTTGAACAATCGCATTGTTCTAGTAGCGATTAGAAAACGCATTTGCAGATTCCACCAGTATCTTCCGATCACACATGCAGCATCGAGCGCCTCGGTGATGGCAGCGTATGCGATGTGGTGGTCAGGTGACTTTTTGTTGAGGCTCATGGGGCGTTCCGATGTGAGACTGACGCACGCCCCGGCGCGGCCCGATACCGGATAGCAAGGTCGATCAATATCCATATTTTAGATACCTAGTTTTAAGATATAGTCAACTCGCCCAGTGCAACAGCATGGGGCGTTCATGCCTAAAACTCTTGGAGATCAGAGGCATGATGCTCTTATCCGCTATCTCATCGAGAAGCGCGGCGAGGCAGGCTTGAAGCAGGTAGAACTTGCCGAGCGACTGAAGGTCTATCAGTCCTTCATCGCGCGGCTGGAAAGTGGTGAACGCCGGGTTGATGTGGTGGAACTGGTCAAACTGGGCGAGGTGCTGGGCTTTGATCCTACCGAGATCGTGGGCAGGCTGGCCAAGATGTCGGACTGAGCCTGCCACGGTACCGGCCTATTTACCCTGCTAATGGGGCAACCATTTACAGGCTTGCCAGTCCGACGCTTTTAGACAGGTCCACGCGCATGGATTGATCGCATCCGGCTATGCGTCCAGCGCCTCAGTTTCGAACGCTGCTTTGAAGTCGGTATTGGTCTGCCCTGCCTCATTGAAGAAGGGCAAACCAAGAACCCTATAGTCCCGCCCTTGGAATACCGTCTCAAGTCGGGCCTTGGCTTTCACTTGCTCAAGAAAGTCCTGCTTCCAGTCATCTTGCGGGCGCAACTGGTCGCCCTTGGGTTCGATGAATAGCTGCAAGATCGTGCTGGCTTCCTCGCCCTTCTTCCTCAGAAACAGAACGAAGTCCGGTTCAAAGGCGCGCCCTGTGTCGAAGTCGTACAACTTCACCGCCTTCTCGTTCCGTAGCAAGAAGAAGTCGTCATAAATGCC
>PWZT01000100.1 GCA_003567315.1 Paracoccaceae bacterium
CGCCGCGGTCAATGTAGTCACCGACAAAGATCAGCTGCAGCGGATGGCCCTCGGTCCCCTCGAGCATGACGAGCAGGTCGCGCAGCAGATCCGCGCGGCCGTGGATATCGCCGATGGCCGCGAGCGGCCGGTCGGGTCGGATCGGGGCATCAAATCCGGGGCGGAACCATTTCCGGAGAAAGTCGAAGGCGAGCATGCGCGCGTCCTGCCGTGGCACTCCCCGTGATCATGACCGCTTCGAAGCGCGTTGAAAAGGGCGCCGCGCTCACGATCCGGAGGCAGGTGGGCGCAACGCAGCATCGGGCGCCTGACAGCGCTTGTAGAGCCGGTAGACGCGCGCGGCGACGAAAAGCTTCGCAAAGCCGCGCACATCCTCGCGCGCGGCCTCGGCCGGGGCGGCATGCAGGGCTTGGTCAAACGCCTCCATATCGAGCCACGGGCAGGTCGTCTCGAACCGCCCGCGCGCGGCGTCCTCCACCACGCGTTTCATCCACGCGACCCGGTTATCCGCGCGGAGGGTCTCATTCGCGATATCTTCTTTCTTCAGCCCCTCGGGCAGCAGATCCGCGAAGGCGCGCCGCGCCATGTGGCGGCCGCTGCCCTCGCCGAATTGCAGTTCCTGCGGCAAGGAGAGCAGGAACTCAAGCAGGTGCCGGTCGGTCAGCGGGTAGCGATACTCGAACCCCGCCTGTTCCGACCACGCCGCCCAGGTCGCCATCCGCTCGCCGATATGCCCGTTGAGCAGCAGCGCACGGGCATAGGAGAGCGCGTCGGGGCGCAGCCGCACCGAGCGCGTGCTGTCCGGCGCCCCGGCCATCGCGCGCATCTCTTCCGAGGGGAAGACACCGTCGCCATAAAGCGGCTGATAGGGCGTGAAGCGGTCATAAAGCGGCCCCGGCAGCATCGGCACCAGCGCCGTGCGCCAGAAGAGCCGCGCGGTGCGACGCGGGCGGCGCAGCCCCCCGCCATGGCGGCGCATCACACCCATCACCTTGCGCAGCCGCCCGGTGCGGAACATCCACGCGATATGCCCGTTGGCATGGCTCGAGAAGAGCTCATCCCCGCCCCAACCCGAGAGCATCACCCCCAACCCATCAGCCTCGGCTTGCGCGATGATGGGCAGTTCATCCATCAGATCGGCGGTGCCCTCGAGCTCCATCGGGCGGTCGATCAGCGCGTCGAAACTCGCGCCGTTCGCGGCCCCGAAACGCGCGGGCACGCCCAGTGAGGTGCAATGCGCGTTGATCACCCGCCGCTCGTCGCCCTCGCCCATATCGGGATAATGCGCGTCGACCGGCGGGCACCAGGCATAGGCCCCGGCGAGGTTGCTGCCCTGCGCTTGAAGGATTTGCGCGGCGATGAAGGTGACCAGCGTCGAGTCGATGCCACCGCTGAAATGCGCCCCGGCGGGCATGTTGCCGGGGAGACGGGCGCGCACTGCCTCTTCGGTCAGCGCCCGGACCTCGCGCAGTGCCTCGTCAAGCTTGATATCCCGCCGCTGCGGCACCTTGGCCGGGTCCCACCAGCGCTGCCGGGTCACCTCATCCGCGCGCAGCCGCACCCAATGGCCGGGCTCGACCGCCTCGACGCCTGCCACGAAGCTCTTCGGCTCGAAACCGTAGGGGTTGCGCAGGAAGCGCGCGATACGGCGTTCATCCAGATGCCAGTCGAGATCGCTGAAGCCGACCAGCCCTTGCAGGAAACTCGCAAACAGCACCTCGGCGCCGCGCATGGTCCAGAAGAGCGGCCGGACACCGATGTGATCGCGCGCCAGAAACACCTCGCCGCGCGCGCTGTCATGGATCGCGACGCCGAAATCACCGTTGATGTGGTGCAGACAGTCTTCCTGCCAGCGCAGATACGCCTGCAAGATCAGCGCTGCGTCGGACAGGCTGCCCGCGGGCAGGTCCAACGCGCGCGCGAGCGCCTCGCGGTTATAGATGCGCGCATCGGCGATGATGGTGCAAGAGCCCTCAGACACAGGCTGCGGATAGGCGGCCTCAAGGCCACTGTCGTGATGGCCGAGACCCACCGGCCCGCGCGTGACGCTGTCGCTGCGGGCGCATCGGGCGGGGCGCAGGGCCTCGAAGGCGCGCGCGAAGAGCGCTTCATCGACCGGTCTGCCGTCAAAAGCCACACGGCCCAGTATCGCACTCATCGCAGTGGTCCTGTCGCTTGCACAGATGACCGGCCGGGTATAGCTAAGATCGCTAGAGCATCAATGCCCATTTTCTGGGCCGGGATCGTGAGGCCGCTGGCGTGATCACGCGCATTCGCAAATTTCTGGCGCTGCCCGCTTCGCGCAAGAAACTGCTCCTGGAAATCACGCTCGGGCTGCTGCGCGCCGCCTGGCAAGTGCGTCGTGCGCCGTTCCAGACCTACTCGAAGACGCTTGGGCGGCCTGTACCCGGCGATTTCGTCGATACTGCACTCACCGATATCCCGGTCGAGCCGCTGCGCGATGTGCGTTGGGCGCTCAAGCGGATCAATGCGCTCGCGGGGGGGCGCTTCACCTGCCTGATGCTGGCGATGGCAGGCAAGCGCGCGCTTGACCGGCGCGGGCTCGCCAACAGCCTCGTGCTTGGCGCGCGGCCCGATCAGGGCGATGGCGACGACCCGTTCGGGGCCCATGCCTGGCTGCGCGCTGGTCCCTTCGTCGTCATCGGCGCAGAAGAGAGTGTGGGGCATATCCCGCTTGTCAGCTATCACTCGGCGCAGCTTGGCTAGCGCCCAAATCTTGAAAGATTTCACGAACCTTTTTCGAATACCCTTATCTACACAACTGTTCCGGGAGAAGCCTTTGACCCTGTATCACCTCTATGGACTGGCTGTCGCCTCTGACTTCGAATGTCCGGAACTGACAGAAATCACACCTGAGATCGCTGCAGAGCGGGGCTATGCGACGGTCGAGCTGCGCCGCAGCTCCGCGCCACTACAGCTTGAAGGTGCTACCGTTCTTGCCGACTGGATCAGTGCCACACGCGATGCCTGCCTCTGTCATTTCTCCGACATTGCACGATTTCTGATCGAACGCCCTGACCGGATCACAGTCGAGATGCTGCCGGGCGCTGCAGAAAGCGACATGCGCGCCTATCTTTTCGGTACGGGCTTCGGCACGCTGATGCATATGCGCGGATTGGTGCCGCTGCATATCTCGGCAATTCAGGCGCCCGATGGGGTCACGGCCTTTACCGGTCCTTCGGGGGCCGGAAAATCGACCAAAGTGGCCGAGCTGCATTTCAAGCATGGCTGGCAGGTGATCTGCGATGATGTGGCGGTGCTGCATCCCCATGACACGGTGCCGGTGCTGCATGCAGGCATGAACCGCATCAAGCTCTGGAATGACGCCGTGGCGCGGTTCGGCGTCGACCCGACGCGACTGACGCGCGACATCATGCGCGAGGACAAGTTCCACCTCCACGACCCGGAGATGTTCGTGGCCGAGCCGCAAGTGCTGCAGCGCATTATCGAGATCGGCGATCACGGGCGGCACCTTGACGAACCCAACGGCGCAGGCGCCTTCACGTTATTGATGAACGCGATCTACCGTCCCGAATTGGGCGCGATCTTTGCGGATCGGGCCAATATCTTCAAGACGATCAGCCGCTGCGCGGTTCATGTCAATAAGGCGGGTTAGCCTGTGCAGGCCCAAGCGGAGGAGTAGACACGAGCCGCAAGCGGCAGTGGCTGATCGTATTAAACATATCTGCGAGGCTGCGCGGTGGCCAAATTCATCTTGAAAGGCCTTTCCAGTCGCGCGCAGTAACCGCACAATCAAGACAGGACAGCGAGCCTACTATTCACTCATCATCGCAACGGTATTCAACCAAGAGGATCGCGCAAAATCTGCGATCAACTCTGAGGACCACCAATCTGCTGGTCTACGCCTTGGAAGGTTGCTTCGGTATCAAGCGGGATCGGGCCAGTCATGGTCTTGGTCACGTCAAGAGCCGTGAGATTGGGCGTTTCCCAAATCGCTTTCTTCTCAGTCATAGAGCCCTCGCACAACCCAGAATAGGTCTTTCACACTATCCATATGACCGGCTCTGGTCAAGAGCACCGCGCGGATATCCAAGGCTCCGAACTCATGTGACAGTGACACGGGCGGATTTCTCTGACTCGATGAGGTGGCCTTGCCATGGAGCCGCCGATGCCCTTTCCGACCGAGAGCCTGCCTCGCAAATCGCGCCTTGCTGCGCTGCTGGATCACTTCGCGACGGTGGAGGACCCGCGCGACGTCCGGCGGGTCCTGCATCCGCTGCCGGAGATCCTGTTTCTGGTGGTCTGCGGGACGATCGCGGATTGCGACGACTATGAGGATATCGCCGCCTCGGGCGACGCGCACCTCGACTTCATGCGCCGATTTGTGCCTTATGATCATGGCGTTCCCGGCGAGCGCTGGCTGACCATCCTGATGAACCGGATCAATCCCGCGCTGTTTGCCGCGGCCTTCGAGGGCTGGGTGCGCGATGCTTGGCCGGAGCACGGAAACCTGATTGACCTGGAAGGCAAGACCTCGCGGCGCAGCCATGATCGCGCTTCAGGGGCCGGGCCGCTGCATCTGGTCTCGGCCTTCGCCACCACCGCTCGGCTCGTGCTGGCCGCCGAGGCGGTGCCCGACAAGGGCAGCGAACTGGCCGCCATCCCGCCGCTGCTGGAACGGCTCGGCGCCGAGGGCAGGCTGGAGGGCGCGCTGGTTTCCATCGACGCTGTCGCCACCAACACGGCCATCGCACGCGCCATTGCCGCCCAGTCCAGCACATTCAGCAGCCGAAAAGCCCGCCCGTCGCCCAGCCTGTCGGCCATGAAGTCCATCGACCAGGTCACATTTGGCTTGTCGGGCACAGCCAGAACGTCGGGCTTCTCCCGTTTC
>PWZT01000040.1 GCA_003567315.1 Paracoccaceae bacterium
CCTCCGTCAGCCGTGTAAGATCACGCCAGTTAATACCCGCAGACGTCATGATCTCAATATCAAACCAGTTGACCCCCGCTTCCGTCAGCGTTGTCAAGTCAAGCCAGTTCACGCCAGCTTCGGTCATCACTGCCAGGTCAAGCCAGTTAACTCCCGTATCCGTCAATATCTGCAGATCCCACCAATTAACGCCAGCGCGCGTGATACTGCGCAGGTCAGCCCAGTTAACACCAGCCTCTGTCAGAACCGTCATGTCAAACCAGTTTATACCGATCCCTGTCATCGTCGCTATATCCTGCCAGTTCACACCCGCTTCCGTCATCACTGTAATATCGCGCCAGTTCACACCAACCATGCTCATCACCGCAAGATCCGACCAGTTAACTCCTGCTTCTGTCAACGGAACAAAGCCCGTCCAATTTACGCCCGCTTCCGTCAGGCGCATAAGATCAGACCAGTTCACGCCCGCTTCCGTCATCACCGTAAGGTCCGACCAATTAACACCAGCTTCGGTCATCACCGTGAGGTCCATCCAGTTCACGCCCGCCTCCGTCAGAACGTTCAGGTCGAGCCAGTTCACCCCCGCTTCGGTCATCACAACAAGATCCGACCAGTTCACCCCAGCTTCCGTCAGGCGCGTAAGATCAAGCCAATTTATACCCGCTTCACTAAGGGGCTTTAGACCGCTCCAGTTCACACCCGCCTCGGTCAGGATCGTAAGGTCCAGCCAGTTCACGCCCGCTTCCGTCAGACGAGTCAGGTCAGACCAGTTCACGCCCGCTTCCGTCAGATGAGTCAGGTCAGACCAGTTAACTCCCGCTTCCGTCATTGCAGCCAGGTCCAACCAATTCACTCCAGATGCAGCTAAAGGAACCAAACCCAGCCAGTTCACGCCCGCTTCCGTCATCACCGTAAGGTCATACCAGTTCACGCCCGCTCCGGTCAGAGCCCCCAGATCATGCCAGTTTATACCGGTAACACTTAGACGGTGAAGATCGACCCAGTTAACGCCCACTTCCGTCAGAATGGTCAGATCAAGCCAGTTCACGCCCGCGTCCGTCATCACAGCAAGATCTGTCCAGTTCACGCCCGCTTCCGTCATGGCCGTAAGGTCATACCAGTTAATACCACGCGTTGTCATCACGCCTATGTCCTGCCAATTGACCCCTGCTTCCGTCAACACCGCAAGGTCAAGCCAGTTAACACCCGCTTCCGTCAACACCGCAAGGTCAAGCCAGTTCACGCCCGCTTCCGTCAGGCGCGCAAGATCGATCCAGTTCGCGCCAGCTTCCGTCAGCCGAGTCAGGTCAGACCAGTTCACGCCCGCTTCCGTCATCACCGCAAGGTCTGTCCAGTTCACGCCAGCTTCCGTCAGCGTCGTCAGATCAAGCCAGTTCACACCGCGCGTTGTCATCACGCCTATGTCCTGCCAATTCACCCCGGCTTCGGTCATCATCTGAAGATCGTACCAGTTAATACCTTTTGCGGTCATCACTCCAATATCCGCCCAGTTCACACCCGCTCCACTCATCACCGCAAGGTCACGCCAGTTCACCCCGGCTACCGTCAATGACTCAAGGTCTCGCCAGTTCACGCCCGCGTCGCTCATCACCGCCAGATCATGCCAGTTAATGCCCGCTTCCGTCAGCGTTGTCAGATCAAGCCAGTTCACGCCCGCTTCCGTCAAGCGCGTAAGGTCAGACCAGTTCACCCCGGCCTCGGTCATGACCTGCAGGTCAGCCCAGTTAACTCCCGCATCCGTCATTACCGCAAGATCGAACCAATTGACGCCTATATCCGTCAACACCGTCAAGTCCGCCCAGTTCACACCCGCTTCCGTCAAACGTGTGAGATCCGTCCAGTTCACGCCCGCTTCCGTCATGACCGCAAGGTCAAGCCAGTTGATACCCGCGACAGTTAAGCGTTCCAGTCCGGACCAGTTCACGCCCGCTTCCGTCAGAGCCGTAAGATCCTGCCAGTTAACACCAGCTTCCGTCATGACCGCAAGATCAAGCCAGTTCACGCCCGCTTCCGTCAGACGTGTGAGATCAAGCCAATTAACCGCGGCTGTTGCCATAACAGCTATGTCCTGCCAGTTCACGCCCGCGTCCGTCATCACCGCAAGATCAAGCCAGTTCACACCACGTGTTGTCATCGCTTCCAGGTCAAACCAGTTCACACCAGCCTCACTCAGACGCGTCAGGTCTGTCCAGTTCACTCCCGCTTCCGTCATTACCGCAAGATCAAGCCAGTTCACGCCCGCTTCCGTAAGACGTGTAAGATCGAACCAATTAACCGCGGCTGTTGCCATAACAGCTAAGTCCCGCCAGTTCACGCCTGCTTCCGTCATGACCGCAAGATCCATCCAGTTCACGCCCGCTTCACTCAATGTTGTCAGGTCAAGCCAGTTCACGCCCGCTTCCGTCAGGCGTGTCAGATCAAGCCAGTTCACGCCCGCTTCCGTCAGAGGCCTGAGACCAAACCAGTTCACGCCCGCGTCCGTCATGACCGCAAGATCCGACCAGTTCACGCCCGCCTCGGTTATCGCAGTCATGTCAAGCCAGTTCACGCCCGCTTCCGTCAAGCGTGTAAGATCGAGCCAGTTCACGCCCGCTTCCGTCAAAGCCGTGAGCCCCTGCCAGTTAACTCCCGTCTCGCTCAGCACGGTCAGGTCAAACCAGTTCACACCCGCTTCCGTCAGGCGCGCAAGATCCGCCCAGTTCACCCCAGCCTCGGTCATTACCGTCAGATCAAGCCAGTTCACGCCCGCTTCCGTCATAACTGTCAGGTCCTGCCAGTTGATACCCGCATCACTCATCCGTCCGAGATCGGACCAGTTAACACCAGCTTCGGTCAAACGTGTAAAATCGACCCAGTTTACGCCAGCTTCCGTCATAACAGCAAAGTCAGACCAATTCACGCCCGCTTCACTAAGAGGCCTTAACCCTGCCCAGTTCACCCCGGCCTCGGTAAGCACTGTCAGATCAAGCCAGTTCACTCCAGCATCGGTCATCACCTGAAGGTCGAACCAGTTGATACCGCGTGTTGTCATCACACCTATGTCCTGCCAGTTGACCCCAACTACCGTGAACTTGTGGATATCAGCCCAGTTAACTCCCGCTGCGCTCATCACGGCCAGATCAAGCCAGTTCACGCCCGCTTCCGTCAGCGTTGTTAGGTCCAACCAGTTGACTCCCGCCTCACTCATTACCGCCAGATCGGACCAGTTCACGCCCGCTTCCGTCATGGTCGTTATGCTCAGCCAGTTCACGCCCGCTTCCGTCATTGCCGCCAGGTCCAGCCAGTTCACCCCGGCCTCGGTCATCGTGGTCATGCCCAACCAGTTCACGCCCGCTTCCGTCATGACCGCAAGATCCGCCCAGTTAACTCCTGCTGCACCCAAAACACCTATATTCTTCCAGTTGATGCCAGCGACCGTGAACTTGTGAATATCCGCCCAGTTGATCCCGTACTCGGTCATCACCGCCAGATCCTGCCAGTTCACGCCCGCTTCCGTCATCGCCGTCACATCAAGCCAGTTCACGCCCGCGTCCGTCATCACAGCCATGCCTGTCCAGTTCACTCCCGCTTCCGTCATGACCATCACGTCGAGCCAGTTCACACCCGCTTCGGTAAGACGCGTAAGATCGGACCAGTTAATCCCTGTTTCAGTAAGGACCTGCAGGTCAAGCCAGTTCACTCCCGCTTCCGTCATAACCACGAGGTCCTGCCAGTTCACTCCCGCTTCCGTCAAAGGCCTGAGCCCAGCCCAGTTAACACCTGCCCTGCTCAAAACATCTATATCCGACCAGTTGATGCCACGAGTGCTCAATGCATGTATATCCTGCCAGTTCACGCCAGCCTCGGTCATCACAGCAAGGTCAAGCCAGTTCACGCCCGCTTCCGTCATGGTCGTTATGCTCAACCAGTTCACGCCCGCTTCCGTCAATCGCGTCAAGTCTTGCCAATTAATACCCGCCTCCGTCAGCGGCCTGAGATCAAGCCAGTTCACACCGGCTTCTGTCATCACAGCAAGGTCCTGCCAGTTGACGCCCGATTCCGTTAACGGCCTGAGATCAAGCCAGTTAACACCGGCTTCTGTCATCACAGCAAGGTCTCGCCAGTTCACACCCGCTTCCGTGAGTACCGTAAGGTCAAGCCAGTTCACGCCCGATTCCGTCATGACCGCCATGTCCAGCCAATTAACTCCTGCTTCCGTCAAAACCGTAAGATCGGACCAGTTGACCCCAGCCTCTGTCAACCGTGCGATATCTGACCAGTTAACACCGGCCTCCGACATGACCGCTAAATCAGGCCAATTAACACCCGATTCGCTGAACGCTCTCAGATCCAACCAGTTTATCCCTGCTTCAGAGAGAACCTGAAGATCTTGCCAGTTGATCCCGGATATACTCAATACCGTAAGGTCCAACCAGTTAACACCCGCTTCACTCATCACCGCAAGGTCACGCCAGTTCACGCCCGCTTCCGTCAGCGCAGTAAGTCCATACCAATTTACACCGGTATCGGAAAGCACCGCTATGTCACGCCAGTTGACCCCAGCTATTGTCATAACAGATAAGTCCTGCCAGTTGATGCCTTGCGTAGTGAATTTGTGGATATCAAGCCAGTTCACGCCCGCTTCCGTCATTACCGTAAAGTCGGACCAGTTAACACCCGCCTCCGTCATCACCGCAAGGTCAAGCCAGTTCACACCTGCCAGGGACATATCACCTATATGGCGCCAGTTCACGCCCACTTCCGTCATCACCGTAAGGTCCCGCCAGTTCACTCCCGCCTCCGTCATCACCGTAAGGTCCCGCCAGTTCACTCCCGCCTCCGTCATCACCATAAG
>PWZT01000065.1 GCA_003567315.1 Paracoccaceae bacterium
AAGCAAAGCCCACAGACGAGCCTGCTATATGGGGGCCGCTCGCCTGTGGGCTTTGCTCTCCCAGAGGTGGGTCATTTTTAAATGATCACGCTGGGTCAGTTTTGAATGCAGATTGACACCTAGGCCGAGCGTCGTCGCCACACCGAAGACGGTGGACACGACTGTCAGAATATCTATCGCCTTGCCCCAGCCGCGATCCACCCGGTCCCCTAAAAGCGGCCTGAGCGTTTCACTGATCAGGCCGAAGCTGTGATGGCGAAACCGCACATAAGCGATGGCAAGCCCTACGAGAGCGAAATTCGCCCATTGATGCAGCCCCCAGTGGAAGAAGGCATAGGTCATCCCGGTTTGCGCCGCATCCGTGGTGCGTGGCAGGCCGCTTCCCATGGGGGGGTCGTTGAAATGCATCATGGGCTCGGCCACACCCCAGAACACCAGCCCCACGCCCATGCCCGCCGCAAAGATCATCGCCAGCCAACTGGGATAAGAAAACTCCGCAGGCTCATCTTCCGCACCCAGACGGATGGTGCCGAATTCCGACAGTCCCAGATACAGCACGAAGCCGACAAAGACCGTGATGACAAGAAGATACATCCATCCAAGATTGGCCGCAGTCACCTGCAGGACACCTTGCGCCGCGTACCCCACCGTTTCAGGCGCAAAAGCAGCCGCTGCAACGAAGAATACGACAATGGCTGCTGATATGCGAAAAACAATGCCAACATCGCCTAACATCGTTTGGATCGTTTCTGACGCTGATTTCATCGGGCCCCGCAGGTAATCGTTTGATTTCAGAGGGATGCGCGCGGCATACCGCAGTGGGCCAACGTATAGGCGAGATACACTTCAGGGTCAAAACGACGCAGGTCGACATAGATACGGTTTCAGCTTACCAGCAGGGCGATTTGCCTCATTCGCATCTCGACCGCTTTGCCTGACCTGGCCATGTGTATAGCCCTTTCGATCTAAAAGTGAAACGCAGGGCCGCAATTGTCATTGCTTCCGTGTTCGCCTTGAACAGATATTGCGCAGGTTACCAGTTCGTGCCGCAGATGGGCTACGTGTTTGATCCCACGGTTTGATGGTGCGATCCTTTCGCAGGAATGGAAGGAAGCATTATGGGACAAGTTCGTGACGGGAGCGCCACGACCACGCAGGCCGTCAGAGCAGCAATAATGAGGGCTTGCCCGGTCGTTCACCGAGGCGCCATCGGGTTGAGCCCGACGGACGACGGTCCGAGGGCCAGCCAGAATGATCGCATGCTTCGCTCGCGCAGTTGAGTCAGGATCTCGGGATCAATCCGAAGATTGTCGCGAAATGGCGCAAGCGCGCGACGTGATGCCGGGTGCGCGCTGATTTTCGGCTCTGTATGATTACTCCTGCACGCCCAGCTCGCGTGCAGCATTGCGCAGGATGAATTTCTGAACTTTGCCAGTCGCGGTCTTGGGCAACTCTTGAAACACCACGGTTTTCGGGGCTTTGAACCCTGCCAGATGTTGACGGCAGAAAGCAATGATCTCGCCCTCATCTGCCTTTTGGCCCGCGCGCAGCTCGACAAAGGCGCAGGGCGCTTCGCCCCAGCGCGTATGGGGGCGGGCCACAACTGCCGCCGCTTGGATCGCGGGGTGACAATAGAGCACGGCCTCGACCTCGACCGAAGAGATATTCTCGCCGCCCGAAATGATCACATCCTTCAGCCGGTCGCGGATCTGCACATAGCCATCGGGATGCACGACTGCGGCATCGCCCGACCAGAACCAGCCATCGCGAAACGCGTCTTCAGTCGCGGCGGCGTCCTTGTAATACCCCTTCATCACCGTATTGGCGCGGATAGCGATTTCGCCCTGCGTCGCGCCATCGCGCGGCACCTCCGCGCCGGTGTCGCGGTCCAGCACGCTCAGCGCCTCGACCATCGGAAAGGCCACGCCTTGCATGGCCTGTTTCGCCGCGCGCTCAGGCGGGGCGAGCGCGGCCCAGTCCTCCTGCCACAGGCATTGCGAGATATGGCCGAAGGTTTCGGTCAGCCCATAGACCTGCATCACCTCCAGCCCCAGCGCGGTGGCCTTTTCCAGCACAGCAGGCGGGGGCGGCGCGCCTGCGGTCATCACCTTGATCGGCGGGTCGAACGGCTCGGCAGGCACATCCGGGCTTTCGGCCAGCATTTGCAGGATTAAAGGCGCGGCACCCAGATGGGTCACGCCATGCGCAACCATGGCGTCGAGCAGGGTTTTCGGGGCCATATCATCAGCAAAGACCAGATGCCCGCCCACGATGGCCATGGCCCAGGGGTGGTTCCAGCCATTGCAATGGAACATCGGCACCACGGACAGATAGGTCGGGTTCTGCGGCAGCGACCAGCCTGCGACTGTGCCAAGCGCCATCAGATAGGCCCCGCGATGATGATAGATCACGCCCTTTGGCCGTCCCGATGTGCCGGAGGTGTAATTCAGCGCCAGCGCCTGTCCTTCATCAGCGGGCAAGGCCCATGGCAGCAGCTCGGCGCCGGTCAGATCGTCATAGCTGGCCTGTCCGAAACCCTCCGCGCCTGTGCGCGCGAGGTCAATCACCGCCAAGTCCGCTTCATTCAACGCAAAGGCGGCGCGGGTCAGATCCGCCAGCGCGGGATCGACAAAGATCAGCCGCGCGTCGGAATGGCGCAGGATATAGGCGACCGTGTCGGCCTCCAGCCGTATGTTGATCGTGTTCAGGACTGCACCCAGAAGCGGCACGGCGAAATGCAGCTCGAAGAGTTCAGGCCGGTTGGGCGCGAGCACTGACACTGTATCGCCGCGCGTGATGCCGCGCGCGGCCAAGGCCGCAGCCACAGCGCGCACCCGCCCGGCCACGTCTGCCCATGTGCGCGTCACGCCGCCATAGGTCGTGGCGGGCTTGTCAGCATAGACCGTTTCGGCACGTTGCAGAAAGGAGAGCGGCGAGAGCGGCACGAAATTCGCCGCCCCGAAGGCAGGGGCCTCATATTCTGACTGCATGGGCGTCCCCTCCCCTTTTTGCCGCGGCTCCGTCCGGCTTCCCGTCTAGCCGTTCACATCGACCACGATGCGGCCCTTGACCTGCCCTTTGAGGATATCTGCTCCAAGCTGCGGCAGGTCGGGCAGCGTTGCGGGCTGGATCATCGCTTCGAGCTTGTCCATCGGCAGATCGCGGGCGATCCGCTCCCAGGCCCGCAGGCGGTTCTCATAGGGCTGCATCACCGAGTCGATGCCGAGCAGGTTCACGCCCCTCAACAGGAAGGGGATGACGGTTGCGGGCAGCCCCGCCCCGCCCGCGAGCCCCACCGCCGCGACCGAGGCACCGTAGTTCATCTGCCCCAGCACCCGCGCCAGCATCGCGCCGCCCACGGCATCGACACAGCCCGCCCATGTCTCGGTTTCCAGCGGGCGCTTGACGGTTTCGTTGATGTCCTCGCGCGCGACAATCTGGCTGGCACCGAGGCTGCGCAGATAGTCCTCGGTCTCGGGCCGCCCGGTGACGGCTGCGACCTCATGACCAAGCGCGGCCAGCAGCGCCACAGCAACGGAACCAACTCCGCCCGCAGCCCCTGTCACCAGCACCGGGCCTTGCCCCGGCGCGAGCCCATGATCTTCCAGCGCCATCACCGCCAGCATCGCCGTGAAACCGGCCGTGCCCACCGCCATCGCCTGCCGTGTGGTCAGGCCCTCGGGCAGCGGCACCAGCCAATCCGCCTTGACGCGGGCCTTTTGCGCATAGCCGCCCCAATGCACCTCGCCCACGCGCCAGCCGGTCAGCACCACCTTGTCGCCGGGCTTGTAGCGGGGGTCGTCCGACGCCTCGACCGTACCGGCAAAGTCGATCCCCGGCACATGCGGGTAATTGCGCACCAGCCCGCCGCCGGGGCCGATGCACAGCCCGTCCTTGTAATTCACGGTCGAGTATTCCACGGCGACCGTGACATCGCCTGCGGGCAGTTGGTCTTCGGTTATCTGCGTGACACTGGCATGGGTCTTGCCGTCTTCGTCTTTCGTGACCAGAAGTGCGTTGAAGCTCATTGTTCCTTACCTTTCAGTTCCAGAATGTCTCATGCACCAGGCCCGCGCGCGGCCCGTCGGGCGTGTGCACCACAAGTTCCGTGCCCGCGTCCCAATGGGTCATGCGGACCATGCCGATGGCGACATTGGTGTTGTAATCCGGCGACCATGCTGCCGAACTGACGCGCCCGACCTTTTCGCCCCTGGCCGTGGTCACAGGCCAGTAATGGTCACAAATGCCCACGCGCGCCCCGTCAATCGAGATGGGCCTGATCTGCTGCACTGGCCCTTCCTTGGCCACGCGCAGCAGCGCATCGCGCCCTATGCAGCCAATCGCGCTTTGCGTGTTGCAGAAGCGGCCCAGCCAGCATTCATGCGGCGTGTTGTCATCGGTCATGTCATTGCCGTAGCTGAGCAAGCCGCTCTCGACCCGTTCGATCAGGTTGGGGCAGCCTGCATGCACATCCAGATCGCCCCCGGCTTCCATCAGGGCATTCCAGAGAGGCATCCCCATATCGGTGCCGTTGACATAAATCTCGAAGCCCCCCTGCTTGGAATAGCCTGAGCGGGCAATCACCATGTCGCGGCCCTGAAAGTCGAAATGGCCGAAGCGGAAGAAGCGGATGCGGGTGACGGCTTCGCCAAAGACGCGGGTCATCAATTCCTCCGCCTTCGGCCCCTGCACCGCCAGCGGCGAGATATCGGACTCATCGACCAGCACATCCAGCCGGTAGCCATAGGCGAGCCCCTTGACCCAGTAGAGCAGATCACTGTCGGCGATCGAGATCCACCACCGATCCTCGGCCAGTTTCACCGCCACAGGGTCATTGAGCATCCCGCCGGTCTCATCGACGATGGGCACATAATAGCACTGCCCCGGCAGCATGCCGCGCAGGTCGCGCGGGGTCAGCATCTGCACCAGCCGCCCGGCATCGGGGCCGCGGATTTCCACCTGCCGTTCGCAGGCCACATCCCAGATCTGCACCGCAGATTTAAGATGGTGATAGTCTTCCTCGACCGAGCGGAACACAGTCGGCAAGAGCATGTGATTATAGACGGTGTAGGCTTTCACCCCCGCAGCCTCGACACCCTCGGAAAACGGCGTACGCCGCAACCGGCGCGAGCGGGACAGCAGCGGCAGGCTCACCGACCGGGGCCTTTCCAGTCGATCTGGCAGATTTCTGCGCTGCGCCCGTCGAAATCCCACACCCGGCCAAAGGCGCGCACGCGGCCCTTGGTGGCGGTGGCGACCGTGATATCCGGCCCCATCCAGTATTCGGTGTTGGTCACCACGATCTCGCGCTCCGGGTCGGCGCCGCGCATGGGCACGATCTCGCCCTGGATCTTCTTGCCGACCATCAGGCGGCGTTTGTCGCCCTCGTTCTCGTAGCTCACCGGCGCGGCTTCGGCGCCCAGGAACTCGCTGACCAGCATCCCGAACAGCCCGGTGGTGCCGCGTGCCGCGCCGGAAAAGATGTTGACCAGCGCGTCATGGGCCGCGTCCGAGGCGCGATCATCGATGAAGGCCGCCGCCTTCCAGTTGCCGCGCGCCATCAGGCCCGGGATTTCCAGAAGCAGCCCGACATTGAGCCCCGAAAGATCCTCATCGCCATAATGACCGCTATCGATCCGCACCCCGGCCCAGGCCTGACAATAGCCCTCGGTGGGGGCATGTTTGCCAAGGCTCACCACACAGGGGCAGAACACCGTACAGTTGCAGTTGAGGATCAACTCGCCCTTGATCGCCCAGGGCACAGTGCCCACAGCCGGTTTTTCCAGTGTCGTGCTCATATCCATCCTCCCAGATTGAAAATCACCAGCGCTGCGCCAAGGCCTAGCAGCCCGTAGCCCAAGGGCCGTGTCATCACGGTGCCAATCCCGGGCAGCTTCTCCAGCATCATCAGCAGCATTGCGCCGCCCATCCACAACAGGTTCATGGTGCCGCCAACAAAGGCCAGAGCCATCAGCGCCCAGCAGCACCCCAGACAGACCGCGCCCAGCCGCAGCCCCATGCGCCACGGCCCCCCATCCCAGTGCTGCATGAAAAACGTCAGCGGGCGGCGGCATTTCGACAGGCACGCCTCCTTGAGGGTCGAGAACTGATACGCCCCCGCGCCCATCAGCAGCCCCGCAGTGAGCCAGAGATTCACGCTCTCGCCCAGCGGGTTCAGCAGCCCCGCGCCGGACAGCAGCAGTTGTGCGCCAGTGGCGAGAAGAGCAAAGCCCAGCCAGATCAACAGATAGCCAGACAGCAGCAGCCAGTAGCCCTGCGCGCGGCCAGTCTGGACCAGATCCTCCCAGGTCGAGAACGCAGGCAAGGCCGTGGGCGCCATCATCGCCGCCGACATCAAGGCCCACATCAGAAAGATATTGGGCGCACCGGCAAGCCCCGGCTCGACACGGCACAGCGCCTCCCAGAACTCGGCCCCGTAGACATTTGCTGCCGCTACCAGATCAGGCGGCAATTGCATCGCATAGAGCAGCGCCCAGGCCAGCAGGATCGCGCCATAAAGCCCCAGCCAATGCGGCGCCGTCATTTTTCGGATGCGCGGGGCGATTTGCATGCGGGCGACCTTTGGGCTTGGCGGGGAGGAGAGATTTGTATATGTAAGACATATCACCAGATTTGGCCTGTGACAATTCTTTATTGTCAGACATATGACCGGGACGTGCCGTGAAAACCAAACTTGACAGCGCAGGCGACTATTCAAAGCAGATTGCGCAAACCATCCGAGAGGCCATCATCTCGGGCGATCTGCCTGTAGATGGCCGTCTGCCTTCCGAGGGTGATCTGGCCGCGCGCTTCAATGTCTCGCGCCCGACTGTGCGCGAAGCCCTCAAGCGGCTGGCGGCGCAAAACCTGATCCGCACCCAGCGCGGCGCAACTGGCGGGGCCTTCGTGAACCGGTTGAGTTTCGAGGATGCGCAGGAGCATATGGTCACCACCGCCACGCTGCTTCTGTCGATGAACACTGTCGATTTCGAGACGGCGCTTGAGGCGCGCTTTGCGCTGGAACGCGCCTGCCTGCCGCTGGCCTGCCAGCGGCGCACGCCGTCGCATCTGGCCGCCATGCGCGCGGAAATCGCACGGCAGGGCACCGATGGGCTGAGTGATGAGGATTTCTGCGCGTCAGACGTGGCCTTTCACCGCGCGCTGGTCGAGGCCGCAGGCAATCCGGTGCTCTCCTGGCATATAGCCGGCGCGGTCGAGGCGATGCAGCCCCTGATGAACATGATCACTTATACCGCACGCTCGCGCGCACAGATCATTGCACTGCATGCCGACCTCACCGAGGCGCTGGCCGCAGGCGCATTGCCCCAAGCTCAGGCCACACTGGACGCGCTGGCCGCCTACACGCTGGAACTTGGCGGTGAAATCCGCGCCCGTCGCGCCGCAAAGATAGCGCGCTGAGATCACGATTTATGCGAGAAAGTCACACCGTGAAAGCCGCGAGGTCGCAGCGGCAACGTAAACGATAATCAATCACAGGAGAGGAGGCCTGCCCTTGCGAAAGCGATCTACCGCGACGGAGAGCGGGCGAAGCTTGGCATTGCGACCACGGACGGTGAGGTGCCCAACGATGCCGACCCGGTCACGGTCGACCAGTAAGCGCACATGCCCTGGCGCATCTGCGTCAGGGCGTATGTCAACCGATCATCCTTGCATCTATCTACGGTGTTGTGGCGTTGAAGACCCATAACGGGCGCGTAGCGATTGCGAAAAGTAGTCGATGGACAGATAAAGGCAGCATGGTATCCGTCTGCTATAAAAACCATCACATCGGCGATCCCGTGAACTTGGAGACGGCTTTCCGCCCTGCATGTTGATGCTCGCCGCACGCATATATAACGCGACCTCCAACCCGCAACCATTGCAAGCGGCTCACCGCCCAGCGGATAGCGTTAGGGTTCCGAACGCTTGCGGTGTCTCTGCCGGGACGTGGGCAGGGTCATTCCCTTGATCGGGGTGCACCGTCGTTCAGACAGAGTGTGTCATCCACATTGAAGGCCTTTCCCATGACACCCGACATGCGGCGGTCCAAGCCTCTTGCCATGCACTTCGCCTGCTGCCGGAAAATGGTTGTATGTAGGGCGTACTGCCGCTTTGCACATTTTTTGTCGTGCCTGTGACGCGCAGGCTGTCCGGCAGCTTTGTCAAGCGGTACAGAGAAACATTTCCTTCCGCATTATATAAATGCCGATTGCAGTGCGTTTCGAAAAGGATACGCTATCACCGGGCCACGCCGCGCTCGAGCGCTTCGATCAGATCCGGTAGATCGGCCACCGTATCGATGACATGATGCGCGCCGGCGCCATGCAAGGCGGCAGTCGCTTTCTCGCGCAGGGCTGCGACCTCTTCAGGCGGCAACGCGTCAAGCTCCTCGGGGCTGAGCCCGACATGGTTGCCAGACAGGGCCACACCCACAGTCAGGCAACCCGCCGCCAGACCCTCCAGAATGCCCGGCTCTGTGTCATCGACCTTGATAACGGCCTCCGGCGGATAAACACGCAGGTCGATGAAGCATTGATACATCTGCAGGGGGCCGGGGCGGCCTTCGGGAAGATCATCTGCGCAGACGCAGTTATCCGGCGTATAGCCCTGCTCAGCCGCCAGCGGAAACACGCGCTCCATGATCGAGCGTGTGTAACCCGTCGTCGAGCCGATCCTGAGCCCCCGCGCGCGGAGATCTGCGATCATTTCGGCCGCACCCGGGACCAGCGTTGAGTGCTTCGCAACGACCTTCTCATTCATCGGCACGAATACCTCATAGATGCGGTCGATATCGGCCTCGGTGGGCGCTTCACCATGGGCGCGCTGCCATTCGGCACTCAGGCGCGGGGCGGTGAGCATCGCCTTGATATGGTCGCGCTTCGGCGCGCCCATCGGGGCGCGAGCTTCCGCGATGGTCGCGTCGATACCGAAATGCCGGAACGCCTCGACAAAGACACCCATCGGCGCGAAAGACCCGAAATCAATCATCGTGCCTGCCCAATCAAACACCACGGCCTTGTAAACTGTCATCCGAATTAGCTCTCCGTTGCGGTTTCGGCACCCTCGCGCGGTGCCCTTGGCGTCAGTCTTGCACGCCATGCCCGCAGCGTGCCAAGGAAATCTGCGCGAGCCGTGCCGTTCATATGGTAGTACGCCCCGCATTCAGTAAGCGCTTGCACCTGAAGCTCTGGCCTATAATTTCCCAACAACACTCACGCACTGACGTCAGGCGGACCCATGACCGACCCCTCCCACACCCCGGCGCGCGACCTCGGGGGCACCATACACGCGCAGAGATGGGTCGTGATGTTTGCTGCGCTGGTTCTGGCCGTTGGTGCCGTCTGGATAGGCTGGGGCGCCTCGGGTCGGCTGGCAGCCCTCTTCATCATAGGCGCGGGTTTGGGGTTTGCGCTTTATCACGCGGCATTCGGCTTTACCGGGGCCTATCGCGCCGCCTTTTCCACAGGGCGCAGCGGCGCGGTCAGAGCGCAGATGGTGATGCTGGCACTGGCTGTGCTGCTGTTCTTCCCGGCGCTGGAAATGGGCGAAGTGCTTGGCCAGCCAGTGCGCGGTTTCGTGTTCCCGGCAGGTTGGGAAGTCGCCATCGGCGCCTTTCTGTTCGGGATCGGTATGCAGATCGGGGGCGGTTGCGCGTCCGGCACGCTTTACACCAGCGGCGGCGGCGATACGCGGTCTGTTGTAACATTGTTTTTCTTTGTGGTCGGGATGACGCTTGGCGCATGGGATGTGGAACGCTGGTCGGCCTTGCCCGCGCTGCCTCCTGTCTCGATCCCTGACACGCTCGGGCTCTGGCCTGCACTGGCCCTGAACCTTGCGGTTTTCGCCGCCATCGCATTTGCGCTGAGCGCTCGTGAAAAGCGACTGACCGGCCAGGTCGAGCCACTCCTTTGGCGCAGCAAGGCGCGGTTGTTGACAGGTCCATGGGCGCTCGCATGGGCAGGGCTCGCCCTCGCGGTGCTGAATGCCGCGACACTGGTGATCGCCGGGCGGCCCTGGGGCATCACGCAGGCTTTCGCGACCTGGGGCGCGCGGACGGGCGAGGCGCTGGGGATCGTCGATCCGGTCTTCTGGCCGTATTGGGAAGACCCGACGCGCATCGACTTGCTTCACCGCCCGCTTGTGCAGGATGCCACGCATCTGATGAATATCGGTCTGGTGCTTGGCGCCTTCCTCGCGGCAGGGCTCGCTGGGCGATTTGCACCGTCGCTCCGTATCGGTCTTGGCCCGCTGCTCGCTGCGGTTTTGGGCGGGCTCATGCTGGGATACGGCGCGCGGATGGCATTCGGGTGCAATATATCGGCGTTTTTCTCGGGTGTGGCTTCGGGCAGTCTGCATGGATGGCTCTGGATCGCGGCCGCCCTGCCCGGGAACTGGCTGGGGCTGAAACTCCGGCCATTGTTTGGATTATCGCGCTGATCGGAATGATGTGCTGGCCTGCACCTCTTCGACAGAATTCAGTTCCAGCAAGTCGTGAAAAGTCAGAATTGCCCTGATGCGGTGGGCAGCCTATTTTAACGCGTGAGAAATGTCACTTGATCAGGTGCTTCGCGGCATGTGAGCCCTGTCGTGCAGTTGCGAAGATTGAGCAGAGCGTCTCCGTCGCGCGAAGCGGTCGCGAAAATGCCTGCCAGCGGGAAGGACGATATGAGCGTTTCAAGGCGTATCTTTCTATCAGGTGCAGCGGCTTCGGCTGCGTTTGTCCTTGTGCCGGTGCCCACTTCGGCGCTGGAGTTGAAAAGCGATGTTGCGCGCGCAGTCGATGCCATTCTGGACGGGCGTACGCCAGTTGAAGACGGCATCTCGCTCGATGTGCCAGATTTGGCGGAAAACGGTGCGCAGGTACCGCTGACCATTTCGGTAGACAGCCCGATGTCATCAGATGATCACGTCAAGACAATCCATGTTGTTGCCACTGCCAATCCCGAGCCGGGGGTCGGCCGCTTCACCTTGACGCCGCATCTGGCCAAGGCAGAGGTTTTCACCCGCATCCGGCTGGCCGAGGCGCAGGAGTTTCTTGTTTTCGCCGAGTTGAGTGATGGCCGCATCCTGCAGGCGGCTGCGCGCACAGAAGTCACGGTCGGTGGCTGCGCCACCTGAAACCAGTTGATAGACAGGAGGACCTGCATGTCCACTCCACGCGTAAGAGTGCCCCGTTCTGCGGGCGAAGGTGAAGAAATCGAGATCCGCACTCTCATCAACCAGCCCATGATAACGGGCGTGTCGGGTCCAGACTCCCGCGACATGCTGGCTCGGTTCGAGGCAAAAATGAATGGTGAGACGGTTTTCGCTTATGATTTTGCGAATGGCAGCGCTGCCAATCCCACTCTGATCTTTTTCGTGCGAGCCGCCGCGCCGGGTCATTTCAGCTTCATCTGGACCCATGAGGACGGACAAACCTTCACAGCCGAAGAGTCCGTTCGGATCAGTTAATGCGCTGCAATCCAGCGTCTAACAGCGCGTATGCATCCGGTAGCCGGGGTGGAACAGCAACCGCACGGCGGTAATCATGTTGTCGCCCTGCCGTGTCGTCCGCTCCAGCACAAGCAACCCCTCGCCCGGTTTGCAGGCAAGAACAGCAGCCTCCTCTCGCGTGGCAGCAACCCCTGAGACAGTGAAATCACCGCCATCGAAGGCCACTTCGCGCACCAGCCATTCATTCGGGCTGAGCATATCGAAATCCGCGTTCAGCACATCCGGCACTGCGATGGAATTGATCCAGCGTGTCTCGAAGACGTAAGGCCGATTATCCGCCGTGTAGAGTGTTTGCAGATGCAGGATCTTGTCGGCCCCCGAAAGCTGTAGCCTCGCCTGCACGTCAGGCGGTGGCACGCGCATCTCGCGCAGGAAGACCTTGTAGCCATATCGCTGGCCGGTGCTCTCGATCTCCTCGCGAATGATGGGGATGCTGAAGGCAGCGCGGCGGACCGGGTTCAGCGCCACGCGCGTGCCGGCCTTGCGGCGCCGCTCCAGCAACCCGGCCTCGGCCAGACCACGCAGCGCGCGGTTCACGGTTGCGCGGGCGCAGCCGAATTGCAGCGCCAGTTCGGCTTCATGCGGGATCAACTCGCCGGGTTTCCAGATGCGCGCGCTGATGTAGCGGCGCACCTCGTCCTGAACCGCCTGCCATGTCTTGCGATCTGCTTCAGTCACAGGGTCTGCCCAAGCTCATGCATCGCCTCGCGATAGGCATTGGTAATCTCATCTCGTCTCAGATGCCGACCATTGCGGACCATATGCCGACCAGCGGACCATACGTCCAGCACCATCCGGTCATCCCCTGCGAAAATGTAGCTGTCGAGGCATGTGTCGCCCTCACGGTTCATCAGGTCAATATGCGTGTCATCAAGCGCCATCAGATCCGCGAGGAAACCCGGTGCGATGGCGCCGCTCGGGCGTCCGGCGGCCAAGGCCCCGCCAGCGCAAATGGCGCCAAAGAGACGACGGCCCGTCGATTGTGCGCGTGTGGCGAGCACTGCGCGGGAGCGGTCGCGCAGGCGCTGTGAATATTCGAGTGTCCGCAGTTCCTCGGCCAGCGCGATGCGGATATTGGAGTCCGATCCCACAGCGATTGCCCCGCCGGCCTCCAGCCAGCGCAGGCCGTCGAAAATGCCGTCCCCGAGGCTTGATTCAGTAATCGGGCACAGCCCCGCCACGGCCCCGCTGCGCGCAAGCGCTTCGGTTTCATGGGGCAGCAACTGGGTGCAGTGAATGAAGGTCATGCGAGGGTTGGGCGCAAGATTGTCCAGCACCCATTCGACAGGGCGCTTGCCCAGCGCGTCCTTGACCTCATCGACCTCCCCTTGCTGCTCGGCCAGATGCATGTGGATCGGCCCATCAGTGAGCGCGATGATCTGCGCAAGGCTTTCGGGGTCAACCGCACGCAGGCTATGCGGCGCAACCCCCATGCGGCAGTCAGAGGGCAGGCCCTGCATCGCCTCTGTTGCCGCCTCGACCAGCCGCGCGAACTGGTCCGGTTCATTGCCGAAGCGTCTCTGACCACCGTCAAGCGCGCGCTTGTCCAGGCCGCCGAACTGATACTGCACGGGCAACAGCGTGAGCCCGATCCCGGTCGTCATGGATGCCGCGATGATGCGCTCCGACATTTCGGCGAGATTGGCATAGGGGGTGCCGTCGGGCTGATGGTGCAGATAGTGGAACTCGACATTGGCAGCATAGCCCGCCTCAAGCATTTCCATCTGCACCAGCGCGGCAATCGCCTCGACATGCGCGGGCGTCAGCTTTTCGAGAAAGCGGAACATAAGCTTGCGCCATGTCCAGAAACTGTCGCGCGGGTCGGGGCCACGCGCTTCGGTCAGGCCAGCCATGGCACGTTGAAACGCATGGCTATGGGCGTTGGCCGGTGCGGGCACGAGGATGCCCACGCAATGCTCGCCCGATTTCGACACGCCGGGCCGGACATCCGCGATACGTCCATCCGGTCCGATAGTCACGAGAAGATCGCGCGCCCAGCCCTGCGGTGTCATCGCCTGTGCAGCCCAGATTTCCATGTCGAAACCCTCTTGACAGATTATTATGTACGCACATAAACACAAAATAATGATTTTAATCAAGGTCTGATATGCTCCTGACCAATGCAAATATCGCCACAGTGGCTGGACCGGCCGAAACTGGCCTGATCGAGAATGGCATTATTGCTTGTCGTGACGCGCAGATTCTCTGGGCAGGTCCGGCCGCGGCATTGCCCGACACTCTTCACGACGATGACCGGCATGATCTGCAAGGCCGGTTGGTCACGCCCGGCCTGATCGACTGCCATACCCATGTTGTCCATGGCGGCAATCGTGCGCGCGAGTTCGAGATGCGGCTGGAAGGCGCGCGCTATGAGGAAATTGCCCGCGCCGGCGGCGGCATCGTCTCGACAGTCACGCAGACGCGGGCGGCCTCGGAAGAGGCATTGGTCGCGGCGGCCTTGCCGCGCGTCGATGCGCTGATCGCCGAAGGTGTCACGACGCTTGAGATCAAGTCCGGCTACGGGCTGGAGTTAGATACAGAACTGCGGATGCTGCGCGCGGCGCGACGCATCGCGGAAATCCGCCCCATTGTAGTGCGCACCAGCTTTCTCGGCGCGCATGCCACGCCGTCCGGCATGGATGCCGACAGCTATCTCGACGAGATTTGCCTGCCCGCGCTGGAGGCCGCCCATGCCGAAGGGTTGGTCGATGCCGTGGACGGGTTTTGCGAAGGCATCGCCTTCACGCCCGCCCAGATCCGCCGTGTTTTCGATCATGCGCGCGCGCTGGGTCTGCCGGTGAAGCTGCATGCAGAGCAGCTTTCGCATACAGGTGGCACGCGCCTTGCAGCGGAATTTGGCGCACTGTCAGCGGATCATCTCGAATATGCCGATGATGCGGATGCCGCAGTGATGGCGACCTCCGGCACTGTCGCCGTGATCCTGCCCGGCGCCTACTATACGTTGCATGAAACCCAAGCACCGCCGATCGAAGCCTTCCGCCGCCATGGCGTGCCCATGGCGCTGGCCACCGATTGCAACCCCGGATCATCGCCCCTGACTTCGCTCCTGCTGACGATGAATATGGGCGCGACCCTGTTCCGCATGACGCCCGCCGAATGCCTTGCTGGCGTGACCCGCAACGCAGCCCTTGCGCTCGGTCTGCATGATCGCGGCACGATCGCCACGGGCGCGCGCGCCGATCTGGCAATCTGGGATGTCGAACACCCGCGCGAGCTGTCCTATCGCATCGGGTTCAACCCGCTCTGGAAGCGCGTTTACGGAGGCGAATTGTGACCGTCACCCTGACCCCCGGCGCGGCCACGCTTGCGCAGTTGGAAATCATCTGGCGCAAGGGCACGGCGGCGCGCCTGACCGAGACTGCCAGCCCGGCCATTGAGGCCGCTGCGGAACTGGTGGCGCAGGCTGCGGCAGGGGACGCGGCGGTTTACGGGGTCAATACAGGTTTTGGTAAGCTGGCCTCGGTTCGGATCGCGCCACAGGACACGGCACGGTTGCAGCGCAACCTGATCCTGTCGCATTGCTGCGGCGTAGGCGACGCGCTGGACATTGCCACCACGCGGCTGATGATGGCGCTCAAACTGCTGTCGGTCGGGCGCGGGGCATCCGGCTTGCGCTGGGAGACCGTAGCACTCCTGCAGGAGATGCTGGCCCATGGCGTAACGCCTGTCATTCCGGCACAAGGCTCGGTCGGGGCGTCGGGCGATCTGGCCCCGCTCGCGCATATGGCCGCGACCTTGATCGGCGCTGGCGAGGCATGGCTCGAGGGTGAACGCATGTCCTCGGATGTGGCGCTTGCGCGCGTCGGCTTGTCGCCCGTCACGCTCGGCCCCAAGGAGGGGCTGGGCCTGATCAATGGCACGCAGTTTTCTACTGCCTGCGCGCTTGCGGGGTATTTCGATTCCATCCGCAACGCGCAAAGTGCAATCGCCATTTCCTGCCTGTCCACCGACGCAATCATGGGCTCGACCGCGCCGCTGGAGCCCGCGCTTCACGACTTGCGCGGCCACCAGGGCCAGATTGATGTCGCCCGTGCCATGCGCGCCATCATGGCGGGCTCGGTCATCCGCGAGAGCCACCGCGATGCCGATGCCCGTGTTCAGGATCCGTATTGCATCCGCTGCCAGCCGCAGGTGACCGGCGCGGCGCTGGATCTCTTGCGCTTCGCTGGCCGGACGCTGGAAATCGAGGCCAATGCCGTTTCCGATAATCCGCTGGTGCTGGTAGAGAGCGGGCAGATCGTCTCGGGCGGGAATTTCCACGCCGAACCCGTGGGCTTCGCCGCCGATCAGATCGCGCTGGCCATTGCCGAGATCGGCGCGATTGCGCAGCGCCGTGTTGCGCTTATGGTGGATCCGACACTCAGCCACGACCTGCCGCCCTTCCTGACGCCGGAGCCGGGGCTGAATTCGGGGCTAATGATCGCCGAAGTGACATCGGCTGCGCTGATGAGCGAGAACAAGCATCTGGCCAATCCCTGTTCGACCGATTCCACCCCGACCTCGGCCAATCAGGAGGACCATGTCTCCATGGCCGCCCATGGCGCGCGGCGGCTGGCGCGGATGAACGCCAATCTGAGCACTATTCTGGGTATCGAGTTGCTCTGTGCCGCGCAAGGGGTGGAGTTCCGCGCGCCGCTGGAGACCTCGCCTGTCCTGCGGCGCCTGGTGGAAATTACACGTGGCGCGGTCCCTGCGCTGACCCATGACCGCTATATGGCCGATGATCTGGCCCTCGCGGCTGCGCTGGTCCGCGATGGGCATGTGAGCGCCACCTGCGATGTCGCGCGCCTGATGGAGGGGCCAGCATGAGCCCAGTCGAGGTGACTCGCGGCGAGAGCCCAGTGGTGCTAGGCCTGCCGCATACAGGCACATGGCTGCCGGATGACGTGTTCGCCCGGCTGAATGCGCGCGGGCAGCGGCTGGCCGATACCGACTGGCATGTCGAGCGGCTCTATGACGGGCTCCTGCCCGGGGCAACGCGTGTGCGTGCGGCTTTCCATCGCTATCTGATCGACGCCAATCGCAACCCTTCGGGCGCGAGCCTCTATCCGGGGCAGAACACAACCGGTCTGGTGCCGCTGACCGATTTCGATGGTGAACCGATCTGGACCCCCCCGCCCGATGCCGCCGAGATCGAGGCGCGACGCGCGGCCTACCATGCGCCCTATCACGCGGCGCTGGTCGCGGAACTCAAGCGGTTGCACGCGCGGCACGGGGTTGCGATCCTCTATGACTGCCATTCGATCCGCAGCAACATCCCCTTTCTGTTCAAGGGCCGTCTGCCGGATTTCAATATCGGCACGAATGGGGGCACTACCTGCGCCCCGCAGATCGAGGCCGCTGTCACTGCGATTTGCGCGCGGGCCGAGGGGTTCAGCACGGTCGTGAACGGTCGCTTCAAGGGGGGCTGGACGACCCGCCATTACGGGCAGCCCGCGCAAGGGTTTCATGCAATCCAGATGGAACTCGCGCAAGCCACCCATCTCGCGCAGGAAGAACCGCCCTTCGCTTATGATCCCGTCAAGGCCGACCGCTTGCGTCCACATCTACGCGCGATCCTCGAGACACTGGATTCCCTCGCCCCAAAACTGAGAGGCTGATCATGACCAATCCGCGCCACAACCTTCGCGACATCTACCCACCCACGGGCCCCGAGATCACGGCAAAGAGCTGGCTGACCGAGGCCGCGATGCGGATGCTGATGAACAACCTGCACCCCGATGTGGCCGAAAACCCACATGAGTTGGTGGTCTATGGCGGCATCGGGCGCGCGGCACGGACCTGGGAGGATTTCGACCGCATCGTGGCGGGGCTGAAGGATCTGGAGGCCGACGAGACACTGCTCGTGCAGTCGGGCAAGCCCATTGCCATCATCCGCACGCACCCGGACGCCCCGCGCGTGCTGATCGCAAACTCGAACCTCGTGCCGCATTGGGCGACATGGGAGCATTTCAACGACCTCGACCGGCGCGGGCTCATGATGTATGGCCAGATGACTGCGGGCTCTTGGATCTATATCGGCACGCAGGGCATCGTGCAGGGCACCTATGAGACCTTCGCCGAGGCCGGGCGCCAACACTATGAGGGCAATCTGCGCGGGCGCTGGATCCTGACTGCCGGTCTGGGTGGCATGGGCGGGGCGCAGCCGCTCGCGGCGGGGATGGCTGGGGCCTGCTGTCTGGCCGTGGAATGCGACGAGACCCGCGCGGATTTCCGCATCCGCACGCGCTATTGCGATGCCAAGACCCATGATCTCGATGAAGCTCTGGAGATGATCCAGCGCTGGACCGAGGCAGGAGAGGCGAAATCCGTGGCACTGATCGGCAATGCTGCCGAAATTTTCCCCGAAATTTTCAAGCGCGGCATCCGCCCCGATATCGTGACCGATCAGACATCAGCGCATGACCCGGTGCATGGCTATCTGCCCATCGGCTGGAGCGTCGCCGAATGGCGCGAGAAGCAGGAGAGCGATCCGAGGGCCGTGGAGAAGGCTGCGCGCGCAAGCATGAAAACCCATGTCGCGGCGATGGTCGATTTCTGGAATGCAGGCGTACCGACGCTAGATTACGGCAACAATATCCGGCAGGTCGCAAAGGAGGAGGGGCTGGAGAATGCTTTCGCCTTTCCCGGTTTCGTGCCTGCCTATATCCGCCCGCTCTTCTGCAAGGGGATTGGCCCCTTCCGCTGGTGCGCGCTGTCGGGCGACCCGGAAGACATCTACAAGACCGACCAGGCCATGCGTGAACTTTTCCCAGAGAATGACCACCTGCATCGCTGGCTCGATATGGCGCGCGAACGCATCGCGTTTCAGGGCCTGCCGGCGCGCATCTGCTGGCTGGGGCTGGGGGACCGCCACCGCGCGGGGCTGAAATTCAACGAGATGGTTGCATCCGGCGAATTGAAAGCCCCCATCGTGATCGGGCGGGATCACCTCGACAGCGGGTCGGTTGCCAGCCCGAACCGCGAGACCGAAGGAATGCTGGATGGCTCGGACGCCGTATCGGACTGGCCGCTTCTGAATGCGCTGATGAACACGGCCTCGGGCGCGACATGGGTCAGCCTGCATCATGGGGGCGGCGTGGGCATGGGCTTCTCGCAGCATTCCGGTGTGGTGATTGTGGCCGATGGCACGCCGGAGGCGGCGGGACGGCTGGAGCGCGTGCTCTGGAACGACCCGGCCTCGGGTGTGTGGCGCCATGCCGATGCGGGCTATGAGGACGCACGCGCATGCGCGCAAGAGCACGGGCTGCGGCTGCCGGGCATTCTGGGAAACTGAGGTTTCGTCATTGGCGCGGGATGCGTATCTGCCCCGAGGATATCTTGACGGCAGAGCCACCAATTTTAACCGCGGTGAGCGTGTCGCCCTGCATCGCGACACGCGCCACAATGTCCGACCGGCGACCCATCTCGATGCCCTGCGTGACCTGAAACTGCCGTGCCGATGGGGCCGCGAAATACCCTTGCCGTGCCAGAAGCCCGGTAAAGCTAACGACGGCCGACCCTGTCGCCGGATCTTCAGGCGTTCCGCCAGCGGGTGAAAACATCCGCGCGCGAAAGGCGTGCGCGGCCTCTGGCGTGAAAAGCCACGCGCTGATCGTGTCGGCCTCGGCGGTCAGGTTGTCCCACGCGGCGCCCATGGGTCGGCATCGGGCGAGCGCGGCGCGCGATGCGACGGGTACCAGCAGATAATCGGGGCCAGCCTGCCAGACTTCGGGTGCTGCGCAGATCGCATTGCCGATATCTCCGGGTTCAAGCCCGAGGGCCCGCGCTGTCAGTTCTATGTCGTTTATCTCGCGAAGCCGCGTCGGCAAAAGCGGGGCGGTGAGTTCCGCTGAGACTCTGCCGCC
>PWZT01000012.1 GCA_003567315.1 Paracoccaceae bacterium
ACCCAATCGAGCAGCGTCGGAGCAGGGGGCGCCATGGCAAAATCGCGCCGGTTTGCCGTGCGCCGGAACCCCTCTGTGGGCGTGCCCAGAAACGGCCGCGCGATCACCCGGCCCACGCGGCGTGCATGGAGGCTCGGGGCGAGATCGGCGCAGAGCTGATGCAGGCGCGCGAGCCCGAAACCCTCTTCATGCGCGGCGATCTGGAACACGCTGTCGACCGAGGTGTAGCAGATCGGCCAGCCCGTGCGCAGATGCTCGGCCCCCAGCCGCTCGACGATGGGGATGCCGGCCGCGTGGCAATTGCCAAGGATGCCATCGGTCCCGGCCAGCGCGCAGACCTCTGCCACCAGATCGGCGGGAAAGGCAGGCGTGGATTTCGGGAAATAGGTCCAGTCCCAGGGCACGGGCACGCCCGCAAGCTCCCAATGCCCCGAGGGCGTGTCCTTGCCGCGCGAAACCTCGGTCGCGGCACCCCAGAGGCCTGTGGGCTCAGCATCAAGCCCTGGGGTCCGAGCACCCGAGGCCAGACGGATCGCAGCCCCCAGCCCCAGCCCGTCGAGCACCGGCAAGCGCAACGGCCCTGCACGGCCCTGATCCGCCCGCCCTGCCGCGCAGGCCTCGGCGATATGGCCGAGCGTATTCGCGCCCGCATCGCCGAACTCCGCGGCATCGGGCGCGCCCCCGCAACCGACCGAGTCGAGCACGACGAGGAAGGCGCGCGCCATTCAGGCCCCGTCCATATGGCTGGGTTGGAACGCGCCGGGCAGCAGATCGGCGACCCGAACCTCGTGACGAGCGCCATTCAACGCAGCCAGCGTGACGACCACTTCCGGCCCTGCGAACTCAGCGATTTTCTGGCGGCAGCCACCGCATGGGGGCACCGGGTCAGGGCTCTCGGCGACAACGACCAACTCGGAAATCTGCGTCTCGCCCGCGGCGATCATCGCGGCAATGGCGCCTGCTTCGGCGCAGGTGCCCTCGGGATAGGCGGCATTCTCGACATTGCAGCCCAAGAAAACCTGCCCCGAGGCGCTGCGCAGCGCCGCCCCCACCTTGAAGCCGGAATAGGGCGCATAGGCGTTCTCGCGCACGCGGCTTGCGGCTTCGAGCAGGGTCATGGGCACCTCCGTCGGATTTGGGCGATGTTGCGCCGCGCCTGCACGGTTTGCAAGCCCCAGCCTGCGCGGCTCGCGCGAAACACGGCTTGCAAAAGCCCCGGCCAACTGCGACAAAGACAGATAGTTTAAGGCTAAACAAAATCCGCCAGAGGGGTGGCCCGATGCCCGATACCAGCGCTGAAGAGAACCGACATCCAGCCCTGATCTATCACGAATTCCCACGCCCCGGTAAACTGGAAGTCCGCCCCACCAAGCCCCTGGCCAATGGCATCGACCTCGCGCGCGCCTACAGTCCCGGTGTCGCCGAAGCCTGTCTCGAGATCAAGGCCCGGCCCGAAGATGCAGCCCGCTACACCGCGCGCGGCAATCTGGTCGCGGTGGTCACCAATGGCACCGCGGTGCTCGGGCTTGGCAATATCGGCGCACTCGCCTCCAAACCGGTGATGGAGGGCAAGGCGGTCCTCTTCAAGAAATTCGCCAATATCGACTGCTTTGATATCGAGGTGAATGAATCCGATCCCGAAAAACTGGCCGAGATCGTCTGCGCACTCGAGCCCACTTTCGGCGCGATCAATCTCGAGGATATCAAGGCCCCCGACTGTTTCATCGTCGAAAAGCTCTGCCGCGAGCGGATGGGGATCCCGGTCTTTCATGACGATCAGCATGGCACGGCGATCGTCGTCGGGGCCGCTGCGACCAATGCGCTGCGCGTCACCGGCAAGCGCTTCGAGGATATCAAGATCGTCAGCACTGGCGGCGGGGCAGCGGGGATTGCCTGCCTCAACATGCTGCTGAAGCTCGGTGTGAAGCGCGAGAATGTGTGGCTCTGCGACATTCACGGGCTGGTCCATGAGGGCCGTGAGGAGGACATGAACCCGCAGAAAGCCGCCTTCGCTCAGGCGAGCGACAAGCGCAGCCTTGATGAGGTGATCGACGGGGCGGATCTCTTCCTCGGCCTCTCAGGCCCGGGCGTTTTGAAGCCCACCCAGGTCGCGCGGATGGCTCAGCGCCCGATCATCTTCGCGCTGGCCAATCCCACGCCAGAGATCCTGCCCGACGCGGTCCGCGCGGTCGCCCCCGATGCGATCATCGCCACAGGGCGGTCGGATTTTCCTAATCAGGTCAATAATGTCCTGTGCTTTCCTTTCATTTTTCGCGGCACACTGGATGTCGGCGCGACCGAGATCAATGACGCGATGCAGATCGGCTGTGTCGAGGGGATCGCGGCGCTCGCCCGCGCCACGACCAGCGCTGAAGCGGCTGCGGCCTATAAGGGTGAACAACTGAGCTTCGGGCCGGAGTATCTGATCCCGAAGCCCTTCGATCCTCGCCTGATGGGCGTCGTCGCAAGCGCAGTCGCACAGGCCGCGATGGAATCGGGGGTGGCGCAGCGCCCGGTGGCCGATCTTGCGGCATACAAGGCGGCGCTCGATGCCTCGGTTTTCCGCTCGTCCATGATCATGCGCCCGGTTTTCGAGACTGCGCGCCAGACTGAGCGGCGCATCGTCTTCACCGAGGGCGAGGATGAGCGTGTGCTGCGCGCGGCTTCGGCGATGCTGGAGGAAACCGTCGAGGTGCCGATCCTGATCGGGCGGCCCGAAGTCATCGAGATGCGGCTCGAGCGCGCCGGGCTTTCGATCAAGCCGGGTCGCGATTTCCAACTCGTCAACCCGCAGGACGACCCGCGCTACCGTGACTACTGGCAGAGCTATCACGCGCTAATGGAGCGGCGCGGCGTCACTCCGGACCTCGCCCGCGCGGTTCTGCGCACCAACACAACGGCCATCGGCGCGATCATGGTCCATCGGGGTGATGCCGACAGCATGATCTGCGGCACCTTTGGGCAATTCCTGTGGCATCTGAACTATGTGACGCAGATCCTCGGCAATGCCGGGCGCCATCCGGTGGGCGCGCTGTCGCTGCTGATTCAGCAGGAGGGCAACCTCTTCATCGCCGACACGCAGGTCCACCCCAACCCCACGCCGGAGCAGATCGCCGAAACGGCCGTCGGAGCCGCGCGCCATGTGCGCCGCTTCGGGGTGGTACCGAAAGTGGCCCTGTGTTCGCACAGCCAGTTCGGCAATCTCGATACGCCCTCGGGCCGCAGCATGCGCGCCGCGCTCGAGATCCTCGACGCGCAGCGCGTGGATTTTGACTATGAGGGCGAGATGCATGTCGATTCTGCCCTCGACCCTGCCCTGCGCGAGCGGCTCATGCCCAATGCGCGGTTCGATGGGCCGGCCAATGTGCTGATCTTCGCCAATACGGACGCGGCGAGCGGTGTGCGCAATATCCTCAAGGCGCGCGGCGGGGCGCTTGAAGTGGGGCCGATCCTGATGGGCATGGGCAACACAGCGCATATCGTGACACCGTCGATCACCGCGCGCGGGCTGTTGAACATGTCCGCCCTCGCTGGCACGCCTGTCGCGCATTACGGCTGAGCGGCTTTGCAAAGCCGGTAACTGCGCGCGCCCAGCCGCCGCAAAGCTTCTATGATTTGCAAAATATTAACCAAATTCGCCAAAATTATGCAAAGTTTTTCCGCGCGTGGCGCGATGTTGCCGGTAACAGATATTGCGCGCCCGGGCAGCTTCCGTCTATCCCTTGCCAAGTCATGAGAGGGAGGACAGCGCCATGAGCTACGCGGATCTGCATCAACGCTCGATCGAAGACCCCAACGGGTTCTGGATGGAGCAAGCGCAGGCCATTGATTGGGTCCGCCCGCCCTCGAAAGCGCTCTTTGACGAGAAGGCCCCGCTCTATGAGTGGTTCAGCGATGGCATGGTCAATACCTGCTGGAACGCGCTGGACCGCCATGTCGAGGCCGGGCGCGGTGACCAACTTGCCGTGATCCATGACAGCCCGGTGACCGACTCGATCACCAAGCTCACCTATGCAGAGATGCGCGACCATGTGGCGGTCTTGGCCGGGGCCCTTGCGGCCAAAGGCGTCAGCAAGGGCGACCGGGTGATCATCTACATGCCCATGGTGCCCGAGGCGCTGATGGCAATGCTCGCCTGCGCGCGGTTGGGTGCGATCCATTCGGTGGTCTTCGGCGGTTTCGCCGCGCATGAACTGGCGGTGCGGATCGATGACGCACAGCCAAAATGCATCATCGCGGCCTCCTGCGGGATCGAGCCCGGGCGCGTGGTGGCCTACAAGCCGCTGCTCGATGGGGCGATTGCCGAGGCCAGCCACAAGCCCGATTTCACCGTGATCCTGCAGCGCGACGCATTGGCCGCAGAACTCGAGGCTGGGCGCGACCACGATTGGGCAGAGCTTGTCGCAGGGGCCACCCCGGCCGATTGCGTGGCGGTCGAGGGCAATCATCCTGCCTATGTGCTTTATACCTCGGGCACGACCGGACAGCCCAAGGGCGTGATCCGCGCCACGGCCGGGCATCTGGTGGCGCTCAACTGGACCATGCGCAATATCTATGACGTCGAGCCCGGCGAGGTCTTCTGGGCCGCCTCCGATGTCGGCTGGGTCGTGGGCCACAGCTATATCTGCTACG
>PWZT01000062.1 GCA_003567315.1 Paracoccaceae bacterium
GATGGAAACACGAGGTGCCGGATAATCTCTGCGAACGCGAAGTACCCCCCATGCGCCAGCTCGCCGACGGACATCAACTCAAATGCCACCTCGCCGACAAAATCCTCGCACAAATGGAGCCAGTGTTCACGTTGAGCAATCACGCCGCTGAGTGAGATGGAGTGGCTTTGCAGGGCCACAGTAGTCAGGATGAAAACAACTTCTAACCTGAAATATTAAAGCTTGAAATAATGATCTGATCGGTGCACTCTTTCGCAAAGACAGGGAGTTCAGCGATGAAGATTCTGTGCCTTGGCGGGGGTCCAGCCGGTCTCTATTTCGGCATTTCCATGAAGCTGCGCGACCCGTCGCATGAGGTGACAGTGCTGGAGCGCAACCGCGCCAATGACACTTTCGGTTGGGGCGTGGTGCTCTCGGATGATGCGCTTTCCCGGATGCAAGAGAACGACCCCGAATCGACCGAGGCGATCCGCAGCCAGTTCGCCTATTGGGACGATATCGCCGTGGTCCATGCGGGCCATCGCACAGTCTCGGGCGGGCATGGCTTTGCCGGGATCGGGCGCAAGGCGATGCTCATTATCCTGCAGGAGCGCGCGCGCGAATTGGGCGTCGAAATGCGCTTCGAGAGCGAGTTCGACAGCGCCGAAAGCTATCGGCGCGACTATGATCTGGTGGTGGCTTGCGACGGGATCAACTCGCGCGTGCGCAGTGAATATGCCGATGTGTTCCGCCCCGATATCGACACGCGCAAATGCAAGTTCGTATGGCTGGGCACGCATCAGAAATTTGACGATGCCTTTACCTTCATCTTCGAGAAGACCGAACATGGCTGGGTCTGGGCGCATGTCTACCAGTTCGACGACAACACCGCGACCTTCATCGTCGAATGCCTGCCCGAGACATGGGCGCGTTGGGGCTTCGAGGGGATGACCAAGGCGGAAACCGTCGAGACCTGCCGCGAGATCTTCGCGGCGCATCTGGACGGGCATGAGCTGATGTCGAACGCGGCGCATCTGCGCGGTTCGGCTGTCTGGATGCAGTTTCCGCGCGTGATCTGCGAGCGTTGGTATCATGAGAATGTCGTGCTGATGGGGGATGCCGCCGCGACAGGGCATTTCTCCATCGGATCGGGCACGCGGCTGGCCTTCGATTCTGCCATCGCGCTGGCCGAATATCTGCATTCCGAGCCGGATATGCAGACCGCCTTCAAGCGCTATCAGCAAGAGCGGCGGCTGGAAGTGCTGCGGCTGCAATCGGCGGCGCGCAATTCGCTGGAATGGTTCGAGGAGGTCGAGCGCTATCTCGACTTGGCCAGCCCGCAATTCACCTATTCGCTGCTGACCCGCAGCCAGCGTATCAGCCATGAGAACCTGCGCCTGCGCGACCCGGACTGGCTGCGCGAAGCCGAGGACTGGTTTGCCGCGCAGGCTGGCGGGGAGCCGGGCCGCGCGCCCATGTTTCAGCCCTTCAGGCTGCGCGAGATGGAGGTTAAGAACCGCGTCGTCGTCTCGCCCATGGCGCAGTACAAGGCGGTCGATGGCTGCCCGACTGACTGGCATTTTGTCCATTACGCCGAACGCGCAAAGGGTGGTGCGGGGCTGGTCTATACCGAGATGACGTGCGTGAGCCCCGCGGGTCGGATCACGCCCGGCTGCCCCGGCCTCTATGCACCCGAGCATGAGGCGGCATGGCGGCGGCTTGTCGATTTCGTCCATGCCGAGACGGATGCGAAAATCTGCTGCCAGATCGGGCATTCGGGCCGCAAGGGTTCCACGCAGCTTGGCTGGGAGGAGATGGACGCGCCCCTGGCCACCGGCAATTGGCAAGTGATGAGCGCCAGCCCGATCCCATGGTCGGATCGCAACGCAGTGCCCAAGGAAATGGACCGCGCCGATATGGACCGGGTGCGCGATGAATTCGTCGCCGCCACCCAGATGGCCGCGCGCGCGGGCTTTGACATGATCGAGTTGCACGCCGCGCATGGCTATCTGATTTCGAGCTTCGTCAGCCCGTTTTCGAACCAGCGCCACGATGACTATGGCGGGCCTCTGGAGAACCGCCTGCGCTATCCGCTTGAGGTCTTTGCCGCCATGCGCGCGGTCTGGCCCGAGCACAAGCCCATGTCGGTGCGCATCTCCGCGCATGACTGGCGCGGCGATGACGGGATCACGCCCGAGGACGCGGTTGAAATCGCGCGCGCCTTCCGCGCTGTCGGGGCGGATATCATCGACGTTTCCGCGGGTCAGACCAGCACCGAGGCAAAGCCTGTCTATGGCCGCATGTTCCAGACCCCGTTTTCCGACCGGATCCGCAATGAGGCGGGCATTCCGACCATGGCGGTGGGCAATATCTATGAAACCGATCATGTGAACTCGATCCTGATGGCAGGCCGCGCCGATCTGGTCTGCCTCGCTCGCCCGCATCTGGCCGATCCTTACTGGACGCTGCATGCCGCCGTGGCGATGGGTGATACGCGCACCGACTGGCCGTTGCCATATCTGGCGGGCCGCGATCAGGCGCGCAGACTGGCCGAGCGCGAGGCAGAGATGGTGGGCAAGGTATGAGCAGGCGGGTTCTGGTCACAGGCGGGGGCTCGGGCATCGGGCGCGCGATTGCGCGTGCCTTTGCCGAGGCGGGCGAGCATGTGACCATCACCGGGCGGCGGATGGAGGCGCTGGAGGAAACCGATAGCGGGCGCGGCATGACGTGCCGCGTGGCCGATGTGACCGATGAGGCGCAGGTCGCGGCGCTGTTTGATGCACCTTTCGACGTGGTGATCGCCAATGCGGGCGGGGGCAGCGCGGGAAAGCTGCGCTCGTTGACGCTCGCCGACTGGAACGCAACGCTCGCCGTGAACTTGACCGGCACCTTCCTGACCTTCCGCGAGGCGCTTCGCGGGATGGGCGCGGGCGGGCGGCTGATCGCCATGGCCTCGACCGCGAGCCTGAAGGGCGGGGCGACGATCCCGGCCTATGCGGCGGCGAAACATGGGGTGCTTGGGCTGGTGCGCTCGGTGGCGCTGGAGGTCGCGAAGAAGGGCATCACCTGCAACGCGGTCTGCCCGGGCTTTGTCGATACGCCTTTGGCCGCGCAGGCTGTGGGCGCGGTACAGGAGCGCTTCGGGCTGAGCGAAGACGACGCGCGCGCGCAAGTCGTAGCGGATAACCCCATGGCGCGGCTGATCGCGCCGGAGGAAGTCGTGGCAGCGGTGATATTCCTCGCCTCGCCTGCGGCGTCGATGGTGAACGGACACGCGCTAAGCGTCTCGGGGGGCGAAATATGAGTGGCGAGGCGCTCTCGAAAGCCCGGCTGCGGCTGTGGTTGCGGCTTCTGAAAGCCTCGGGCGAGATCGAGGCCGAGCTGCGCCGCCGGTTGCGCGCCGAGTTCGACACCACGCTGCCGCGCTTCGATGTCATGGCGGCGCTCGCGCGGGCACCAGAGGGGCTGCGCATGTCCGAGATCTCGGAGCGGCTGCGGGTCTCGAATGGCAATATCACCGGAATCGTGGACCGGCTGGCGCAGGAAGGGCTTGCGACACGCATCGCCGTTCCCGGCGACCGCCGGGCGATGCTGGCCAAGCTCACCCCGCATGGGCAGGCGGTATTTGCCGAACAAGCCGCAGCGCATGAGGGCTGGATTGACGACTTGCTCGCCGGGCTCGGGGCCGAGGAGCTTGTGGCGATGAGCGGCCATCTGGAACGGCTGATCCCCCATATCGAGAAGGAGCGCGCCTGATGCGCAGTGATGTGAGACATTTCCGCTGTGAGATCGACGGGGCCGTGGCAACGGTTTCGCTCGACCGCCCCGAGCGCAAGAACCCGCTAACCTTTGAAAGCTATGCTGAATTGCGCGACTGGTTTCGGGATCTGCATTACGACGATACCATCGGCGCCGTGATCTTCGCGCCGAATGGCGGCAATTTCTCATCCGGGGGGGATGTGCATGACATAATCGGCCCGCTTACGCGGATGCGCATGAAGGAATTGCTGGCCTTCACCCGGATGACCGGCGATCTGGTGAAAGCCATGATCGGCTGCGGCAAGCCGGTGATCGCGGCGGTGGACGGGGTCTGCGCGGGCGCGGGGGCAATCATCGCCATGGCCTCGGATCTGCGCATTGCGACGCCACAGGCCAAGACAGCGTTTCTGTTCAACCGTGTGGGGCTTGCGGGCTGCGATATGGGCGCCTGCGCGATCCTGCCGCGGATCATCGGGCAGGGTCGCGCAGCGGAGCTGTTGTATCTGGGACGCTCGATGAGCGCGGAAGAGGGGCTCGCCTGGGGGTTCTTCAACCGCGTGGTCGCGCAGGACGCGCTGATGGGCGAGGCGCGCGCGCTTGCCGAACGGATTGCGGCCGGGCCGGGCTTTGCCAACATGATGACCAAGACGATGCTGGCGCAGGAATGGGCGATGAGCCTCGATCAGGCGCTGGAAGCCGAGGCGCAGGCGCAGGCGATCTGCATGCAGGGCAATGATTTCCGCCGCGCTTATGAGGCCTTCGTGGCGCGCGAGAAGCCCGTGTTCCACGGGGATTGAAGGGGGCCGGCCTGCGGCCGGATTTTGAGTATTTGGGGCAAGAAAATGAGTGATCGCAGCTATCTTGGCTGGCCGTTTTTCGAAGACCGGCACCGCGCCCTAGCGCGTGCGGCGGAGGATTGGGCAGGCGCGCATCTGGCGGCGGTCGATCATGGCGATGTCGATGCGGCCTGTCGGGCGCTTGTCGCGGGGCTCGGGGAGGCGGGGTTTCTGGGCCTGACCGGGGCCGAAGATGGGAAGCTCGATGCGCGGAGCCTGTGCCTGATGCGTGAAGTGCTGGCGCGGCATGATGGATTGGCGGATTTTGCCTTTGCCATGCAGGGGCTGGGGACGGGGGCGATTTCGCTATTTGGCTCGGAGGCACAGAAGGCGCGCTGGCTGCCCGAGACACGCGCCGGGCGCGCGATTGCGGCTTTCGCTCTGACCGAGCCGCAATCGGGCTCGGATGTGGCCAACTCGACCATGAGCGCAGTCGCAGATGGCGATGACTATGTTTTGAACGGCGAGAAGACATGGATTTCGAACGGCGGCATTGCCGATTTCTACACGGTTTTCGCGCGCACGGGCGAGGGGCCGGGAGCGAAGGGGCTGTCGTGCTTTCTGGTGACGCCCGATATGGCCGGATTTGAGGTGGTCGAGCGGCTGGAAGTCATGGCCCCGCATCCGCTGGCGCGGCTGCGCCTCACCGATCTCCGGGTGCCGAAAACGGCGCTGGTTGGCGCACCAGGGGCCGGGTTCCGCATCGCCATGTCGGTGCTTGATGTCTTCCGCTCCACGGTCGCGGCGGCGGCACTCGGCTTTGCGCGCCGTGCGTTGGATGAGGCATTGGCGCGCGTCACCACCCGCCAGATCGGGGGCGCGGCGCTTGCAGAATTGCAGATGGTGCAGGGCCATATCGCGGAGATGGCGCTGGATGTGGATGCGAGCGCGCTGCTGGTCTATCGCGCGGCATGGACCAAGGATTCCGGCGCGCCGCGCGTGACCCGCGAGGCCGCAATGGCGAAGCTTTTCGCCACGGATCAGGCGCAACAGGTGATCGACCGCGCCGTGCAGCTTCATGGCGGTGACGGGGTACGTTCGGGCGAAATGGTCGAGCGGCTCTACCGCGATATCCGCGCGCTGCGGATCTATGAGGGGGCCTCGGATGTTCAGCGCGTGGTCATCGCGCGCCAGACCCTGGCCGCATATCTGGGAGGATAGGAAATGTTTGCATCAGCCCATACCGACACATTTGCCCGCGACAATCTGCCGGACCGCGCCCTCTGGCCCGATCTGCTGCTGGACGGCTTCGAGTACCCTGAGCGGCTTAACGCAGGCGTGGAACTGACCGATGCGATGGTTGCGCGCGGTTTTGGCGATCATACGGCACTGATCGGCAATGGGCGGCGGCGGACCTACAAGGAACTGGCCGACTGGACCAACCGGCTCGCGCATGTGCTGGTTGAGGATCTCGGCGTGAAGCCCGGCAACAGGGTGCTCATCCGTTCGGCCAATAACCCGGCGATGGTGGCCTGCTGGCTGGCCGCGACCAAAGCGGGCGCGGTCGTGGTGAACACCATGCCGATGCTGCGCGCCGGGGAGCTTACGAAATATGTCGATGCCGCCGAAATCACCCATGCGCTCTGTGACACACGGCTGATGGACGAGATGGCGCTTTGCGCGAAGAACAGCCGGTTTCTCAAAACGGTCGTGGGCTTTGACGGCACGGCCAATCACGATGCCGAACTGGACCGACTCGCGCTGCAGAAACCTGTCCGGTTTCAGCCAGTGGACACCGCACAGGACGATGTGGCGCTGATCGGCTTCACCTCAGGCTCGACCGGCGCGCCCAAGGGGACAATGCATTTCCACCGCGACTTGCTGATCATCGCCGATGGCTATGCGCGCGAGGTGCTGGGGGTGACACCTGAGGATGTGTTCGTGGGCTCGCCGCCGCTGGCCTTCACTTTCGGGCTGGGGGGGCTTGCGATCTTCCCCTTACGCTTTGGCGCGGCCGCGACGCTGCTGGAGCAGGCGACCCCGCCCAACATGATCGAGATCATCGAGACCTATCGCGCCACAGTCTGCTTCACCGCCCCGACCGCCTATCGCGCGATGCTCGCGGCGATGGAAGAAGGCGCGGATTTATCGTCGTTGCGTGCAGCGGTCTCTGCGGGTGAAACACTGCCCGCGCCGGTTTACGAGCAGTGGATCGAGAAGACTGGCAAGCCCATGCTCGACGGGATCGGGGCGACCGAGCTTCTGCATATCTTCATCACCAACCGGTTCGATGACCATCGCCCTGCCTGCACTGGCAAGCCCGTCACTGGCTATGAAGCCAAGGTGATCGGCCCGGACGGGCAGGAGGCGCCGCGTGGCGAGATCGGGCGGCTGGCTGTCCGTGGCCCGACCGGGTGTCGCTATCTGCGCGGCGACCGGCAGGCAGAGTATGTGCAGGATGGCTGGAACATCACGGGCGATTCGTTCATGCAGGATGCGGATGGGTATTTCCACTTCGCCGCGCGCAATGACGACATGATCCTGTCCTCGGGCTACAATATCGCCGGGCCAGAGGTCGAGGCCGCGCTGCTTGCCCATGAGGCCGTGGCCGAATGCGCCGTGATCGGGGTGCCGGATGAGGCGCGCGGGGGCATCGTGCAGGCGCATGTGGTGCTAATGGGAGACTTCGCCCCATCGGATACGCTGGCCGCGCTCTTGCAGGACCATGTGAAAGCCACGATCGCACCCTATAAATACCCGCGCTCGATTGTCTTTGCCGAAAACCTGCCCAAGACACCGACAGGCAAGATCCAGCGCTTTGCGCTGCGCAAGTCATGAGCAGCGCCTTTGATCCGCGCGAGGATGGCGCGAAGACCGATTTCCGCGATGCGATGTCCTATGGGGATTATCTGCGGCTCGATGGGCTGCTCGACCAGCAGCACCCGCTTTCGGAGGCGCATGACGAGTTGCTCTTCATAATCCAGCACCAGACCTCCGAGCTGTGGATGAAACTGGCGCTGCATGAATTGCAGGCCGCGCGCGCGGCGCTGATCGCGGGGCGGATGCCGCAGATGTTCAAGATGCTCGCCCGCGTCGCGCGGATCTTCGAGCAGCTCAATTCCGCCTGGGATGTGCTGCGCACCATGACGCCCGCCGATTATACGCGCTTCCGCGAGGCGCTTGGGCCGTCCTCGGGGTTCCAGTCATGGCAATACCGGATGATCGAATATGTGCTGGGCAATCGCAATCCGCATCTGTTGCGCCCGCATGCCCATGTGCCCGCCGCGCGGGCGGCGCTGGAGGCCGAGCTTGCCCGACCGAGTTTCTATGACGAGGTGATCCGGCATCTGTTCGAGACCCTGGAGGGCCGCGCACCCCCTGCCCCGCAGCTTGAGAGCCCACACGCGCCCGTGCCCGAGGTGCAGGCGCGGTGGCAGCGCGTCTATGAAGACCCGACGACGCATTGGGAGCTCTATGAGCTCGCCGAAAAGCTGGTCGATCTGGAGGATTACTTTCGCCGCTGGCGCTTCAACCATGTCACCACCGTCGAGCGGGTGATCGGCTTCAAGCGCGGGACCGGGGGCACGTCAGGGGTGGCCTATCTCAAGCGCATGTTGAGTGTGGAGCTTTTCCCCGAACTCTGGCATCTGCGTAGCGATTTGTGAGGGCTGCCCGATGCGTTTTGAAAAACCCCAGAAAGTGCTCTTTCGCCATTGCGACCCTGCCGGGATCATCTTCTACCCGCGCTATTTCGAAATGGTGAATGATCTGGTCGAAGCATTTTTCGACGAGGCGCTCGGCTGGCCGTTCGAGGAGTTGCTCCCGACACAGGGCGTGCCGACCGCCGAAATCCGCCTGCGTTTTACTGCGCCCTCGCGCCATGGCGATCATTTGCGCCTGCAAATGGAAGTCACGCGGCTTGGGCGGGCGAGCATGGGGCTGGCGTTTCGCGCCTTCTCCGAAGCAGATCAGTTGCGGTTCGAGGGGGAGTCGGTGCTGGTGCATATCGACCCGGAGGGCAAACCGCAGCCCTGGCCCGAGGCGATCCGCGTAAAGATTGAAGCAGAACTGGACAGATGACATGCGCTTGAAAACCATCCATCCCGAAGGCTGGGCGTCGGCCCTTGGTTACGCAAACGGGATGCTTGCCCCCGACGGGACGCTGCATATCGGCGGGCAGATCGGCTGGACGGCCGACAAGCAATTCGAGGCCAAGGATTTCATCGGTCAGTTGGAGCAAGCCCTGCGCAATGTGGTTGCCGTGGTCGAGGCGGCGGGCGGGGAGGTCACGGATATCGCGCGCATGACGTGGTTCGTGACGGATAAATCCGACTATCTGGCGCAGCAGCGCGCGGTCGGGCAGGCGTACCGGCGGGTCATGGGCAAGCATTTTCCGGCGATCTCGATGCTCGTGATCGCCGATCTGATCGAGGATGAGGCGCTGATCGAAATCGAGGCGACCGCCCATATCGCCTGACGGGCTGGCCCGATCAGGGCCAGATTTTCGCCACCATCGTCAGCACGTCATACAGCGCGACCTGCTCGCCTTTCTGGTTGCGGATCTGGCAATCCCAGCGCACCTCGCCATAATCGCCATCGGCGCGCGGGTTGATTTCCTTGCAGGTCAGCGTGACTTGCAACGTATCGCCGGGATAAACCGGGGTCAGGAAGCGCAGATTGTCGATGCCGTAATTCGCCAGCACCGGGCCGGGATCGGGCTGCACGAACAGCCCGGCGGCGAAGGACACGATCAGATAGCCATGCGCCACGCGCCCGTCGAAGAACGGGTTGGCGCTTGCGGCGTCTTCATCCATATGGACGTAGAAGGTGTCGCCGGTGAAGTTGGCGAAATGCTCGATATCGGCCAGCGTGATCTCGCGCGCCTGGGTCACAAGCTGATCGCCGATGCGCAACTCGGCCAGAGACTTGCGGAACGGGTGGATGTCGCTGCGCGCCTCGGCCCCATCCATCCAGCGCCCTGTGACGGCGCCCAGCAGGCGCGGCGCGCCCTGAATGGCGGTGCGCTGCATGTAATGGTGCAGGCCGCGCATGCCGCCCAGTTCCTCGCCCCCGCCCGCGCGCCCCGGACCGCCATGGACAAGCATCGGCAGGGGAGAGCCGTGACCCGTGGAGGTTTTCGCACTGTCGCGATTGCCGATCATCACGCGGCCATGAAAAGGGGCAATGCCAAGGACCACCTCCTCGGCGACTTCGGGGGCATGGGTGAAGAGCGACGAAACAAGCGAGCCCTTGCCCTTGGCCGCAAGCTCCGTGACCTCGCCCAGATCGTCATAGGGCATGAGCGTGGCGACCGGGCCGAAAGCCTCGATGGCGTGAATTGCCTCGGCGCGCATTGGCTGGTCGGCATGGAGCAGGACCGGGTTCAGAAACGCGCCTGTCTCTGCGTCGCCTGACGCAACGCGCACGCTGTCGGGATCGCCCGCGACGATCTCGGCCTCCTGCGCGAGCCGCGTAATCGCCGCGCGCACATCGGCGCGCTGGTCGAGGCTCGCGAGCGCGCCCATGCGGGTGGCGGGATCGGCGGGCAGGCCCACAGCGACCTCTGCGAGCTTCGCGGCCAGCGCATCGCGCACGGCTCCGACTTGCGCGCGGGGGATGATGACGCGGCGGATCGCGGTGCATTTCTGGCCCGCCTTGGCGGTCATCTCGCGCGTGACTTCGCGGATGAAAAGGTCAAATTCGGGGCTGTCCGGGGTGGCATCGGGGCCGAGGATGCAGGCGTTGAGGCTGTCGGCCTCCATCGTGAAGCGCGTGCTCTCGCGGATGATCGCGGGATGGGCGCGCAAGCGCTGCCCCGTGCTGGCAGAGCCGGTGAAGGTCACGACATCCTGCCCGGTCACATAGTCCAGCAGATCACCCACGCCACCGCAGATCAGTTGCAGCGACCCTTCGGGCAGCAAACCCGTCTCGATGATCCGCCGCACCATCAACTCGGTCAGATAAGCGGTCTGGCTCGCGGGTTTCACGATGGCGGGCATGCCCGCAAGCAGATTGGGCGCGAGTTTTTCAAGCATCCCCCAGATGGGGAAGTTGAAGGCGTTGATATGCACCGCGACCCCGCGCAGCGGCGTCAGGATGTGCTGCGCCGAAAAGGTCGCATCCTTCGAGAGCGGCTCGACGACCCCATCGGTCAGCACGTTTGTGTTGGGCAATTCGCGCCGCGCTTTCGAGGCGTAATTCAGCAGCGTGCCGATCCCGCCCTCGATATCGATCCAGCCATCCTTGGGCGTGGCCCCGGTGGCGAGCGAGAGAGCGTGGAAATCGTCCTTCTGCTCCATGAGCTTGAGGCCCAGCGCCTTGAGCATCAGCGCGCGCTCATGCACGGTCATTGCCCTGAGCGCGGCACCGGCCCCACGCCCATAGGCCAGCGCCTCGGCGAAATCGAGCCCCGTGGAATCGATCTCGGCCACCAGATCGCCCGTCGCCGCGTCATGCAGCGGCTTTGCTGTCCCTTGCCCCCTGCGCCATGCGCCGCAGAGGTAGCTTTCAAGCGCACGGGGCTGCCATACATCAAGCATCGGCCTTCACCCCGCATTCGGAAAGCTGGCTGGAAATCCTCGCTTCCCATTCCGCCAGCATCTCGGCATTCGATCGGTGCCGCAGCCCCAATGGCTTGAGCCGCTCAAACCGCTCGGAGTCCCTCGCGCCGAAGCCCAGCGCCACGCGCGGATACCAGTAATCGAGCGAGGCGCGCACCTGATCGGGCGCATCATGCGCGAGGCTCAGGAGCCCCGCCCGCCCAAGCTCCGCATGGCGCGCCTCGCGCGGCAGGATCGCGCGGAAACATTCGGCAAGCGGCTGATAGGACACCTGCGAGAACTCCCGAAGCTGGATCACTGCGGCCTCGCCCTGAAGCACATTCATCACCACCGCATCAACCCAGCCGGTCAGCGGGTAGTGAAACACCGCAAGTCGCATATCGCCACCCTGCCGCACCGCCCCGATATCGGCCTCGCGCGGCAGGCGCGCGGCCCATGGGTGCGTGCCCACATAGCGCGACACATCGGCCCCGAAATCTGCCATGATCTTGAGCACGCGCTCGGCATGATCGGCCTTTTCCAGCACGATGCGCGCGGCGGCAATGCGCGAGGTGATCCCCGGCGCGTCATTGATCACATCGGCAAACCCCGCCGAGCCCGCCATCTCGCTATCCACAAAGGACGCCATCATGCGCAGCAATTCACCACGATAGCGCGGCGGCACATTCCCGGGCGAGGTCAGCCGCCCGCCCTGCGCCAGATATTCCTCGATGGGCATGGTCTCATTCGTCATAGCTGATCACCAGTTTGTCCGACAGCGGCAGGCATTGGCAGGTCAGCACATAGCCCTGCCGCACTTCATAATCCTCGAGCGCGTGGTTGACGGCCATCTCGGCCTCGCCCTCGATCACCTTGGCGCGGCAGGTCGAGCAAACCCCGGCCTTGCAGGCGTAGGGCGCATCAAGGCTCGCGCCAAGTGCAGCGTCCAGAACCGAGGTGCCATCGAGCGGCAGGTCGAGATTGCGCGTCGTGCCATCGAGCGTGACCGTCAGCGCGCAGGACATGCCTTGCGCCGCCTGCACCTGCGCCCGCGCGGATTGCTTGAGCCGCCCCGGCTGGTTGGAGGCAAAGAGCTCGAACTTGATCTGGCTGTCCTCCAGCCCATGCTCGCGCAACGCCGCCGCGATGGTCAGCATCATCGGCTCTGGCCCGCAGATGAAAGCCGTATCGACCGATTTCGGATCAACCCAATGGGTGAACAGCGCCGCCATCTTCGCGGCATCCACGCGGCCCGTGAATAGCTCGATCTCCTGCGCGTCCTGCTCCAGCACATGCAGCACCGACAACCGCCCGAGATAGAGGTTCTTGAGATCCTCCAGCTCCTCGCGGAACATGATCGAGCTGATCTGACGATTGGCATAGACCAGCGTGAAGCGGCTTTTCGGCTCGCGCGCCAGCACGGTGCGGATGATCGAAAGCACCGGCGTGATCCCCGACCCGCCCGCGAAGCCTAAGTAATGCCGCGCCTGATCGGGCGCGAGGGGGACATGGAAATTGCCCGCAGGCGGCATCGCCTCCAATACATCGCCGGGCGCGAGGTTTTCGTTCGCCCATGTGGAAAATGCCCCGCCATCGACCCGCTTGATGCCCACGCGCAGATGCCCGTCATCGAGCCCCGAGCAGATGGAATAGGAGCGCCGGATTTCCTGCCCGTCAAAATCGCGGCGGAAGGTCAGATACTGGCCCTGGATGAAGCGGAACGCGTCCGTATCCGGCGCCTGCAAGGTGACGATGACCGAATCGCGCGTGTCATGCAGCACATCGGTCACTTTCAAAGGGTGAAATCGGCTCATCTCGCGGCCCTCAGATACATTTGAAATAATCGAACGGCTCCAGACAGGACCGGCACTGATACGCGGCCTTGCAGGGCGTCGAGCCGAATTGGCTGACCTTTTGAGTGTCCTCCGACCCGCAGCGCGGGCAGGGCACAGTGAGCGCCGCCCCTGTCAGCCGCTTGATCCGCCCTTCGACCACGCCCTCGGCGCGGGTGCCGTCGATGGGGGGCGCAATGCCATAGGCGCGCAGCTTCTCGCGCGCCTCGGGCTTCAGCCAGTCGGTCGTCCATGGCGGATCAAGCTGTCGCTCCAGCCGCACCTCCGCCACGCCTTTGTCGCGCAGCGCCTTCTCGATCTCGAAATTGATCACCGAGGTCGCGGGGCAGCCCGAATAGGTCGGCGTCACTGTCACCACCACGGTTTCGCCTTCGACGGTCACATCGCGCACGATGCCCAGATCGGTGACCGAGATCACCGGGATCTCGGGGTCCGGCACCTCGTCAAGCCAGTCCCAGACCTGCGCCACGCTTACCATTTGGCATCCGGATAGGCGCGCTGCAGCCATTGCATCGTCGCCAGCATATGGCCCAGATGCTCCGAATGCGTGCCCTGTTTCCCGCCCTTGTGCATATACGCGCCCTCGGGGGCCTTCAGCGTCGCCTCGCCCAGCACTTCGCCCACCACCGCCTCCCATTGCGGGCGGATCGTGTCAGGCGCGGCCATCACGCCCGCCTCGGACAGCGCACGGTCGGTCGCATCGCTGGTCATCATCTCGCCAGTATAGGGCCAGAGCCTGTCGAGCGCCGTCTGCATCCGCTTGTGGCTCTCCGCGGTCCCGTCGCCCAAGCGGATCACCAGATCGGCGGAGCGTTCCAGATGATAGGCCACTTCGCGCCCCGCTTTCGCCGCGATCTCGGCGATGCGGGGATCGTTGGATCCCTCCAGCGCCTTCAGCATCGGCTGGTGCCAGGCATCGAACAGGAATTGCCGCATCAGGGTCTGGCCGAAATCCCCATTGGGGCGCTCGACCAGCAGCAGATTGCGAAACTCCCAGGCATCGCGGCGGAAGGCCAGCATATCGGCATCACGCCCCTTGCCCTCAACCTCGCCCGCCAGTCCGAGCCAGAGTTGCGTCTGCCCGATCAGATCGAGCGCCATATTCGCAAGCGCGATGTCCTCCTCCAGCACAGGCGCATGGCCGCACCATTCCGAGACCCGATGCCCCAGCACCAGTGTCGTGTCACCCATGCGGCACAGCCCCTCGAAGAGCATGGCGTCCAGATCGACCACGGTTTCCATCACATCTTCCCCACTTCCTCGGGGATGTCGAAAAAGGTCGGGGGGCGGTAGACCTTGGAATTGGAGGGCTCAAAGAGCGGCCCCTTCTCCGAGGGGCTCGAGGCCGTGATCGCCGCGGACGGCACAACCCAGATGCTCACACCTTCATTGCGCCGGGTGTAGACATCGCGCGCATGCTTGACCGCCATCTCGGCATCGGGCGCGTGCAGCGAGCCCACATGCCGATGGTTCAACCCATGCTGGCCGCGAATGAAGATTTCCCACAAAGGCCATTCACTGGACATCGCTTTGCCCTTTCATCTTGCTAAAAATACTCTGCGGGTCGCCATTGGAACGCCATTGGTTCGAGTGACAATGGCGACCGGGCGAAGCCCCCTTATTCCGCCGCGACCTTCGCCGCCGCCCGCTTGCGGGCATGCGCCATCAGCCCCTCGCGGAACCAAGCCCCATCGTCCCATGCCTTCTGCCGTGCTTCCATCCGCTCGGCATTGCAGGGGCCATTGCCCTTGATCACCTCGAAGAACTCCGACCAGTCGGGCTCGGAGAAATCATAGCCGCCCTTCTCCTCGTTCCAGCGCAACTCCGGGTCGGGAATGGTCAGGCCCAGATACTCGGCCTGCGGCACGGTCTGATCGACGAATTTCTGGCGCAGCTCGTCATTGGTGTTGATCTTGATCTTCCACGCCATCGACTGCGCCGAATGCACCGAATCCTTGTCTGACGGTCCGAACATCATCAGCGAGGGATACCAGAAACGGTTGAGCGCATCCTGCGCCATCGCCTTCTGTTCCGGCGTGCCCTGGGCCATCTTCATCATGATGTCATAGCCCTGCCGCTGGTGGAACGACTCTTCCTTGCAGATACGGATCATGGCGCGGCTATACGGCCCGAAGGATGTACGCTGCAATGGCACCTGATTCATGATCGCTGCACCATCGACCAGCCAACCCACCGCGCCGATATCGGCCCAGTTCAGCGTCGGATAGTTGAAGATCGAGGAATATTTCATCTTGCCCGACAAAAGTGCCTCGGTCAGCTCGTCGCGCGACACCCCCAGCGTCTCCGCCGCGCAATAGAGGTAAAGCCCATGCCCGGCCTCATCCTGCACCTTGGCAAGCAGGATCGCCATGCGCTCCAGCGTTGGCGCGCGGGTGATCCAGTTGCCCTCGGGCAATTGCCCCACGATCTCGGAATGGGCGTGCTGGCCGATCTGGCGGATCAGGGTCTTGCGATAGCCCTCGGGCATCCATTCCTTCGGCTCGATCTTCTCGCCCGCGTCGATGCGCGCCTGAAACGCCGCGAGCTTTTCGGGGTCTTCATTCGTCGCCTCGGATTTCACCATCTGTGCATACATTTCCAGACCTCCTGTGTTAGACCCGTTCCAATATCAGAGCAGCCCCCTGCCCCACACCGACGCACATCGTGCAAAGCGCATAGCGTCCGCCCCGGCGCTGTAACTCCCATGTCGCCGCCGCGACCATCCGCGCGCCCGACGCGCCCAGCGGATGGCCCATCGCGATCGCGCCGCCGTTGGGGTTCACATGCGCGGCGTCATCGGGCAGGCCCAACTCGCGCAATGAGGCGAGCGCCTGCGCCGCAAAGGCCTCGTTGAGTTCGATCAGGTCGATATCCTCGATCTTCAGCCCTGCCAGCGCCAGCACCTTGCGCACTGCGGGCACCGGGCCAATGCCCATCACGCGCGGCTCGACCCCGGCCGCCGCATGGGCGACGACGCGCGCGCGCGGCGTCAGCCCCTGCGCCTGCGCCATCGCTTCCGAGGCCAGCAAAAGCGCCGCCGCGCCATCATTGACGCCCGAGGCATTGCCCGCCGTCACGCTCAGATCAGGCCCGTTGATGCCGCGCAGTTTGGCCAGCACCTCGGGGGTCGTCTCTGGTCGCGGGTGTTCGTCCGTGTCGATCACCAGCGGCTCGCCCTTGCGGCGCGGGATGGTGACCGGGCAGATCTCCTCGGCAAAGCGCGCCTCGGCCTGCGCGGCGGCCCAGCGCTGCTGCGAGCGCAGCGCGAAGGCATCCTGATCCGCGCGCGAGACATTATAATCGTCGGCCACGTTATCTGCCGTCTCGGGCATGGAATGGGTGCCATATTGCGCATCGAGTTTCGGGTTCACGAAGCGCCAGCCGATGGTCGTGTCATAGACTGCATTGGCGCGCGAGAAAGCTGTCTCGGCCTTGGGCATGACAAAGGGCGCGCGGCTCATGCTCTCGACCCCGCCTGCCAGCATCAGCCCGCAATCGCCGGCCCGGATCGCGCGCGCGGCCATACCGACCGCATCGAGCCCGGAGGCGCAGAGCCGGTTGACCGTGATGCCCGGCACGGCGACCGGCAGCCCGGCCAACAGTGCGGCCATCCGCGCGACATTGCGGTTATCCTCGCCCGCCTGGTTGGCGCAGCCATAGATGACATCCTCGACCGCCGCCCAGTCGAGCCCCGGCTGCCGCGCCATCAGCGCCGCGAGCGGCACGGCGGCCAGATCATCAGCGCGCATAGATGAAAGCGCGCCGCCATAGCGCCCGACAGGTGTGCGTTGCGCGTCACAGATGAAAGCTTGCGGCAAAGCGGCTCCTCCCAAAGCGATGCTGCCATTTCCGACCGATTGGTCGATTTATACGCAGGATATGTCACATCTCAAAGCAAAATTTTCTATTTTCTGTGATGCTTTCGCGTGAGATCCGAAAAGCACACATGATTTCATTCACTTAAACTTTCGCGCAGAAGCGCATAGCGCGCCTCGCCAGCCGGAGTATGGCTTTGCAGCGGCCCTTCTGCGCCCTCGAAAGCCGCCGCCACATGCGAATCAGCCTCCGCGCTCAACGCGAGATAGGTTTGCGCGAAAATTTCGCGCGCGCGCAGTCCGGCCCAGTCGGATGGCAGCGCGGCAAGGGGCAGCCGCGGGTCGCGCAGGGCGATCTGTCGGAAAGCATGGACGATGAGCACGCGGGCCTCCAGCGCCTCCGCCCCGGTGAGTGGCATCAAGGCGTTGATCTGAGCGGCCAGATCAAGAAACCCAGCATACTCCTGCGCCAGATCCTCCAGATTCCAAAGTTTTTGCGCCATCGCGCGCAGCGCCGCCTCGGACCCCTGCGCAGGGCCGGTAAAAGCACAGAGCCCCTCTGGCACGCGCGCGTCATCAGGCCCTAGCGCAATCTCATCATTCAGCGCGACATGGCCCGCGAGCGTATCCGACCCGCACAGCGCCGCCGCATCGCCCGCTGGGCAAAATACCAGCCGCCAGTGCCGCGCGCGCGCATCGCCATAGATCCGTGTGCCCGCCTGCGCATATTCCTGTCGCGCGGCGTCGGTCAGCCGATAATAACTGCGCCGCCCTTGCCGTAACCCCGCTATCTGGCCTGCGGAAACAAGGCGCGACATGGCCGTGCGGATCAGGGTCTCGCTGATCCCGAAAGGCGCGCAGAAGGCGATTATATTGCCGATCCAGACATCACCTCCGCGCGGCGCGACCACATCGCCGAAAAGCGTGACGATGAACCCGCCCGCCCGCAAGGGCTTCGCAAGGTCCAGATTTGCCGGGCGCAGAGCGCGCAAATTGGTCACGTCAGAATTCTGCATAGCCCAGACAGTGCCGCGCGCCCGCTCTCAGCGCAAGTCGGATGCAGCGAATCAATTCTTGCAATCACGATGCGCCGAGGGGCAATCTACCCGTCATGTGAGGCATCTATCTCTGGCCACAGGGAAGCCGTTGGCGATAACGTGAGGCAAAATCAACCGCTCGGTCGAAAAAACAGTGGCGTGGAGGCGAATCTTGTGCTTTCACATAGATCGTTGCGGATGCAACATTATCGATGGGAGGAATTACGA
>PWZT01000024.1 GCA_003567315.1 Paracoccaceae bacterium
CAGGCGCATGGGGTGGACCCCGGCGGTTTTTCGCTGTTAAGCTGACCACTCAAGCAACAGAAATCACATCGTGAAGTCACGGGGGGACCATGTATCGGAAGGTCATCTTTCCGGTCGATCTCGCACATATCGACCAACTGGACAAAGCGCTGAAAATCGCAACGGATATGGCGCAACACTTCAAGGCGGAGCTTTGCTTCGTCGGTGTGACCGGCACGGCACCCAGCGCGCTGGCGCATACACCTGCCGAATATACCCAGCGGCTCGAGAAGCTCGCGCAGGATCACGGCAGCGCAACCGGGCTGAGCACCAGCGCCAAAGCCTGTATCAGCAGCGATCCCGCCGTCGACACGGACCGGACGCTGCTGCAGGCGATCCGCGATCTGGGGGGGGATCTGGTGGTGATGCAGACCCATGCCCCCAGCGCCGTCGATTACATCTGGGCCGGGCATGGCGACACGATTGCCGCGCACTCGGAGGCGTCGGTCTTTCTGGTGCGCTGATCCAACAGCGTATCGCATAACGAAAAACAACGGAGAGGATAATGTCAGACAATACCCAGAACGAGTCGGCCGAGCCGGAAACGGACGCGCTGCCCGAACCGGAAGGCGCGGCCGATATCATCGAGACCGAATACGAGATCGGTCAGGACAATATCACCCCCAGGGTCGGCCCGTTCGGACTGGATATCCATAATCCGGTTTTCCTGTTCTCCGGGCTTGTTGTGATTGCCTTCGTCATCATCACGCTGGCGTTTCAGGATACGGTCGGCCCGGCGCTGGGCGAGCTTCGTGGCTTCCTGACCTCGAGTTTCGACTGGTTCCTGATCATGGCAGGCAATATCTTCGTGCTTGTCTGCCTCGGGATCCTGATCTCGCCGCTTGGCAAGGTGCGGATCGGCGGCGCGGATGCGACGCCTGATTACGGCTATCCCGGCTGGTTCGCGATGCTGTTTGCCGCTGGCATGGGCATCGGGCTGATGTTCTTCGGCGTGCTGGAGCCGGCCTATTACTTCGCCACCCCCTGGGGCGACCAGCCGCTGATGAACGAGATCGGCATCGTTGATGGCGAACTGGCGGATCCGGCCGCTGTCGAGGCCGCGCGGCTGTCGGCAATGGCGGGGACGATCTACCATTGGGGCCTTCACCCCTGGGCGATCTATGCCGTCGTGGCGCTGAGCCTCGCGCTCTTTGCCTACAACAAGGGCCTGCCGCTGACCGTGCGGTCGATCTTCTACCCGATCTTCGGCGAGCGGATCTGGGGCTGGCCGGGCCATGTCATCGACATTCTGGCGGTGTTTGCCACGCTCTTCGGTCTGGCCACCTCGCTGGGGCTGGGCGCACAGCAGGCTTCGGCGGGGATCGGCTTCGTCTTCGGGCTCGAAGGCGCGGGCGAGAGCGTTACCTTCGCGGTGGTCCTGATCGCGGTGATCACGGCGATGGCCTTGATCTCGGTGCTCCGCGGACTTGAGGGCGGCGTCAAGCGCCTGTCCGAGTTGAACCTGATTCTGGCAATGGTGTTGCTTGCCTTCATCATCCTGGTCGGGCCGACGGCGGCGCTGTTTGGCCAGTTCTTCGGAAATGTCGGTGCCTATTTCTCCGAGATGCTGGCCCTCTCCAACCCGGTCGGGCGCGATGATGACGGCTTCCGTCAGGGCTGGACGGCCTTCTACTGGGCCTGGTGGATCAGCTGGTCGCCCTTCGTGGGTATGTTCATCGCCCGGGTCAGCCGCGGTCGCACAGTGCGCGAATTCATCACCTGCGTGCTGCTGATCCCGACGATTGTCTCGGCGATCTGGATGACGGCGATGGGCGGCACGGCCATCGACCAGATGATCGACCGCATCGCCGAAAGCGCCGTCTATGGTTTCGTCGTCGAGGCCTATGTCCCCGAGTTGTCGCTCTTCGGGATGCTGTCGGAGCTGCCGATGGCGACCGTTACCTCGATCATCGCGATCGTGCTGGTGATCGTGTTCTTCGTCACCTCGTCGGACTCCGGCAGCCTGGTGATCGACACGATCACCGCAGGTGGCAAGATCAACGCACCGGTCAGCCAGCGCGTGTTCTGGGTGATCTTCGAGGGGCTCATCGCTGCGACCTTGCTGATCGGCGGCGGGCTTGTCGCGCTGCAGGCTGCTTCGGTCTCGACCGGGCTGCCCTTCGCGATCGTGCTGCTGCTCGCTTGTTACGCGCTGATCAAGGGCTTGATGAACGAGCCACGCTGAACCAATTCTGCGCCCCGCATTGTGCGGGGCGCAGCCTGACCTTGGGTCAGCACCGCCAGAGAGGGCTTGCGCAAAGCACGCTTTGGCGAGAGCATGGACGCTTCTGGGAGGAGGTATCATGCGTAAACTGACCTGTCTCGCCGCCGCGCTGGTGGCGCTCGCCCTGCCCGCTTTCGCCGATCCGGCGCATGGGCTGTGGCAAACCAGACCCGATGACAATGGCAATTTCGGCCATGTCCGCATCCAGACCTGCAGCAATGGCAAGATATGCGGCGGCCTGACCCGCGCCTTCGACGGCCAGGGCGCAGAGATCGAAAGCCCCAATATCGGCCGCGCGATCGTCTGGGACATGGAGCCGCAGGGCGATGGCCAATACCGCAATGGCCGCGTTTATGCGCCTGATCGCGACCGCACCTACAACGCGCGGATGGAGTTGCGCGGCAATACGCTGGGTGTGTCGGGCTGCGTGCTGGGGATCTGCCGCGAGCAGGAATGGACGCGCGTGCAGTAACCTGCGTCGCTTTGGGCAAGGCACGTAATGGGGCCATGAGTTGACCTGCGGCCATATCGGCGCATTATTGTCGCGCGATGACACAGAACCCGACTGCCTTGCCCCAGTATTACGAATGCGAGACCCTAGACCCTGCGGCCCTGCGCGCGGTCTGGGGCATCAATGAAGGTGACCCGCTCGGCCCGCCCGAAAGCCTGTGCCTCGGCGATATGTACAGCCTTGCCTCCGACGCAGCGCCGGTGCATCTGCGCCTCGAGATCGACAGGGAAACCCGTCTCGCAGCAGATCAACCAGCCGGGACGCTGGGCCTCGGGCCGGGGGCGCCTGTTGCGATCCTGGCCGAATTGCAATTCATGTCGAATGAAAGCGACACTGTCTCGGCACTGCTTTTGCGCTGCGCGGCACAACTTCTGTTGCTGCCGCTCACGCCGATGCGCAGCGGGGTGCGCTATTCGCTGATCACGCTTGATACGAGGGTCGAATCCCTGCGCATGGCGGAACTGGTGCGCGGCTGTTTCGCTGCGGGCGCGCGGGTGGCGATGGAGGATGGCAGCCTCTGCCCGGTCGAGGCGCTCGTGCCCGGCATGCAACTCCGCACCCGCGATCAGGGGCCCCAGACTCTGCGCTGGGTCGGGCAGGTCACGCAACGCGCGCATGGCAGCTTCGCCCCGGTGACCTTCGCGCCCGGAACGCTGGGCAATCTCGGGCCGCTCTCGCTCGGCCCCTTGCAGCGCATCTTCCTTTATCAGCGCGGGGAAAGCAGGCTCGGCGGGCGGCCCGAAATACTGGTGCAGGCCCAGAGCCTCGTAGATAACGAACGCGTCCTGCAACGCGAAGGCGGCTTCGTGACCTATTACAGCCTCGTTTTCGACCAGCACCAGATCATCTATGTCGAGGGCATCCCGGTCGAGAGCATGCTGGTCTCGCGCGCCACAGTCGCGCGCCTGCCCAAGGGGCTCGCGGAGGATCTCGAACAGCGCTTCCCCCATCTCAACCAGCACGCGCATTTCGCCCAGGATCTGCCCTCGGCGCATGTCACCGATGACATCCGGGCACGCCTGCTGCGCCAGAAAGAAAGGTGACGCCGCGCCCCGCGCCTGCTATGTCTTTCGCCGGGGGCATTCCCAAGCGTCTGAAAGCCATTCACGTGTATCCGATCCGCACGATCCTTGCTGCGACCGATTTCACCCCGCGCTCGCGGGCGGTCGCGGAGCGCGCGGCAATGCTCGCAGAGGCGCATGGGGCGCGGCTGGTGGTGGTGCATGCGATCGACCCACGCCCGCGCCCAGTCAAACGTTTAGCCCTGGGTAAGGCCCCTGATCCGCGCAAGCAAGCGGAAGCGGAGATGGCGAAACTCCGCGACAGCCTCGCCGATCTGAAGCCCGAATGCCATATCGGCGAGGAAAAGCCGCATGATCTGGTCACGCGGCTCGCCCGCGATGAAGGCGCGGACCTGATCGTGCTCGGTCTGCATATGGCGCGGCGGGTGCTCGACACGGTGCGCCTGACCACGCTCGAGCGGATCACCCTGAACGCCCCCTGCCCGGTGCTGATCGCGCATGATCGGCAGATCAACCCCTACAAGGTCGTGCTGGGCGCCGTGACCTTCGCCCCGGCCTCCGCCCGCGCGCTGCA
>PWZT01000074.1 GCA_003567315.1 Paracoccaceae bacterium
CAGCCGGATCGGGAGAACGCTTTCGCGAGGGCAAGTGGCGGATGGGGTGGGATTCGAACCCACGGTACGCTCTCACGCACGCTGGTTTTCAAGACCAGTGCCTTAAACCACTCGGCCACCCATCCCGCTGAGGATGCCTAGCTTCTTGCGATCTAGTATGCAAGATCGAGTTGCGGCCAAGCAAACAAGCGCATCTGCGGGTGCAGCCCTCTTACCTCGCGCTCAGGAATTGCCCCCGCCCATCACGTGATCGAGCTCGGCACCCGAAAGTACGACATGACGCGCCCGGCCAACGATCAGAGGGTCTGGTGCCCGGGCAATGGCCGGGTCCTTGTCGGGGTACTCAAGGCTCGAAAGAAAATGCTTCATGCATTCGAGCCGCGCCCGTTTCTTGTCCTTGGACTTGATAACTGTCCATGGTGCGTCGGCCGTATCGGTGTAGAAGAACATCGCCTCCTTCGCCTTGGTGTAGTCATCCCATTTGTCGAGGCTCGCCTTGTCGATGGGCGAGAGCTTCCAGCGCTTGAGCGGGTCGGTCTCGCGCGAGGCGAAGCGGCGGCGTTGTTCTTCGGGCGTGACCGAGAACCAGAACTTGTAGAGCCGGATCCCGGAACGCACCAGCATGCGTTCGAACTCTGGTGCCTGCCGCATGAATTCGAGATAATCCGTCGGCGTGCAAAACCCCATCACCCGCTCGACCCCTGCGCGGTTGTACCAGGAGCGGTCGTAGAACACCATCTCGCCCGCCGTCGGCAAATGCTCGACATAGCGCTGGAAATACCATTGCCCGAGCTCTTTTTCCGAGGGCTTGTTAAGCGCCACCACGCGGGCGAAACGCGGGTTGAGATGCTCATTGAAGCGCTTGATCGTGCCCCCCTTGCCAGCGGCGTCGCGCCCCTCGAACAGGAACACGAAGCGTTCCCCCGTCTCGATCGCCCATTTCTGGACCTTGAGAAGCTCGGCTTGCAACTCGGCCTTCTCTTCCTCGTAGGGTTTGCGCGCCATCTTGTAGCGGTAGGGATAGCGGTCGGACTCAAAGAATTGCCGGATTTCCGCAGGCGTGAGTGTGGCCGGGTCAGGCTTCCATGCGTGGTTTTTGGGTGCTTTTTTCAAACCGAGCCCTTGTGACTCCGCCGGATCACATTCGGGCGCTGCCACCTGGTCGTTCTGACCAGTCTCGGGGGTTTGCGCCGACTGGGGCACTGGCCTGACGAGTTGCGCGCGAGGGTCTTTGGCAGCATCGGTCATTGTCGACTCCGGATTGAATGGGATTTGCAAACAAGGTGCTGTGGTATGCCTTTCGCGAGACGCTGTCTTTGATACGGATCAAGCACCCTCGCGAAACCGTCATTTTGTTACCATTTGCACAGCGCCAATGTTCACGACGGTGGGCGCTGTGCCAGCACCACGCCCATCGCCATGAGCGCGATGCCTGCGCTGCGCGCCAGATCAAGCGGGCGCAGTCGTGCCCCGAACAGCCCGAAGTGATCAATCACGCTGATGGCGAGGATTTGGCCCAGGAGCACGAACATCACGGCATTACCAACCCCGAAGCGCGGTGCGATCCATGAAATCGAGAGCAGGTAGAAGGCGATGAGCAAACCTGCAAGAAACAGGTATTTCGGTTGTGCGGGCAGCAGTCGAAAGGCCATGCCCTGCTGCAAGGCCACGGCGACGAGGGCCGCGACACAGCCGCCAAGCATAAAGATCACCGCCGCCGCTGCTGCCGGAGAGCCAATGCGCGCGCCAAGCTGAGCGTTCAGCGCTGCGAGGACAGGCACCCCCACACCCGCCGCGAGCATGATCATGGCATATTTCAGGGTTTCGGGCGTCATGGTGAAGGCTCCGTGTAAGTCACCCCCTCTCAGTGCCAAGCTGCGCGGCGCAAGACCAGTGCAAAATGTCGGCTTGTATCTGGCGCGCGAGCACAGGATAACTTGGGCCATGAGCGGGATTCTTCTCTCCATCGGGCATGGCTACAGCGCGCAGGCGCTTGAAACGCGGCTCTTGCCCAAGGGCTGGCGGATCATCGGGACCACCCGCAGCGCAGAGCGCAAGGCACAGATGGAAGCACGCGGGGTCGAGGCGCTGATCTGGCCCGGCTTCCCCCTGCCCCTCGACGAGGCCACGCATCTGCTCAGCTCTGTCGCCCCGAACCCGCGCGACCCGGTGCTCGCCGCGCATGGTGATGCCATTGCTGCCGCGCAAAACCTGCACTGGGTCGGCTATCTTTCGACTGTGGGGGTTTATGGCGATCATCAGGGCGGCTGGGTGGATGAGGACACTCCGCCCGACCCCAGCACCGAGCGCGGCCAAGCGCGGCTGGAGGCCGAAGCCGCGTGGCAGGCGCTCTGCGCGCAGGCGGGGCTGCGGCTGCATATCTTCCGGCTTGCGGGAATATACGGGCCGGGGCGCGGGCCGTTCGAGAAGCTGCGCGCAGGCCGCGCCCAGAGCGTGATCAAACAAGGCCAGGTGTTTTCGCGCATTCACAGGGATGATATCGGGCAGGCTCTCGCGCTTGCAATGGAGTCCGATATCGGCAGCCGCGTCTTCAATCTCTGCGACGACGCCCCTGCCCCGCCCCAGGATGTGCTGCGCCATGCGGCTGCGCTCCTCGGTATCGACCCGCCCCCCGAAGTGCCATTCGAGCAGGCCGATCTCTCCCCCATGGCGCGGAGCTTCTATGCCGACAGCAAGCGCGTGCGCAATGACCGGATCAAGCGGGAGTTGGGGCTTGAACTGACCTACCCCGATTATCAGCGCGGGCTGGAGGCGATCCTGCGCGCCGAAGAATGATTGCCAAGCGCAGCGCCGCAGGCTACCTCGCGGCCCATGCCGAGATATGCGTTCAGGATCGAATATGACGGGCGGCCCTTTTGCGGCTGGCAGGCGCAGACGGGCCAGCCTTCGGTGCAGGACGCCATCGAGGCCGCCCTGGCACGGCTGGAGCCGGACCTGCCACGCATCGCAGCAGCCGGCCGCACCGATACGGGCGTCCACGCCACGGGTCAGGTTGCGCATTGCGACATGCTGCGCGACTGGGATCCGTTTCGACTGATGGAGGCCGTGAATTACCATTTACGCCCCAACCCGGTCGCAGTGCTGGCCTGCGCGCGTGTCCCGGACGCGTTCCACGCGCGGTTCTCAGCGCATGAGCGTCGCTATCTCTTCCGGCTTCTGGCGCGGCGCGCCCCGCCGACTTTCGAGGCAGGCCGCGTCTGGCATATCCGCCACAGGTTAGAGCTGGAGCCGATGCAGGCCGCGGCGCGGCATCTGATCGGCAAGCATGATTTCACCACTTTCCGCGCCAGCCAATGTCAGGCGGCGTCACCCGTCAAGACGCTCGACGCCATCGAGATCACGGCGCATGAGGTCCCGCATGGGCAGGAATTCCGTTTCAGCCTGCGCGCGCGGTCCTTCCTGCACAATCAGGTGCGCAGCATTGTCGGCACGCTCGAACGCGTGGGCGCCGGCGCATGGTCACCCGAGGATCTGCGCGCTGCGCTCGAGGCGCGCGACCGCGCGGCCTGCGGGCCAGTGAGCCCACCCGATGGGCTCTATCTGACGGGCGTGGGCTATACACAGGATCCGTTTATGGACTGCGCTTGAAACTTACTGAGAGCGTGTTGAAACCCCGCCGGGGAACCACAGATGGGCGCACGTTGCAAGGAATAAGGAAAAACCAAATGGCGAATGCTCCCATACTTCTCATCGCCCGCATTCTGCTGGGCTTGCTTTTTGTGGTCGCCGGTATCGGCAAGCTGGGCGATGTCTCGGGCTTCGGGGCCTTCATGGCCACGGGCGGGATCCCGGCCGCGCTGGCATGGCCGGTTGTTCTCTTTGAGATCCTCGCAGGGCTCGCGCTGATGATCGGCTTGCAGACCCGGCTTGTCGCGCTCGCTCTCGGGGCCTTTTGCGTGGCGTCCGGGGTGCTCTACCATTTCGATCCGACAGATCAGATGGAGATGACCCAACTGCTGAAGAACCTGGGCCTGACAGGTGGCTATCTGGCGCTCTGGGTCACCGGCCCGGGCGCGTGGTCGGTCGATGCGCGGATGGCGCGCGGCTGATCCGGCAAGTCTGCGCAGGGTGGGTCTTCGCCCACCCTGCTGGCCAGATCATCGGCTCAGCCTGGCAACCCGCGCGCCGCACGCACCAGATCGAGGATTTTCTTGGCCGCTTCGGGAATGTTTGTCCCCGGCCCGAAGATGGCCTTGACCCCGGCATTATAGAGAAACTCGTAATCCTGCTGCGGGATCACGCCGCCACAGATGACCAGAATGTCATCCGCCCCCGCCGCCTGCAATTCCTTGACCAACTCGGGCGCGAGCGTGCGGTGCCCGGCAGCCTGTGACGAGATACCGATGATATGCACATCGTTGTCGATCGCATCCTGCGCGGCCTCCGCCGGGGTCTGGAACAGCGGGCCCACATCGACATCGAAGCCGATATCGGCAAAGGCGGTGGCGATCACCTTGGCGCCCCGGTCATGACCATCCTGCCCCATCTTGACGACCAGCATGCGCGGACGGCGGCCCTCGGCCTCGGCAAAGGCCTCCACATCGCGCTGGATCGCGGCGAAGCCATCATCGCCCTCATAGGCGGCGCCATAAACACCGGCGAGCGTTTTCACCTCGGCGCGGTGGCGGCCGAAAATCTTTTCCATGGCCATGCTGATCTCTCCTACTGAGGCCCGTGCTCGGGCAGCCTCGACGGCCGCTTCCAGAAGATTGCCGCCCGCTTCGGCGCGTCGTGTCAGTTCCGCAAGCGCCGCATCGCATGCGTCCTGATCGCGGGTTGCGCGGATGCGCTCCAGCGCCTTGATCTGACCGTCGCGCACCTTGACATTGTCAATGTCGAGAATGTCGATCGGGTCTTCCTTCTCCTTGCGATACTTGTTGACCCCGACAATCACCTCTTCACCCCGGTCGATCATCGCCTGACGGCGCGCGGCGGTTTCCTCGATGCGCAGCTTGGGCATGCCCGAGGCCACGGCCTTGGTCATACCGCCCATCTCCTCGACCTCTTCCATGAGCTTCCAGGCGGCTTCAGCGAGATCATGGGTGAGCTTCTCGATGTAATAACTCCCTGCCAGCGGATCCACGACCTTGGTCACTCCGGTTTCTTCCTGCAGCACAAGCTGGGTATTGCGCGCGATACGGGCAGAAAACTCGGTGGGCAGGGCGATAGCTTCATCGAGGGCATTGGTGTGCAGCGACTGCGTGCCGCCCAGAACGGCGCTCATCGCTTCATAGGCCGTGCGGATGACGTTGTTGTAGGGATCCTGCTCTTGCAGCGACACGCCGGAGGTCTGGCAATGGGTGCGCAGCATCTTCGATTTGGGATCCTTGGGCTCGAATTCGTCCATCACCCGCGACCACAAGAGCCGCGCGGCGCGCAATTTCGCGATCTCCATGAAGAAATTCATCCCGATGGCGAAGAAGAATGACAGTCGCCCTGCAAAGCGGTCCACATCCATGCCACGGTGGATTGCCGCGCGCACATATTCGCGTCCATCAGCCAGGGTGAAGGCCAGCTCCTGCACGAGGTTCGCGCCCGCTTCCTGCATGTGATAGCCGGAAATCGAGATCGAGTTGAATTTCGGCATCTCCTCGGACGTGTATTCGATGATATCCGCGATGATCCGCATCGAGGGTTCGGGCGGATAGACATAGGTGTTGCGGACCATGAATTCCTTGAGAATGTCATTCTGGATCGTCCCCGAAAGGAGCTTGCGGTCCACGCCCTGCTCCTCGCCGGTGACGATGAAATTCGCCAGAATCGGGATCACCGCGCCGTTCATCGTCATCGACACGGAAACCTTTTCGAGCGGAATGCCGTCGAAGAGGATTTTCATATCCTCCACCGAATCGATGGCCACCCCTGCCTTGCCGACATCACCGGTGACGCGCGGATGATCGCTGTCATAGCCGCGATGCGTAGCCAGATCGAAGGCGACCGAGACACCCTGCTGCCCGGCGGCGAGCGCCTTGCGGTAAAACGCGTTACTCTCCTCGGCGGTGGAAAAGCCCGCATATTGCCGGATCGTCCAGGGGCGGCCCGTATACATCGTGGCACGCACCCCGCGCGTGTAAGGCGCCTCGCCCGGAATGCCGCCCAGATGCGGGAGGTCTTCCACATCCTCGGCGGTGTAGAGCGGCTCGACCGGGATGCCTTCGAGCGTCTGCCAGGTCAGGCTCTCCAGCGGGCGGGATTTCAGTTCTTTTGCAGCCTGTTCCGACCAACGCTGCTTCGGATCGCTCATGGCAGGTCCTTTCTGTCATTTTGCGCAGTGAATTTTCTGCACCCTATGGTGTTTTCTCGGCATATGCCCCTATATGCTGTGCATGCAGGAGGCCTCATGAAACTGATCTTCACGCTTGTTTTCGCGTCCCTTTTCCCCGTCGCCCTGATGGCGACCGAAGCTGTCGAAGCGACAGACCTGCCTGTGGGCGAGGCAGGAGACATGCTGGAAAGCGACGCCGCGCCCGAGGAGGTGACGGCGGAAGAGGCCGCGGAATTGCTGGAAGAGGCCGATGAGGGCTTGCTCTTCCTCGATGCGCGCGAGGTCAATGTGCGCGATTTCATCTGGGAAAAGCGGATCGTCGTGGTGATGGCGGATACGCCCGATGACCCACAGTTCAACCGCCAGATCGAGGCACTGCGCGCGCGCGACGACGAATTTGTCGAGCGCGACGTGGTGGTGATATTCGACGCGAACCCCGACGATCGCAGCCCGTTGCGGCAAGTGCTCCGCCCGCGCGGTTTCGTGACCGCGATCATCGACAAGGATGGCGAGGTGAAGGCGCGGCGTCCGGCCGTGCGTTCGGGGCGCGAATTGATGGCCGTGATCGATCGCTTCCCGACGCGGCGACAGGAATTGCTGGATCGGCTGCCCTCTGGGCGGTGACCCGGTCTGACCTGATTGCGGCTGACGCCAGGTTGATGCGTCAGGGGGCTGCCGCCCCCATGCGGCTCAGCCGCATTCCCCCGCGAGTATTTGTGGCAAGATGAAGTCATTGCTGGAAATATCCCAGCTTCTCGGCCCAGCCGGAGAGGAGCCACCAGCCGGGACCGAAAACACCTGCAAGCCAGAAAACCAGCGCCGTGCCGGGGTCGAGCAAGCCGAGCCAGACGGCGCCTGCCATCACGGCCCCCACCCCATAAACCAGCCCGCCGCCCACCGCCACGAATTCCAGCCCCAGCCGAATACGGCTGAGCAGCGGAAAAAGGCCGTGAAAGAGCGCCATGCCACCGAGCGGGGGCAGGAGAAGGAGCACGAAATACCCCTCGCGGATGCCGTCGGTGAGTTGCGCGAGGATTACCCAGGCCAGCACCAGCCCTGCGAAGAAGCAGAGGAAATAGGTCATGAACAGGCGCAGGGGCGTGCGTTTCATCACTCGAATTCCATGATCACGTCATCGACTGCCAGCGAGGCCCCTGGCGCGGCATTGATCTTGGCGACCCGGCCCTTGCGTTCGGCGCGCAGGATGTTTTCCATCTTCATCGCCTCGACTGTCGCGAGCGGCTGGCCTTCATAGACCTCGTCGCCCTCTTCCACGGCGAGCGACACGACCATGCCGGGCATGGGGCAGAGCAGCATCTTAGAGGTGTCGGGGGGCAGTTTCTCGGGCATCAGCTCGGCCAATTCCGCCTGACGCGGCGAGAGGACATGCGTTTTCAGATCGGCGCCGCGCAGGCGCAGGCGGAAGCCGCCGGGAAGTTTCGCGACCTTCATCACCAGTGGCGTGCCATCGACCATCAACCGCGCGAGCGGCTGGCCCGGGCGCCAGTCCGAGGTGATGCGATAGCGCGCGCCCTCCAGCGTGACCGTCGAGCCGTCGCGATCCGCGTCGATACTGGCGGTCAGGCTCTGGCCCGCGATCTTCACGATCCAATCCGTGCCCACCACGCGCTCGTGATTGTCCATCCGCCCCGAGACGCGGGCGCGGCGGATTTCGGCCACGCGGTTCATGGCGCAGGCACAGGCGGCAACGCGGTGGAGAAGCGCGTCGTCGAGCGTGGCACCTTCAAACCCGTCAGGATATTCCTCGGCAATGAAGGCCGTTGTGATCTCGCCCGAGACGAAGCGGGGGTGGTCCATCACGGCCGACAGGAAAGGCAGGTTGTGGCCGATGCCCTCGAGCTCGAATTCATCGAGCGCAAGGCGCATTTCCTCGATGGCCTGCCCGCGCGTGGGTGCCCATGTGCAGAGCTTGGCGATCATCGGGTCGTAATACATCGAGATCTCGCCACCCTCGAAAACGCCCGTGTCATTGCGCACGGCGCGCGCAGCTTCCACCACTTCCGCTGGCGGGCGGTAGCGCGTGAGCCGCCCGATGGAGGGCAGGAAATTGCGGTAAGGATCCTCGGCATAGAGGCGGCTTTCCATCGCCCAGCCGTCGATCTTGAGGTCCGCCTGTGCAAAGGGCAGTTTCTCGCCTGCCGCCACGCGGATCATTTGCTCTACCAGATCGACGCCGGTGATCAGTTCCGTGACCGGGTGTTCCACCTGAAGGCGCGTGTTCATCTCGAGGAAGTAGAAATTGCGCGCGCCATCGACGATGAATTCAACTGTGCCCGCCGAGGTATAGCCCACGGCCTGCGCAAGCGCGCAAGCCTGCTCGCCCATGGCCTTGCGTGTGGCTTCATCCAGGAATGGCGAGGGCGCTTCCTCGATGACTTTCTGATTGCGGCGCTGGATCGAGCATTCGCGCTCATGCAGATAGACGCAATTGCCGTGCTGATCCGCGAGCACCTGAATCTCGATATGGCGCGGTTGGGTCACGAATTTCTCGATGAAGATGCGGTCATCGCCGAAACTCGAGGCAGCTTCGTTCTTCGAGGACTGGAAGCCCTCGCGCGCCTCGTCGTCATTCCAGGCGATGCGCATGCCCTTGCCGCCGCCCCCGGCGGAGGCCTTGATCATCACCGGGTAGCCGATCTCCGTGCTGATCTTCACGGCCTCATCGGCATCCGCGATCAGCCCCATATATCCCGGCACAGTGCTGACGCCCGCTTCAGCGGCGAGCTTCTTCGAGGTGATCTTGTCGCCCATCGCCTCGATGGCATTTGCGGGCGGGCCGATGAAGGCCACGCCCTCGGCGGCCAGGGCCTCGGCGAATTTCATGTTCTCAGACAGAAACCCATAGCCCGGATGCACCGCCTCGGCCCCGGTCTGGCGGATCGCCTCCATGATCTTGTCGATCACGATATAAGACTGGTTTGCTGGTGACGGGCCGATATGCACCGCCTCATCGGCCATACGCACATGCAGCGCATTGCGGTCGGCATCGGAATAGACCGCGACTGTCTTGATCCCCATCTTGCGGGCGGTCTTGATCACGCGGCAGGCAATCTCGCCGCGATTGGCGATCAGTATCTTGGAAAACATGCAGGCTCCTTCTCAGGCAGAGGCTGGAGGAAAAGGCGGAATACGCGCATCACTCCTCCCATGTGTCGAAAGCGAATTCGGAAGACCCGTCGAAAAGCTGCGGAAAGCTGGCTTGCGCCGCCCGCATATCCACGCGCAAAAGCGCCTCATAGCTGACAGGGTCGAAAGGCTCGGAGGCGGGCACGACTTCACGGCCCATCAGCCATGACAACCGCCCGGCATCGAGATTGCCGCGCTCGAAAGGTTCTTCGCCGAAATGCGCGATCAGCGCGCCGAGAAACGCCTCATCGGCGCGGCGATCGACTGCGCGGCGGTCGGCGTAGCGCTTGCGAGCAACAAGTGGCGTGGCGCCCTTGGGATTGGCGCGGCGAATGGTGAACTGGAAATCGGAACTGGGCAGGCGGCCCGGAAACCCGCGATGCTTCAGCATGGACGCCTCCGCTGTGCGAGAGGGCGCGGGCGTCTCGATGTTGCGCGCAAGGCAGGGAAGCCCCCCTGCCTTGCGGCCATGGGTGCATTAGTGGCCTTTGGTCGATCTTGGCTCGACGTAAACCGGCTCCGAGATCGGCTCGAAATGCTGGACTGGCTCGGGTGCTTTTTCGCGCTGGGGGAGGCAGAATCCCGGCAGCACCGAAATAAGGAAAGCTGTAGCGAGTGCGATTTTCGCCATTTTATTCTCCTGCTCGTTTTGCCTTGGCGCGCTGTTTGCATCTCGCGCGCCTGTTGGTTGTGCAAAGCATGCGCCGGAATTGGCGCATACCGGCGCAGGATACAGGGTTTGCGGAATCCTGACCACGAAAATCTCGGGATGCGAATGGCTTGTGGCATGCTTGCATCAAACCGTGGCTCAGTCAGCGCATCACTCATGGTAAAGATCCATTTCGATTTCACACCCGTCCATGGTCAGATCGAACCATTCGAACAATTGCACCACCTCGGCATCGCGCGCGCCGAACTCGAGCGGGCGGTCCATCATCGAGATCACCGCCGCATTCCAGCCCTCGGCGCTCGGGTCGACCCCGTCCAGCAGCGATGCAGCGATCTGTGTCTCGCACAGCCAGAGCATGTCCTCGAACACCCGATCCGCATCACCTGCATAAAGGCTCGCAGGCTCGCCCACGCGCGGGACGACATATCGCTTGCGGATCGCCGCCAGATCCTCGTCAAAGATCGTGTCATGATGCCGCGCCTCGACCCCCGAAGGCAGGGTCAGCGTATCTGCATGGGCTGCACCGGAGCCGGGGCAGAGCACCAACAGCGTGGCGACAGCAGGAAACGCTGCGCGTTGGATCATGACCAGACCACCGACAGCGCTGCGCCAAGCCCGCTCAGCCCGCCCGCCCAATAGGCCAGCGAATAATGCCAGCGCGAGCGTTGGATGAGGCGGATCAGCCCGGCTTCCGTATGCGCCTCGCTGAGCCCGAAAGCCCGGATCAGCCCGCGACCGACAAGTGCCGGATTATCCCCCTCCATGCGCGCCGCCGCCAGCCAGTAGGTCGCGTAATTCACGATATAGACCTGCCAGACACAGCAATAGGTAAAGGCAATGATCGACACGGTGGCGAGGCCACGCACGATCTGCCCGCCCTCGGAGATCGTGCCGATCTGCGTCAGCAGCAATGCCAGTGGCGCCCCGGCAGCCGCAAGCGCCAGCCGCTCGCTTTCCAGCAGGCGGTCAGCCGCGAAGCCGCGTGCGTCGGGATGGCCGGATGGCGTCACAGCGGGATGTTGTCGTGCTTCTTCCACGGGTTCTCGAGCTTCTTGTTGCGCAGCGAAGCAAAGGCACGGGCCACGCGTTTGCGGGTTGATTGCGGCATGATCACTTCATCGATGAAGCCTTTTTCTGCCGCAACAAAAGGGTTTGCGAAGCGTTCTTCATACTCGTTGATCCGCGCGGCAGCCTTTTCCGTATCCCCAAGCTCCGAGCGATACAGGATCTCCACAGCGCCCTTGGAGCCCATCACCGCGATCTCGGCCGTAGGCCATGCATAGTTGAAATCCGCCCCCATATGCTTGGACGCCATGACCACATAGGCCCCGCCATACGCTTTGCGCGTGATGACCGTGACCTTAGGCACTGTCGCTTCGCCATAGGCATAGAGCAGTTTCGCGCCATGCTTGATGACACCGGCATATTCCTGCCCCGTCCCCGGCAGGAAGCCCGGCACATCGACAAAGGTCAGGATCGGGATCTCGAAAGCATCGCAGAAGCGCACGAAACGCGCTGCCTTGCGGCTGGAGTCGATATCGAGACAGCCGGCAAGCACCATCGGCTGGTTGGCCACCACGCCCACAGTGCGTCCTTCCAGCCGGATGAAACCCGTGATGATATTCTTGGCGAATTCGGCCTGAATCTCGTAGAAATCGCCCTCATCGGCGACCTTTTCGATCAGCTCCTTCATGTCATAGGGGCTGTTGGGGTTGTCGGGGATCAGACTGTCGAGGCTTGGCTCGAGCCGCGCGGGATCATCGAAGAAGGGCCGCACAGGTGGCATCGCGCGATTGTTGAGCGGCAGGTAATCGATCAGACGGCGGATCTCGATCATCGCCTCGACGTCATTCTCGAACGCCGCATCGGCGACCGAGGATTTGCGCGTATGGGTGACGGCCCCGCCAAGCTCCTCCGCCGTCACCACCTCATTGGTGACGGTCTTCACCACATCGGGGCCGGTCACGAACATGTAGCTCGAATCCTTCACCATGAAGATGAAATCCGTCATCGCCGGGCTGTAGACCGCGCCCCCCGCGCAAGGCCCCATGATGACGCTGATCTGCGGGATCACGCCGGACGCCTTGATATTGCGGTCGAACACTTCGCCATAGGCGGCAAGGCTGGCCACACCTTCCTGAATACGCGCGCCGCCCGAATCGTTGAGCCCGATGACAGGCGCGCCGTTCTGTATCGCCATATCCATGATCTTGCAGATCTTGGCGCCATGGGTCTCTGACACAGAGCCGCCCATGACTGTGAAATCCTGCGCAAACACATAGACCTGGCGGCCATTGATCGTACCCCAGCCGGTCACCACACCATCGCCCGCAGGACGTTCGGCCTGCATGCCGAAATCGACGCAGCGATGCGCTACGAACATGTCGAACTCCTCGAAGCTGCCTTCGTCGAGGAGCAATTCGATCCGCTCGCGCGCGGTGAGCTTGCCCTTTGCGTGTTGCGCATCGATCCGTCGCTGACCCCCTCCGAGACGCGCTGTCGCGCGCTTGCCCTCAAGCTGTTGCAGGATGTCTTTCATGGTGCCCCCCGGATGCTCTGACGCCCGCGCACGGGCCGATTTCGCGCAACATACTTGCGCAAGGCAGGCTGTTAAAGAAAAATCGGGAAAATTTGCAAACCCTTTCACGTCAGCACAGGCTAATTTGCAAACCAAGAGAGCGCTTGACATTTCGAGGCCGGGCGCTTCTCTTCACATGTGTATTATTTATGACAAAGCACCCCGAAAGCAAGCGTGATGCTGCAACAGCCCCAGCCTGTCGAAATCCGGTTTCTCGATCACAGCACGCCGCCGCATGTGGCGACGCTGGTGGCGCAGGCCTCGATCGCCGCGCTGGCGATGAATGTGTTTCTGCCCTCCCTGCCCTCCATGGCGGCCTATTTCGACACTGACTACGCGGTCATGCAGCTTTCGGTCTCGCTCTATCTGCTGGTGAATGCTGTGCTGCAGATCGCCATTGGCGCGATCTCGGACCGTTTTGGCCGCAGGCCGGTGATGCTCGGCGCGCTGGTCGTCTTCATCATCGCCACGATCGGCACATTGCTCGCGACCTCTGCTGCGATGTTTCTCTTCTTCCGCATGATGCAGGCCGTGGTCGTGACCGGCATCGTGATCTCGCGCGCCTCCATCCGCGATGTGATGGGCGAGGCCGAGGCCGCGTCGCGCATCGGCTATGTCACCATGGGCATGGCAATGGTGCCGATGATCGCCCCGGCCATCGGCGGGCTGCTGGACGAGGCATTCGGCTGGCAGGGCAGCTTCGCACTGATGCTTGTAGCGGGCATCGGCGTGCTGGCGCTGAGCTGGCGCGACATGGGCGAGACGAAAAGCGATCTCGGCGGGTCCAGCGGCATCTTCACCGGCCTGCCCGAACTGATCCGCGCGCGGCGCTTCTGGGGCTATTGCGCGACCGCGACACTCGCCTCCGGCGCCTTCTTCGCTTATCTCGGCGGCGCGCCTTTCGTGGGCTCCGAAGTCTTCGGGCTGAGCCCCGCGCAACTCGGGCTGTTCTTCGGCGCCCCCGCGCTCGGATATGCCGCCGGGAATTTCTTGGCCGGGCGCTACGCGGCGCGTCTGGGCATCAACCGGATGATCCTGCTGGGCTGCATCACCGGCTTTGGCGGCATGGCGCTGCTGGCACTGCTCTATCTTGCGGGGTTCCTCAGCGCGCTGGTATTCTTCGGCTGCTTCATCTTCACCGGGCTTGGCAATGGCATGCTGCTGCCGCCCGCCACCTCGGGCATGATGTCGGTACGCCCGCATCTCGCGGGCACCGCAAGCGGGCTGGGCGGCGCGATCATCATCGGCGGCGGCGCGGGGCTCTCTGCGCTCGCGGGCGCGCTCCTGACAGTCGAGACCGGCGCCTCGCCGCTGATCTGGTTGATGGTCATGACCACAGGGCTCGCCATCGCGCCACTCTTCTACGTCCTGCATCGCGAGCGCCAGATCGGCGCTTGACCCGGGCGGCATGACTTTGCAAACTCGGCGCATATAGTTAGCTAACCCACCCGAGGCCCATGCCCCCCCAGAAACTCTATGCCGGTGCGAAGCTGCGCGAGACGCGCAACCAGCTTGGGCTGACACAAAAGGATTTCGCTGCGAAACTCGGCGTGTCGCTGCCCTATCTCAACCAGATGGAGAACAATAACCGCCCGCTCTCGACCGCAGTGGTTCTGGCGCTTGCGCGCGAATTCGGCATGGATGTGACCGAGCTTTCGGCAGGCGACAGCGAGCGGCTGGTCTCGGATCTGCGCGAGGCTTTCGCCGACCCGCTCTTCGGCAAGACCACGCCCGCCCTGCCCGATCTGCGGCTCGTGGGCGCCAATGCGCCGGGCTTCGCGCGCGCATTTCTGGAGTTGCACCGCGCCTATCGGCAGGCGCAGGAACAACTCGCCTCGCTCGATGAAGCGCTCGGGCGCGAGGATACGACGCTGCGCCTCAGCCCCTGGGAGGAGGTGCGCGACTTCTTCCATTATTGCGACAACTATATCGACGCTGTGGACCGCGCCGCCGAACGCTTCGCCGCACAGGGGCGCGATACAATCCAGCTTGCGCGCGAAGCCTTGGCGCGACACAAGATTACGTTGCGCATGAGCACTGGCCAGACCCTGCGCCATCTCGATCCTGAGACGCGGGTGCTGGAAATCTCGGCCAAGGCCACGCGCGCTACGCAAGCATTCCAGATGCTGCATCAGGTGGCGCTTCTCACACAAGCCGATCTGCTCGACGCCACACTCGATCTCGCGCGCTTCCAGTCCGAGGAATCCCGCGCCATCGCCAAGATCGGACTGGCCAATTACTTCGCCGGAGCCGCGCAGATGCCCTATCGCCGCTTCCTCGAGGCCGCGCAAAGCAAGCGCCACGATCTCGAGGCACTGGCCGATGAGTTCGGCGCCTCCATCGAGCAGGTGGCGCACCGGCTCTCGACGCTGCAGCGCCCCGGTGCAAAGGGCGTGCCGTTCTTCTTCGTGCGCGTGGATCAGGCGGGCACGATTACCAAGCGCCACTCGGCCACACGGCTGCAATTCGCCCGTTTCGGCGGGGCCTGTCCACTGTGGAATGTGCATCGGGCGTTTGAAACACCCGGGCGCTTCCTGCGCCAACTGGCCGAAACGCCCGACGGGATGCGCTATTTCTGCCTCGCACTTGCCGTGACCAAGGGCGGCGGAGCGTTTCATGCGCCGGTGCGGCGCTATGCCATCGGGCTGGGCTGCGAAATCGACCATGCAGGCGCGCTGGTCTATGCTGACGGGATGGATCTGGGGCGTGAGGCCGGGTTCGACCCGATCGGCATTTCCTGCCGCATCTGCGAGCGCGACAATTGCCACCAGCGCGCAGTCCCCCCGCTGGAGCGGCGGCTGCGGATCGACCATGATTATCGTGAATTGCTGCCCTACCGGATCGAGTAAAATGCCCGTTGTTCAAGCTGACGCGTCAGCAGTCGGGGCCGCGTGCTGTCGGTTTGCATGTGCCCCGTCTCGAGCAGAAGCGCGCCTGACGGCGCGCGGCCTTCGGCGAGAGTATTTTTGGGCAAGATGAAAGCGGGGTACAGGGCCGTATCGGCTGGCGCCGGGCTGATCGGGACCGATCTGGCCGCGCTCAGTCGAACTCCTCGAGCGGATCGACGCCCCAGAGATGACGTTTCTCCGCCCAGCCGCGCGCGCCTTCGACCTCGAGCCTGCACCAGTCGCGCTGGCACATGCGAACCCGCGCGATCACCCCGCGCTCCAGCAGCGCGCTTTGCGCACTCGCCGTGTCAGGGCTGCGGCGTAGCGGCGTCATGTCCGTGCGCACCAGCGCTGTGCGCAGCCCGGAGAGCAGCGCGTGATGCATCCACCCGCCCTTGCCATCGGCATCCTCGACGCGGCGCCAGTTTTCATATTCGGCGGTCACGCGCAGCGGCAGGTCGCGGCGCTTGTAGACCCAGTCGATTCGATGCGACTGATCCGGACCGCGCCGCGCATTGGCCTCATTGGCCCTGAGCGAGACATAACGTGGCATGGGCAGATTCGTGACCGGCCCGCGTTCGACAGTGGTGGCTTCAACGGGTGTCCATGAAAGCAGCGCTGCGCAAAGCGCGCCGAGCAAAATCGTCAGTTTCATTTATCTGCCTGTCCCGGTTGGTGGTCCGGTGATTTGTTCTTGTCCTGACCTTCCGGCACAGCTTGCGCGCCGGGGGCATTTGCCTGCTTGTGGATTGCCTCGAGTGCTGGCAGGTTGCCAGAAACTGCGAGCGATGCAAAGAGAAGAGACCCGGCCATGCCCAATCAACGCCTGAGTGTTGTCGTTACGCGACGCCTGCCCGATGTGGTGGAAACGCGGCTCAAGGAACTGTTCGATGTCGAACTGCGCGAGGATGACAGCCCGATGCGCCGCGAGGATCTGGCGGAGGCACTGCGCCGCGCGGATGTGCTGGTGCCCACCATCACCGACGAGATCGACAGCGCGCTGCTCGCGCAGGCCGGTGACAAGCTCAAACTCATCGCGAATTACGGCGCGGGGGTGGATCATATCGATGTCCATTCCGCCCGCCAGCGCGGGATTCTGGTGTCCAACACCCCCGGCGTTCTGACCGATGACACAGCCGACATGACCATCGCGCTCATGCTCGCTGTCACGCGCAAGCTGCCCGAGGGGCTGGCCGAGATGCAGGCGGATCGCTGGCGCGGCTGGTCGCCGATGGCGCATCTGGGCACGCGGATCGGCGGCAAGCGGCTGGGCATTCTGGGCATGGGGCGCATCGGGCAGGCCGTGGCGCTACGCGCGCGCGCCTTCGGGATGCAGATCCATTACCACAACCGCCGCCGCCTGCGCCCGGATGTGGAAGAGCCGCTGGAGGCGAGCTATTGGGAAAGCCTCGATCAGATGGTTGCGCGCATGGATGTGATCTCGATCAACTGCCCGCACACGCCCTCGACCTTCCATCTGATGAATGCGCGCCGCCTGAAGCTGATGAAGCCGTCAGCCGTGATCATCAACACCTCGCGCGGCGAGGTGATTGACGAGAACGCTTTGACCCGCGGCCTGCGCGCGGGCGAGATCGCGGGCGCGGGTCTCGATGTGTTCGAGCGCGGGCATGACATCAACCCGCGCCTGCGCGAATTGCCCAATGTGGTGCTCTTGCCGCATATGGGCTCGGCCACGCTGGAGGGCCGGATCGAGATGGGCGAGAAGGTGATCGTCAATATCAAGACCTATGCGGATGGCCACCGCCCGCCCGATCAGGTGCTGCCCTCGATGCTGTGACGGGGGCGCGCCAGCGCCCCGACCTCAGAGCGTGGCGTTTACGGCACCGCCATCGAGCAGCACATTCTGCCCCACGATGAAGCCCGCATGCTGCGAGCACAGGAACGCGCAGGCTGCGCCGAACTCGGCGGCAGTGCCATAGCGCCCCGCCGGGATCGTGGCCTGGCGTTGCTTGCGGGCCTCCTCCACACTGATGCCCTGCGTCTTGGCCACACCGCCATCAAGGGCGCTCGCACGGTCCGTGTCGTGGATGCCGGGCAGAAGGTTGTTCATGATCACGCCCTTGCCCGCGACCTGCCGCGCCGTCCCGGCCACATAGCCCGTGAGCCCGGCGCGCGCCGAATTGGACAGCCCCAGCACCGGGATCGGGGATTTCACCGATTGCGAGGTGATATTGACCACCCGCCCCCAGCCGCGTTCGATCATGCCCGGCACCAGCGCCTTGATCAGCGCAATCGGGGTGAGCATGTTGGCATCGAGCGCCGCGATGAAATCATCGCGCTCCCAATC
>PWZT01000029.1 GCA_003567315.1 Paracoccaceae bacterium
CGCGACGCGGCCCCGCCCTGCGCGAGATCGCCGCGAAACGGTTTGTCACGGCGCTACGGTCGCGCGATGAGACGATCACCCCTGAGACCCAGGTCTATATCGCCGATACCGAAGGCGAACGCGGCCTCTGGTATCGGCTGGGTATGGTCTGTTATCTGGGCGGCTCGCTCAGCACCGAGGGCTCCGCGTTCAACCCGCTCGAAGCGGCGGGGCTGGGCTGTGCCATTGTGCATGGCCGCATGTATGGGCGCTATGCGGAAGCCTATGACATGCTGCGCGAGGCCCGCGCGACCCGCATGATCCAGAGCGCCGAGGCGCTGGGCTCGGCCATCTGCACGGCATTGCGACCCGATCTGGCAGCGGATCAGGCGCATCGTGGCTGGCAGGTGATCTCGAGCGCTTCGGACGCCACGGAAACCATTCTTGCGGCACTGCTGGAGAAGTGCGATGCCAAGGAGGCTGGCTGATGCGGCCCCCTGCCTTCTGGTTCACATCCCCGGACCGACCCGGTTTGCGCGCGCGGTTGCTCACGCCTCTGGCGGCGCTGGCGGCGAAGGTGACCGCGCGACGCGTCGCGCGCGCGCCCGAATACCGCGCGCCGGTGCCTGTGGTCTGTGTCGGCAATCTCAATCTGGGCGGGACCGGCAAGACCCCGACCGTGATTGCGCTGGCCCAAATGTATCAGAGCATGGGTTATGCGCCGCATATTCTCTCGCGCGGCTATGGCGGCAGCCTCGCGGGGCCTGTGCAGGTGGATATTCGCGCGCATTCGGCGGCCGAAGTGGGCGATGAGCCGCTGCTGATGGCGGCCTTCGCCCCGGTCTGGATCGCCCATGCGCGCGCCGAGGCCGGTCGCGCAGCCGTCGCGGCGGGCGCGGATCTTCTGATCATGGATGATGGTTTTCAGAACCCGTCCCTGGCGAAGGATCTCTCCCTGCTCGTCGTCGATGCAGCGATCGGGTTCGGCAATGGGCGGGTGTTTCCGGCGGGCCCGCTGCGCGAGCCTGTGGCCGCGGGGCTGGCGCGCGCGGATCTGGTGGTCAGTATCGGCCCGCCCGAGATCCAGCGGCTCTTTGCGCGCAGATACAGCATCGGCGCGCTGCCCCTGCTGCAAGCGGAGCTGCGCCCGTTGCAGATGGGGATGGGCTGGACTGGGCGGCGCGTGCTGGCCTTCGCCGGGATCGGGCGGCCGGAGAAGTTTTTTTCGACATTGCGGGCGCAGGGCGCCGAGGTCTTGCGTGCGGAGGCCTTGAGTGATCACCAACCGCTGACGGAACCCTTGATGGCGCGGCTCGAGCTTGAGGCAAAAACGCTCGGCGCGCAGCTCGTGACCACCGAGAAGGACGCCGTGCGATTGCCTGCGAAGTTCCGGGCGAAGGTGCTGGCACTGCCTGTGCGGCTGGAATTTGCCGCGCCTGAGTGTCTTGAGCGCCACTTGCGTCGCGCGCTGCGTTGAGCGGGGGAAGGGGGGCGGGCGTTGGGGGCATCGAGCCCCCAACGCCCGCGTCGGGCCATGGCCCTCCGGCCTGTTAGCTGCCTTGCGTGATCAGACGCTGAGGCAGATGTATTTCATCTCGAGATAGTCATCGATCCCGTGGCTTGAGCCTTCGCGCCCGAGACCGGATTGTTTGACCCCGCCGAAGGGCGCGACCTCGGTCGAGATGATGCCGGTATTCACGCCGACGATCCCGTATTCGAGCGCTTCCTGCACGCGGGTGATCCGCCCGACATCGCGGGCATAGAAATAGCAGGCCAGCCCGAAGATGGTGTCATTGGCGTGGCCGATCACCTCGTCTTCGGTCTCGAAACGGAACAGCGGGGCGAGCGGCCCGAAGGTCTCTTCCTGCGCAACCTTCATCTCCTGCGTGACACCGGTCGCGATCGTGGGCTCGAAGAAACTGCCGCCATTGCCATGACGCTTGCCGCCGGAGACCAGCTGACCCCCCTTGGCGAGGATATCGGCGATGTGATCCTCGACCTTCTCGACGGCCTTGTCATTGATCAATGGCCCAAGCTCGGTCCCGGGTGCCAAGCCGTCGCCAACCTGCATCTTTTCGACAGCGGCTTTCAGCTTTTCGGCAAAGGCGTCATACACACCCGCCTGCACATAGATGCGGTTGGCGCAGACACAGGTTTGCCCATTATTGCGATATTTCGACATGATGGCGCCAGAGACGGCTGCATCCAGATCGGCATCATCGAACACGATGAACGGGGCGTTACCCCCCAATTCCATTGAACATTTCATGACCTGATCCGCGGATTGGCGCAGCAGGATCCGGCCCACTTCGGTCGAGCCCGTGAATGTCAGTTTTCGAACACTGGGGTTCTCGCAGAACTCTTTCCCGATCTCCGAGGAGCGCGAGGACGGAATGACCGAGAGCACCCCTTTCGGGACCCCTGCGCGTTCTGCCAGCACCGCCATGGCCAGCGCCGACAGGGGGGTTTCGGCAGCCGGGCGCGCCACGAACCCGCAGCCGACCGCGAGCGCAGGCGCCACTTTGCGTGCGATCATCGCATTGGGGAAATTCCACGGTGTGATTGATGCCGCCACGCCGATGGGCTGGCGGATCACGCTGATGCGCTTGTCCGGCTGGTGGCCGGGGATGATCTCGCCATAGACGCGCTTGGCCTCTTCCGCGAACCACTCGACGAAACTCGCACCATAGGCGATCTCGCCGCGCGCCTCGGCCAGCGGTTTGCCCATCTCGGCCGTCAGGATCAGCGCCAGATCTTCCTGATTGGCCATCATCAGGTCGAACCATTTGCGCAGGATATTCGCGCGCTCCTTGCCTGTGCGCGCGGCCCATTCATGGCGGGCCTTGTCGGCGGCCGCGATTGCGCGGCGCGTCTCTTCGCGGGTCATGTCTGCCACCTGGGCGATCACATCTCCGCGCGCCGGATTGCGCACATCGAATGTCGCGCCGTCATCGGCGGCAACCCATTCGCCGGCTATCAGACCGCGCGTCTCCAGCAATGTGGGATCAGACAAGAGCGATTTGAGATCAGTTGGCTGGTCAAGCATCGGTTTCCCTTTCCTTTTCGATCCGTGCATCCCCTTTTGATCCGTGTCTCTGGGCCGAATGCCGGATATGTTACGGCGAGAAGCTATATCTTATTCAACCTGATGTCACGGGGGGGCGCGGGCAAGCGCAACCGAACGTTAACACTCGCATGGCAAACTGCGGCCAGATCAGGGTTAGAGTGACAGGGCCACAAGCATGTGCGCGCAGACGATCACGGCATTGCAGACGATCAAGGATGAGGCATTCTACGCCGATCTGGTGATGCGTCATTCCTCCGATGCCGTCGTGATCAGCGATCCCGAGCGAAAGACCTTGTGGCTGAACCCGGCCTTTACGCAGCAGACAGGTTACACGCTGGACGATTTGCGCGGTCATGAGCCGGGCACCGTGCTGCAGGGTGAAGATACCTGTCTGAATACCGCGCGCGAGATCGAGGCCGCCTGCAATCAGCGCCGCGAGATACGGGTCGATATCCTGAACTACACCAAGACCGGGGAGGCGTTCTGGGTCGATCTGAGAGTCACGCCTGTCTATGATTCGACCGGTCGCCACACGCATTTCATCTCGACCATGCGCGACATCACCGAGCGCAAGCGTCTCGAGGCGCAGAACGAGGAGATGCGCCATGCCGAGGAGTTGCGCCAATCGGAACGCCAGCTTCTCGCGCTGACGAGCGAATGGCTCTATTCGGCGAAATCCTTCGAGGAACTGCTCATGGTGATCCGGCGCGCCATGCATACGCTGATCACGGAGGCGGATGGGGCCCTCTACATCTACAATGACGAGCGTACAGTGCTGGAACTGGTGGCGAGCTGGGGCACAATGCCCGAATTCGACGTGCATATCATGCCCGATGATTGCTGGGCGTTGCGCCGTGGGCGTGCCTATGCGTTCGGGTTGCGGCCGATCGAGTTTGTCTGCGACCATGTCAGCCGTCCCGGCACACCGTATTTCTGCCTGCCGATCATCGCGCATGGTGAGACAATCGGTCTGCTGCATATTGTCTTCGACGGGTTCGAAGAAGGTGGTATCATGCGCAAGTTGCGTGATGAGGTCTTGCGCAACCGGTGGGATATTTCCCTGATCTGCGCCGAGCAGATCAGCCTCGCGGTCGCGAATGTGCGCCTGCGCCAGGAACTGCACGAAAAATCCGAGCGCGATCCGCTGACGGGGCTTTGGAACCGCCGCTGGTTCAATGAGCACGCAAAACGCCAGGTCGCCATGGCTCAGCATGCCGAGAAACCCATCGCCTTGATCGCGTTGGATATCGACCGCTTCAAACAATTCAACGACGATCACGGGCATGAGGTGGGCGACCTCGTGCTGAGTGAGGTCGGACGGCTATTGTCGGATTTCCTGCCGGAAACCCTCTCGTCGTGTCGTCTGGGCGGTGAGGAGTTCGTCATCATCTGCCCCGACATGGACGAGACGATGGCCAGGGCGCAGGCCGAAGCGTTGCGCCGCGAAGTTGCCAAACTTCGCCTGTCGACAGCGGGGCGTGTCCTGCCTCACATCACGGTTTCGGCCGGGATCGGGGTGCTCGGACGGGATGGTAAGTCCTTGGATGAAATCATGAAGGCCGCAGATACGGCGCTCTACCGGGCAAAGGCAGCCGGGCGCAATCGCGTCGTGTCGCAGATAAAAGTTGATGGTGAGGCCAAGGCGGATCAGGGGGGCAAGCCGGAGCAGAGTGTCGTCCCGAAGAAGGTGTGATGCGATAGCCGTCGCGGCCCCGTGCGGTGGTCAAAGCGCCTGGGCGTTATGGCGAACCGAAGTTCGACACGATCCACCGCACATTTCTGAAGTCGGATGGGTCTGGTAAGGCCGAGATTAAGAAAATCACGCAAGTTTATGTCCGGGAAGGTGCCGGATGGTGCCTGCGTTATGCTATCAGATTGGACCGAAAGCGGCCCATCGGGTGTAGCCGAGGGTGTCGAAACCGCGATGGCCGCATCTGCAATCTTCAACATGCCAGTCTGGGCCGCACTCAACAGTTTGTTGATGAAGAAGTGGTTGCCACCGCCGGGTTGTGAAGAGATCGTGATCTTTGGCGACAATGACACCCACTTCGAGGGACAGGCCGCCGCCTGTCATCTCGCGAACCGATTGGCGGCAACAAACCTCCCTGTTGCGCGGGTGATGATTCCAGCCCTGCCTGGCGAAGATTGGGAAGACGCGTGGTTACGCAAATCAAGGCGCAGATCACCTGCGCAGTTTTGAAAACCAACCCTGTGAAGTCAAGACGAGCCAAACCCAATCGTCACAGTCAAGTATGGCAAGGTGTTCGCCAATAGCCGCGACGTGGCCGCGTTCTTCGGGAAGCGGCATGATAACGCGATGCAGTCGATCACCAGGCTGATTACCCAAGAGGCGCAGTTGGGTCTCCTGGATTTTCAGGAGACCCCATATGTTGAGGCTTTCAACGCTCAGACCTGCCAAAGCCATGACTTGGACCGCGACGGGGTCACGCTGATGGCGAAGGGCGTCGTGTCAGATCGATCAAGAATGCGTCCTTGTGAGCCGGAGGCGTGAACCTGCTGGCTAGACCGGCTTGCGCCTCCGAAGAACCCTCGCGCGGTTCTGAAGGGTCAATTCTTCTGCCGGGTATTGATCTTGCACAACATTCCAGGCGGCTACCATCGCTCGGTGCGATCCGGTCGCGACCGTCACCAGCCCACCTAATTCGGGCCGGCGCCAGATGATGAACAGAGCTTCCTGTGGAGGAAATCCTGGATCGAGCATATGATGAACATGAACATGTGGGCGTGCGCGCGCATCCCAATTCGAGATGCGGTATCGCATAGGCGCGGGTATCGATTTGCAGTCGGCGCAAAGAAGTAAAACTCCGACGCAATATCAGTCGCACTGGAAGGCAACACCAGCGTTGACGCGATCATGACCGGTAGAACATCATCACTGGGTGGATCAGTTCTCGACGCCGGGTCATGTGCGCAGGGACAATCAACACGCAGGTCTCCGACGACCGGCCAGAACACGGCCCCCCTATCGGCAGGGAAGCACGCTCTTGCCATCTGTCGCTTCGCGCCCATGTTTCGCCAATGCTACGTATCCTGCCAGTGTTCCTCGCTCTCCCTGTCAGCCCTGCCCTCGGCTGGGAGTTTTCGCCACATCCTGTTTGCACGCTCAGTCACGAGGGTGCCGAGGCAGCCGTAGAGTTGACTTACGATCCGCGCGAAGCCGAGCCCTATGCCATCACGCTGACACGGCAGGGCGCGCTCTGGCCGCCGGGGCCGGTTTTCATGATGACCTTCGAAGGGGCGCTGGGGCTGACCATAGGCACGGACCGGCACGAGATATCCGGGGGCGGCGCAAGTCTCACAGTGACTGACCGCGGCTTCGGCAATGTCCTCGACGGGCTGGAGGCCGGCGACAGGGCAGTGGCCCGGCTGGACGATGCCAGTGTCACGGTCCTGCTCGACGGAGCAGCAGGCCCTGTTGCGGCGTTTCGCGCCTGCGCCATTGCACCGACTTCCTGAGGCCATGTAATATTGTCACAAGAGCCAGCTATGTGGGACTGTTTGGGCATTGAGGGATAAGGGCCGGGCCCCGAAGCTTCAGCGCCCGGGTTTCTCCGCGTTGGTGACCGGAAGAACCGGGCCTGTCGATGCGCAGGCTCAGTGCCGAGCAGTCTTCAGCCCTTGCGAAGAAACTCAGCGCCGCGTTCGGCGATCATGATGGTTGGGGCGTTGGTATTGCCGCTGATCAGTTTCGGCATCACACTGGCATCAATCACCCGCAGGCCAGCGATCCCGTGCACGCGTAGCGCCGGGTCAGTCACGGCCATCGCATCGCGGCCCATGCGGCAGGTGCCGACCGGGTGATAGATGGTTTCGGCGCGGGCGCGGATATCAGCCTCGCGTGCGGCATCTGATCCATCATGCGGATGCAGTCTGCGCCCGCGCCACGGCGCAAGCGCAGGGCTGTCAAGGATGGTCTCCATGATCTGCGCCCCGCGCGCCAGCGTGCCCAAGTCGCGCGGGTCCGACAGATAGGCCGGGTCTATGCGCGGGGGGGCCTGTGGCTGCGCGCTGCTCAACCCGACGCTGCCGCGCGAAAAGGGGCGCAGCAGGCAGATATGGCACGAATAGCCATTGCTCAGATGCAGGTTGCGCATATGCGAGTCCACGATCCCGATCACGAAATGAAGCTGCGCATCGGGCCTGTCGCATGCCCGGTCAGTCCGCAGGAAGGCGCAGCCCTCGGCCATGGGCGAGGCGAAGAGACCTTCGCCCGTTCTGCGCCAGTCCAGCCCGGCGCGGAACAAGCGCGCAAGCCCTGCCGGGTTCAGCCCAACCACATCGGCGCGGCGCGAGGTGCAGGAGATCGTATAATCAAGGTGATCCTGCAGGTTCTGGCCGACCCCGGGCAATTCATGGCGCAGCGTGATCCCATGCGCGCGCAATTCATCTGCAGGGCCGATCCCCGAAAGCATCAGCAGTTGCGGTGAGCCGAAAGCCCCGGCCGCAAGGATCACTTCGCGCCTTGCGCGCAGGTGACTACGCCGCCCGCGCCTGTGGATCACGACACCGGTGGCGCGCTTGCCCTCAAGGGTTAGCCCTGCGGCGAGGCTTCGGGTCAGCACAGTCAGATTGGGCCGGGTCATGACCGGGTGCAGATAGGCTGCAGCCGCTGAGCAGCGGGTCCCTTTATGCGGCCCGGAACGGAACTGCGTGACCTGAAACAGCCCCGCGCCCTCTTGCTCAGGCCCGTTGAAATCGTCATTGGCGCGCAGCCCACGCTCTGCACAGGCGGAGATGAAGGCGCGGGTGATGGGCGCGGGTCGGCGCTGGTCGGCCACATGCAGCGGACCTTCTGTCCCGTGCCATTCAGAGGCCCCGCGTGCATTGGTCTCGGATTTGCGGAACCATGGAAGGACGGAGTGCCAGTCCCAGCCCTCGGCCCCGGCTTCGGCCCAGGCGTCATAGTCGGACGGGTGGCCACGGATATAGAGCATGGCATTGATCGCCGATGAGCCACCAAGGCAGCGCCCGCGTGGCTGGAACAGGCGGCGATTGTTCAGCCCCTGTTGCGGCGTGCTCCAGAAGGCCCAGTTATTGATCTTCGGTCGCCCCGAGATCATGCCCGCGACCATGGCAGGCGCGCGCACCATGAAGCTGCGCCCCGTGCCACCGGCCTCGATCAGGCAGACCTTGATGGCCGGATCTTCGGACAGGCGCGCGGCCAACACGCATCCGGCAGAGCCGCCGCCTATGATGACATAGTCAAATTCCATGTAGCAGCAGGGAGGTTCCGAAAGAGGGTCACCCGGCAGATGTTACGCGCCCGGTCGCGCAGTTTCCAGCCCTGCGCCGGGCGCTTCTGCCTGAATTTGCAGCCTGCGCCACGGCGTTCTGCGCGGTGATGGAAATGTCGGCTATATCCGTGGTGTCACCGTGTAAGACCCCCCCTGTATCATCGATCTGCACGGCTCTGTCATCCACAAGGTGCATCATGCTCATGGCACCAGTGGCATCATCCTTTGCCCGATGCGCGACTGGCAGCATGTCATTGCGCTCTTCGACGCTTATGCGGAAGCCCTGCGATTTGCCCTGGCCGCGCAGGAAAAGGGTCTTGGAGTGTGATTTACTGACAATGGTCGCGCGGCAGACGGTGCAGAGGGAGGGGCGCAGTGGGCTGGTACGTCGGCTTTGCGGAACATTCTGCCGGTCGGGCCATCCACACATTACCTTTCGCGGTTGCAGCATGACCAATGCAGTGCGCGGGGAGCGGACAGTGGCTTCTGAGGGAAAAAGTTGCCAAGATCGCCATCTGTTTCTTTTCCGGAGGATTATTGTTTCATCAACATTCTCCGCCCAACCTTCCCCATACTTCATTTACAATTTCGGAATTCGTATCCCTCAGCCTGGCAGCGATCAAGGTCATCGAGATTGACGGAAGGGTGCTGCTGAGATCGACAAGATGAGTGGCCCGGATTTCTGCGCGCGCAAGCGGTTCCGGTATCCAGGCAAGCGCAAAGCCCGTACGCGCGAATTCCAGCGCTGCAAGGGTCAGTGCAGTTTCAAGTCGAGGCCGGACATTGCCAATACGGGTCAGTCGCGGAAAGATCATTCGTCGCTGCACCTGCCCCAGGAATACATCCGCAGGATACGCGATCACTGGCAACTCGCCGCGCAGATACGCCTCATTGAGCGTCTCAAGGCGATCGCTTGCAAAAACCGGAATCAGTGTCTCTTTTCCGATTTCTCGAAGTTCCAGGAACTCCGCCCCAAGTATCTCCGGCGCGCCAACCACGTCATGAATGAAGGCGATATCGGCCCGGCGCGTCATGATCTGGGCCAGGCAGTCATCCCGATTGGCTGAGCGCAGGCGCGTGTCGATATCCAGATCTGCAAAGCTGCCGATGATTTCGGGAGTTGAGGTCGCTGCGATCGCATGCTGCGAGACGATCACCACACGCCGCCGCTGCCCACCTGAATCGCGCAGAGCAGCAGTCAGGTCGCGCAGACCAACGGACAACTCCCGCATACGGTCCAGCTGTTCAACGACATGTGGCGCTAGCCGCGCGGGTCGGGTGCTGCGATCAAAGATCGGTGTCCCCAGCGCCTGTTCGATCTGGCGGATCCGGCGCGAGAATGCCGGTTGCGAGATGTTGCGTTTTTCACAAGCAGCCTGGAATGAACCATGCTCGGCCACAGCAAGGATATCTTCTAACCACTCCAGACGCATGTCAGGTTCCAATATGCAGTTTGTGCATATTAAGTGACAAAATTCGCATTTGATCAAGCTCAAATTCGATGATTTACATGTTTAAAGAATACTAACAAGGATCTGTCATGCATCTTGCACGGTTTCCACGCTATCGTCTCGGTCATTTCCCAACGCCCCTCGAGCGCCTCGACCGGTTAAGTGCCGCACTGGGCGGGCCGGAGATCTGGATCAAACGCGATGACTGCACCGGGCTGGCCTCTGGCGGCAACAAGACCCGCAAGCTGGAATTCCTGCTTGCCGATGCATTGGAGCAGGGAGCGGACACATTGGTCACGCAAGGTGCCACGCAGTCGAACCATGTAAGGCAGACTGCCGCAGCCGCTGCGCGCGCCGGGCTGGCCTGTCATGCGTTGCTGGAGCGGCGTGTGACCAATCAGGGTGCTGATTACGAGTCAGCAGGCAACGTGCTGCTTGACGAGATGATGGATTGTCACTTTGATTTCCGCCCAGAGGGGCTGGACATGAATGCCGAAGCAGAGACCCTGGCCGAAAGCCTGCGCAGCGAAGGCCGCAAGCCCTATGTCATCCCCGGTGGCGGGTCGAACCCCGTCGGCGCGCTTGGCTATGCGGCCTGCGCGCAGGAACTGGTCGGACAGGCTGATGCCATGGGTCTCAGGATCGATCACATCGTGCATGCGACCGGTTCGGCCGGCACGCAAGCGGGGTTGGTGGCAGGGCTGCACGCACTCAATGCCCCTATTCCGGTCACCGGCTACTCGGTCCGCGCGCCACGTGAGAAACAGATCGACAATGTACATGGGTTGGCCCTGCGCACAGCGGAATTGTTGAGCGTGCGCGGTGATCTGCCGCGCGAGAGCGTCGTCGCCCATGACGATCAGGTCGGCGCTGGCTATGGCCAGCCGACCGAAGCGATGGTCGAGGCGATGATCATGCTCGCCAGGCTCGAAGGCATACTGCTCGACCCGGTCTATTCCGGCAAGGGCTTTGCCGGACTTGTCGCCATGGTCCGCGCAGGGGCCTTTGCGAAAACCGATCGCGTGGTGTTTCTGCATACAGGCGGCTCGGTCGCCCTCTTTGCCTACGGCCATCTTTTCCAAACCCAGAAGGCTGCCTGAGCAGCCCCAACTCGCCCCAACAAAGGAGCCCCCAATGCCTTCCTCATCTCTCAAGCTTATCGCACTCTCGATCACGGCCGCCGCCCTGGGTAGCACCGCACTTTCAGAGACGATCCGCGTCTCTACCTATGTCAACGAGACCGATATCCGTTATCAGGGTTTCCTGAAATTCGCCGAACTGGTGGAAGAGAAATCCGAAGGCCGGTTGAATGTCGAGATCTTCCCCGCCTCGACGCTGCATGGCTGGTCGGATGGCGTTGATGCCATTCAGGGCGGTGTGGCCGATATCAGCTGGATCTCGGCCGATACGCGCTTGCCCTGTTACCGGGTGACCTCGCTCTACCCGGCAGCGATTGACCTCGAAGACCAGATCGGGCTGGATGCCGCCTACGCCGAACTCATCGCGCCGGAGGCCGCCGAAGTCGGGCTGATCCCGGTGATGAACTCCAACTATTCCTACGATCAGGAATGGTGGTTTCAAGGCCCGATTGACGGGCTCAACCAGCTTGACGGGTTGCTTGTACGCTCGATCGGGCCGCTGGTCAGTCTGATGATCGAGACATGGGGTGGGCAGCCTGTGTTTGTAGCGCCGGGCGAGGTGTTCCAGTCCGCCGAGCGCGGCGTGGTTAACGGGATCAACATGGGGGTCGCTACCTACAGCTCGTGGCAACTCTGGAACGTGATGCCCTACATGGTCAATGCGAGCCTGTTCTACGGCAATATCCAGTACATGATGAACCTCGACCGGTTCAACAGCCTGTCGGACGAAGATCAGGCGGCGATACTGGAAGCCGGGGCCGAGACCGAGGAATGGCTCCAGCCAAGATATGAGGACTGGATCGACCAGCAGGTCGGCAATGCGGTGATGAAAGGCGGTGGTGCGGCCGTCTCGATCAGCCGGTCCGAGCGCAACGAGATGATCTCGGAAATCGCGGAGCTCTGGTCGGAAGAGGTCGAGGAGGGCTGCGGCCCCGACCTGGCCAGTGAGATCCGCGCGCTCTTCGCAGAGCATCGGCTGTAACCGCGCCGCGCCACGGCCTGCATTGGAGGGTGTCATGCTTGCAGTAATCGACCGAATGACACGCGCTTTCGAAAAACTGGTCGTGGCGCTGGCCGCCATCGGCGCGGTGATCATCGTGATCCAGATGGTCTGGATAAGCTACGGGGTATTCATGCGCTACGGCATGGGGCGCCCCGACCGGATGGTGACCGAGGCCACTGCGCTCTTGCTGTTCCCGGTCGCGCTGCTGGGGTTGGCGTATGCAATGCGCGAGGACAGTTACCCGCGCGTTACCCTGCTGACCGACCAATTGCGGCCCGGGCTACAGAAAATGATCGCGCTGATGAACGGCGCGATCATGGTACTGATCGGCGTGTTCTTCTCGATCACCACGGTCAACGCCACCATCCGCGCGTACAACTCCGGGTCATCTTCCGAGATCCTGAACTGGCCGCGCTACATGCTCTGGGCAGCGGCGGCGACCGCGCTCTGTGTCTTTACACTATACGCCGTCCTGCGACTTATCCAGATCGCGTACAGCCCGCCCCCACAGAAGGACGAGAGAGATGGAATGGTATGAGGTAGCCCTCGGTCTGCTGGGCTTGCTGGTTCTGTTGATCGCACTGGGTCTGCCGATCCCCTTCGCGCTGGCGGCGGCCTCGTTGCCCTTCCTGTGGCAGATCCAGACCTTCAGCAGCTCGCTGGTTTCGTCGCAGCTGCAGCTTTGGGGGGTGTGGATCAACTACATTTTGCTCGCCGTGCCACTTTTCGTGTTTTTGGGCGAGTTGATAAGCCGATCGAATATCGGCGCGAACCTCTACATGTTCCTGCATAAGGGCGTGCCGCTGCGCGGCTCGGCCGCCTATGGCTCGATCGGAGCCTGCGCGGGCTTCGGCGCGGTATCAGGCTCAAGCATGGTGGGCTCACTGACCATTGGAGGCGTCGCCCTCCCCGAGATGCTACGGCTTGGATATGACCGAAGGCTGGCCAGTGGCGTGCTGGCGGCAGGCGGAACCTTGAGCGTATTGCTACCCCCCAGCCTGATCCTGCTGTTCTATGGAATTGTCAGCGACCAATCCATCGGGCAGTTGTTCATGGCCGGTGTCGTGCCGGGGCTGATGCTTACTGCTCTCTTCGTGATCGTGGTGCTGGTCTGGGGACGGCTTCACCCGTCCCATGTGCCTGACCGAGACACAGGCCCGCGGCTGAAGCTGTTGCAGATCGCCATCTCGCTGGGACCGATCATCGTCATTGGCGGGGTGATTACTGTCTCGATCTATGGCGGCATCGCCACCCCGACCGAGGCCGCAGCCATCGCGGCGCTAGTGACCGTGGCGCTCGCGGTCGGTGTAGGCGGGTTGCGCTGGAAAGGCTTTGTCGAGGCGCTGATGGCGACCATGCGGACCATGGGCTATCTAGGTCTGTTGCTCTCGGCCGGGGTGCTGTTTGGATTTGTGCTGAATTACTACCGCGTGCCACAGCAATTCACCGAGCTGTTTCTGGCATTCGAGCTGTCGCCCTACATGGTCCTGGCGCTGATCATCGTGTTCTATATCGCGTTGGGCATGTTCCTTGAGCCAGTGTCGATGACTTTCATCACGCTGCCCGTGATCATCCCTCTCGTAGTTGCCGCCGGGTTCGACCTGATCTGGTTCGGCATCATCTACACCATCACCATGGAAATCGCCGTGCTGACGCCACCAGTTGGGCTGAACCTTTACGTCATATCCGGTATCAGTCGCGGCAAGGTCTCGGTCCCCGACGTGATCGTCGGCGCCGCGCCCTTCATCGTAGCGCTGGTGATCTTGGTTGGGCTGATGATTGCTTATCCGCAATTCGCGCTCTGGCTGCCCGGACAGGCGCGCTGAACATGACCCTCTCACTCCGCAGGGCCGGGAGCGGGCAGGTGCTCGTGCTGGTGCATGGCTATCTCGGCGGCTCTGCACAATGGCAGGACCAGCTTGCGGGTTTTCGCAGCAGCCATGACGTCATCGCGCCTGACTTGCCCGGTTTTGGCCAGTCGAGCGACTTGCCTGGGCCTTCGCGGATCGCGGATTTTGCAGATGCGGTCATGGCGTGCCTGTCCGAGCTTGGGGTCGAGCGGTTCACGCTGCTGGGCCACAGCATGGGCGGCATGATCGTGCAGGAGATCGCGGCACGGCATGGCAACCGACTCGACGGGCTGGTGCTGTATGGAACCGGGCCTTTGGGTCTGATGCCGGATCGGTTCGAGCCTATCGAAACTTCGATGGCGCGGCTGGATGACGAGGGTGTTGCAGCAACGGCTGACCGGATCAGCGCAACATGGTTTGTCGGTGGTGAAGAGGCGCGTGGCTACCCCCTGACGCGCGATATTGCGCGCATGGCCGACCCTCTGGCCGCGCGCAACGCGCTTTTTGCCATGCGGGACTGGGATGGACGCGGGGCGCTGCAATCCTTGCGCGTGCCTTGCCGGATCATCTGGGGTGATCGGGACAGGTCATATCGCTGGCCGCAAGTTTCTCATCTTTGGACCCATATTCCGCACGCAGAGTTGGCTGTCATCCCGGGTGCAAGTCATGCTGCGCATCTGGAAAAACCAATGATCTTCCAATCCATGCTTGCTGATTTCTTACGCACAAACCATGAACATTGAATATCCTGCGCGACATGGCCGCCGAAGTCGCGCTCTTGCCGCATGGGGGATGCGGTTTCATCTTGCTAACTGGCGCAACACCCCTTTGACAATGCTCTCGGCTTCAGGACGCGCCCGGAAATCAGAGCCTATCGCTGACAGAAACCACTGACACCAGTCACATGTGGCGAATTGGCCGCGCTGTATGTACCAGAGAGTCCAGACGCTGTGAAATGAGGACCGACCAATGATAATCCGCAAGGAAACCGGACAACGGATGAGTAAAATCGTCATTCACGGCCAGACCGTGTATTTATGCGGACAGGTAGGCGATGGCGCGAACGTGACCGAGCAGACGCGCGATTGCCTCGCCCGGGTGGATGCGCTGCTCGAGCAGGCCGGATCGTCCCGCAACCATATTCTGCAAGCGATCGTCTGGCTGGCCGATATGGCGGATTTCGCCGAGATGAACGCCGTCTGGGACGCTTGGGTGCCTGAGGGACATGCTCCCGCCCGTGCCTGCGGCGAGGCTCGCTTGGCGCGGGATGCGCGTCGCGTGGAAATCATTGTCACCGCTGCCCTGAAGGCTTAGCCTTCGCACGCGGCCGGATCCGCCTCTGGCAGATCGGACAGTGATTTTTCACGTTGTCATAAGCCTATCCTTCGGGTCGGTTGCAATCGTTACCAGGAAACGCTGCAGCGCAGAACAGATGACACGCGCATTTCGGTTTACCAGCTACTGACAAGCACTGTGCCCGGCACGTATGCCGGATCGGGCCGGGTGACGAGGGCCAGCACTTCCGGCCCGCCGCATTGCGCGGATGCGACCGCCTTCAACGCCGTGCTCCTGCCGTTCGCCTGTCCGGGGTGCTGTCCCGCTCGTAGGGAGCGGGTCTGATCGCCGCTCGGCCATTTCCGGCGGATCGAGAGGGCCGGAAACCGGCCAGACCTTCCATCGCGCAGGGAAATCCGCACTGGTGCCTTCCTGACAGCGCTGTCACCAGCGGCGGACGGCGTGTTGCGCTTCCGATGCAGGGCGCGCACCCGGCGCCGGGCGGGTGACGAGGGGCCGGCCAGGAAGAACCGGCCGGCCCCGTTTCACGCATGGCGGGTTCACTGCATCAGTTCGGTCCAGATCTGGCTGTGAATGTCCACGATCTCTTGCGGGCAGGTCACACCCCAGCGCCCGGCCCCGGCCAGTTCCTCGGGGATCACGATCTCGGGCGCCTCGCGCATCACCTCTTCCAGATAGGGCTCGGACCCGATGATGCCGTTGGAATAGCGCGCGAAGTTCGAGATCAGTGCCGCGTTTTCCGGCTGCAGGATGAAGTTGATGAACTTCATCGCATTGTCGCGGTTGGGCGCATCGGCCAGCACCAGGGCATTGTCCATCCATAGCGTGAAGCCGGTCTGCGGATAGCCGAAGGCGATGTCGGGGTTCTGAAGCCGGGCGCGCATGGTGGCTCCGTTCCAGCCGATCCCGGCGTGGAAGTCGCCCGCGACATAGTTGTCGACGGTGCCGTAATCCAGCGCCAGCCAATGCGGCTTGGCTTCCATCAGCATATCGCGCACCTGCCGCAGGATGTCGCGGTCATCGGTGCAGCTTTCGCCGCCGACGTAATAGATCGCCAGCGCCAGGACGCTGTCCATTTCCGGCACCAGGTTGATCCGCCCGGACAGTTCTTCCGGCGGGTCGAAGATGATGCCCAGATCGTTGATGTCGCCGGTATAGGTGGCGGTGTTCACGGTGATCCCGGTGGAGCCCCAGGCCCAGGGCACCGAATATTCGCGGCCCGGGTCGAAGGGCACATCGACGAAGCGTTCCTCGATATTGCCGCGGTCGGTCACGATTTCCGGGTCGAGCGGCTGCACCAGCCCCTCGGAAATCCAGGTCGGGATATAGGTGTCCGAGGGCACCACGATGTCGAAGCCGTGCCCGCCCTGCCGGACCCGCGCCAGCGCGGTGTCGTTGCTGTCGAAATCGGTGACATTGACGGTGATCCCGGTTTCGGCCTCGAACCGGTCCAGCAGCTCCGGGCTGGTATAATTGCCCCAGTTGTAGAGGTTCACCACCCCTTCGGCATGGGCCAGCGCGGTCGAGCCCATCAGGGCCGCGGTGGCAAGTGATATTGTTCTTTTCATGGTTGGTCTCCCCGTGGTGGTTTTGGCCCGCATGTCAGGCCGGGTTGGCTCATCGCCCGCGGGTGCGGGTGATGAGGAAGAAGGCTGTCACGATCATCACGGACAGCGCAAGAAACAAGGTGGCGATGGCGTTCATCTCGGGCGTGACGCCGCGCCGGAGCTGGCCCAGCATATAGGTGGGCAGCGTATCCTGCCCGGCGGATTTGACGAATTCGGTGATCACCACGGTATCGAGCGAGATCACGAAGCTGAGCATGAAGCCGGCGAGGATACCGGGCACCAGCAGCGGCAGGGTAATGTAGCGAAAGGCCTGCGCCGGGCTGGCGTAAAGATCGGCCGCGGCGGATTCCAGCGCCGGGTCCAGCGTCTCCAGCCGAGCGCGGATCGACAGATAGGCGAAGGGGATGCAGAAGGCGGTATGCGCGGCGACCAGATAGCCCATGCCGTCATAGCCCGTCTGCACCTTGATCGCCGCCACGAAGATCAGAAGCGCGATACCGGTGACGATCTCGGGCACCATCAGCGGTTGGTTGATCAGCGCATAGATCATCGTCTGGCCCGGAAACCGCCCCACCCGGGTGGTGCCCAGCGCCGCCAGCGTGGCCAGCACCGTGGCGATCGAGGCCGCGGTCAGTGCCAGCCCCAGCGAGCGCAGCGAGACATCGCGCACCTGCCGGTTCTGGAACGCGGCCTCGTACCACTGCAGCGAGAAGCCCTCCCACACCGCCTGCGACGGCCCGGCGTTGAAAGAGAAGAACACCAGGATCACGATCGGCAGATAGAGCATCACGAAGGTGAAGACTGCCACCGCGCCGAACCCCGGCAGGCGGCGGACGGAGAAGCTCTTTTCAGGCGCGGCGCTAGACACGGGGCTCTCCGTCATTGCGGCCCACTGTGCGCAGATAGATGATCAGCGCGCCCACCACGACGATCAGCATCAACATCGCCAGCGCCGCGCCCAGCGGCCAGTTGCGCCCCTGCCCGAACTGCAGCGCGATCAGATTGCCCAGCATCATCGTGCGGCCCCCGCCCAGGACGCGTGGCGTGACATAGGCGCCGATGGCCGGGATGAAGACCAGGATCGAGCCCGCGATGAACCCCGGCTTAACCTGCGGCAGGATCACATGCCACAGCACCATCAGGCGGCTGGCGTAAAGGTCGTAGCCGGCCTCGACCAGGCGGAAATCCATCTTGTCCATCGCCGCATAGAGCGGCAGCACCATCAGCGGCAGGAAGACATAGGCCATGCCCACCAGCACCGCGA
>PWZT01000035.1 GCA_003567315.1 Paracoccaceae bacterium
CAGGTGATTCAGGAGCTGTGACCATGGGTTTTTCGCGCGCCATCAAGATTGCCCCCTCGATCCTCGCGGCGGATTTCGCCAATTTCGGCGCGGAATGCCGTGCAGTGGAGGATCAGGGCGCGGATTGGGTCCATGTCGATGTGATGGATGGCCATTTCGTGCCCAATATCACCTTCGGCCCTGCCACCTGTGCCGCAATTCGCCCGCATATTCGCGGCATAATGGACGTGCATCTGATGATCGCGCCGGTGGATCCCTACATCGAGGGGTTCGCCAAGGCGGGCGCGGATATCATCAGCGCACATATCGAGGCGGGCCCGCATATCCACCGCACGCTACAGGCGATCCGCGCAAGCGGGGCCAAGGCAGGGCTCGCGATCAATCCCGGCACTGGGCTCGATGGGGTGGAGAACCTGCTCGACATGATCGATCTGGTCTGCGTGATGACGGTGAACCCCGGCTTTGGCGGGCAAAAATTCATCGACATGTCCGACAAGGTCCGCCGCCTGCGTGCGCTGATTGGTGCACGGCCCATCCATATCGAGATCGATGGCGGGATCACGCCCGAGACCGCGCCCCTGATGGCGCGCGCCGGGGCGGATGTGCTGGTCGCGGGCTCTGCCGTGTTCAAGGGCGGCTCAGCGGCCGACGCCGCCGCTTATGGTGCGAATATCCGCACAATTCGCACGGCCGCCGAGGCCGCCATCGGCACCACAGTCTGACGGAGGCTCACCATGCCAGCAACCCCCACCCCTGTCTGCGATTTCGGCTGGAAGGCCCCCGCCTTCCACCTGCCCGCCACGGATGGCAAGAGCTACAGCTTGCAGGAAATTGCAGGCCCCAAGGGCACGCTGATCATGTTCATCTGCAACCATTGCCCCTATGTGCTGGGCGCGCTCGACCATATTCTGCGCGATGCGCGCGCGCTGCAGGAGGCCGGGATCGGGGTTGCCGCGATCTGCTCCAATGACCCGGTGGCCTATCCGGCGGACAGTTTCGACAAGATGCGCGAGCTGGCCGAGGCGCGCGATTTCCCCTTCCCCTATCTGCATGACGCCGACCAGGCGGTGGCCCGCGCCTGGGACGCGGCCTGCACGCCCGATTTCTTCGGGCTGAATGCCCAAGGCGCGCTGCAATATCGCGGGCGGCTCGAAAGCCCCGAGGGCGCGCGCGAGCTTCATGACGCGATGCTCCAGATCGCCCGCACAGGCGAGGGGCCGCGCGACCAGACGGCCTCGATCGGGTGTTCGATCAAATGGCGCGCGGCATGATCCGGGCGGTGGTCTTCGATCTCGATGGCACGCTGATCGATTCCGCCCCCGATATCTGGAACGCCGCCAATCGTGTGCTGAAGGAAGCGCGCCTGCCATCGGTCACATTCGAGCAATCGCGCAGCTTCATCGGGCGCGGCGCGCGGGTATTTGTCGAGCGGATGGAACTCGCCGTCACTGGCGCCAATGACCCCGCGCGCACTGCGCATCTGCACGCCCGTTTCCTGCATTTCTACGAGCGCGCGCATGAGGACACGCGCATCTACCCGCATGTGCCCGAGGTGCTGGACAGCCTGCGCGAACAGGGGCTGCGGCTGGGGCTGTGCACCAACAAACCATTTGCGCCCACGCAGGCCGTGCTGCGCCATCTGGGCTGGGCCGAGACCTTCGAGGCCGTGGTGGGCGGCGACACGCTGGCGGTGGCGAAACCCGACCCCGCGCCCTTGATGGAGGTGCTGCGGCGCATGGATCTCGCCCTGCCCGAGATCGCCTATATCGGCGACAGCGAGACTGATGCCGAGACAGCCAGCCGCGCGGGGGCGCGCTTCGGGCTCTATACCGAGGGCTATCGCAAATCCGCGCCCGAGGCGCTGTTCCACCATTTCCGCTTCAGCGATTACCGCGCGCTGCCGCAGCATCTGATGGCCCCGGCATGACCCGTCGCCCCATGCCGCCCCCGCTGCAAATGCCCAAGCCGGGGCTCTGGCGGCGCACACCGCCGGCAATCTTCCCGCCGATACTGGGGCTTTTCGGGCTGGGCCTTGGCTGGCGCGCGGCGGCCCCGGCCTATGGGATCACGCCCGCAATCGGCGATCTGATCCTCGGCGCGGTGGCGCTTTTGTTCCTGTTCGCGCTGGTGGCCTGGCTCGCGAAACCCCTGCGCCGCGCCTCGGTGGTGGCCGAGGAATTGCAAGTGCTGCCGGGCCGCGCCGGGCTCGCGGCCGCCAGCCTCTCGCTGATGCTGCTCGCCGCAAGCCTCGCGCCGCTCGCACCCGGGCTGGCACTGGGGGTGGCGCTTGTCGCCTTCGTGGTGCATCTGGCGCTGGCGGGGCTCGTGATCCACGTGCTGCGCGCAGGCCCGCCCGAGGGGCGCACGGTCACGCCGGTCTTCCACCTGACCTTCGTGGGCTTCATCATCGGCGGTGTGGCGGCAAATGCGCTGGGCTATCCTGACCTCGCGCGGCTGCTGGTCTGGGCAATGCTCATCCCGGCGGGGCTGATCTGGGGCATCAGCGCGCGGCAGATGGTCTCGCGCCTGCCGCCCGCGCCACTGCGCCCGCTCCTGGCCATCCACCTCGCCCCGGCCGCGCTCTTCGTGATCGTGGCGCATGGCGCGGGCATGGTGAATGCCGCGCATGGCTTCATGGCACTCGCTGTGGCGATCCTCGTGGCGCTGCTGGCCTCGGCGCGCTGGCTGACTGCGGGCGGGTTCTCGCCGCTCTGGGGGGCGTTCACCTTTCCGCTGGCCGCAGTGGCGCAGGCCATGATCCTGATCTCGCAAGGGCAGGGGGTGATCGGGCTGATGGGCGGGGCGCTTTTGCTTGCGGCGACAGTGATCGTGCCGATCATCACCTTTCGCGTGATCAAGCTCTGGGCCAGCGGGATGCTTGCCGCCAAGACCAACGCGGCCGAAGCCTGAGCCGTCAGGATCGCATTTCTGCAACCCAGTCGGGCACGATCCGGCTGGCGGGTCCGAGCCGTGTCTCGTCGAAAAGCCCGGCATTGGCCGAAGCCTCCAGGTTCAGCTCCAGCGTCCGCGCCCCTGCGAAAGCGGCTTCCTGCACGAAGCCCGCCGCCGGATAGACATTGCCCGAGGTGCCGATCGCCACGAACAGATCGGCATTCGCAAGAGCGGCCTCTATCCGCTCCATATGATAGGGAAATTCACCGAACCAGACGATGTCGGGCCGGGTCGCTTTTGCCCCGCAGGCAGGGCAGGGATCGGCGGGCTGCATCGCCTCGGGCGCGTCCCAGCGATGGCCACAGGCGGCGCAGAGCGCGCGGGTCAATTCGCCATGCATATGGATCACCTCGCGCGCGCCCGCACGCTCCAGCAGATCGTCGATATTCTGTGTGACCAGCGTGACGCGGGCGGGGGCGAATTGTTGCAAATCTGCAAGGGCGTGATGCGCAGCATTGGGGCTGGCGGCGAGCATGTTGGCGCGGCGCGCATTGTAGAACTCATGCACCAGTACGGGGTTGCGGGCGAAGCCTTCGGGTGTGGCGACCTCGTTCAGGTCATAGCGCGTCCAGAGCCCGTCCTTGTCGCGAAACGTCCCCAGCCCGCTTTCCGCCGAAAGCCCCGCGCCGGTCAGGATGACGATGCGCTCAGCGCGCGTTGAGATGGTCATGGATCACCTGTGCCAATGCCTCTGAAATCCCCTCCACCGCCTGCAAATCCGCAAGCCCCGCGCGCGCGACCGCCTTGGCCGAGCCGAAATGCGCCAGCAGCGCGCGCTTGCGCCCCGGCCCCACGCCCGGGATCCCGTCGAGTGGCGAGGCGCTGACCGACTTCGCGCGCTTGGCGCGATGCGTGCCGATGGCGAAGCGATGCGCTTCATCGCGCAGGCGCTGGACGAAATAGAGCACCGGATCGTTATGTCGCAGCGCGAAGGGCCGCGCGCCGGGGCGGTGGAACTCTTCCTTGCCCGCGTCGCGGTCGATGCCCTTGGCCACGCCCACAACCGGAATATCCTCGACCCCCAGATCAGCCATGATCCCGGCCACGGCCGAGACCTGCCCCGCGCCGCCATCGATCAGCAGCAGATCCGGCCATGTCTCGCCCTCGCGATCCGGGTCTTCCTTCAAGAGCCGCTCGAAGCGCCGGGTGAGCACTTCCTTCATCATGCCGAAATCATCTCCCGCCGTGATGCCCTCGCCACGGATATTGAACTTGCGATACTGGCTCTTGATGAACCCCTCGCGCCCCGCCACGATCATCGCGCCCACAGCATCGCTGCCCTGGATGTGGCTGTTGTCATAGACCTCGATGCGGGCGGGCGGCGCGTCGAGCCCGAACGCCTCGGCCAGCCCTTCCAGCATCCGCCCCTGCGCCGCTGACGAGGCCATGCGCATCGCAAGCGCCTCGCGCGCATTGCGCAACGCGTTTTCCACAAGCTCCGCTTTCTCGCCCCGCTGCGGCACCAGCAGCGCCACCTTGCGCCCTGCGCGCTCGCTCAGAAGCTCGGCCATCAGATCGGCATTCTCGATCCCATGCGACAGGATCACCTGACGCGGCGGCTCCTTGCCGTCATAGAACTGCGCGACGAACGCCTCGAGGATCTCCGCCTCCTCCGCGCCCGCGCCCGTGGCGGGGTAGAAATCGCGATTGCCCCAGGACTGATTGGCGCGGATGAAGAAGACCTGCACGCAGGCCTGGCCCTTCTCCAGATGCAAAGCAATCACATCGGCCTCGGTGACCGCGCGCGGGTTGATCCCCTGGCTTTGTTGAACATTTGTCAGCGCCCGGATCCGGTCGCGCAGCGCCGCCGCGCGCTCGAATTCCATGGCTTCGGCGGCTTCCTGCATCTCTTCCGCGAGTTGCGCCTGGATCTTCGTGCTCTTGCCCGACAGGAAACGCTCGGCATCGGCGACAAGCGCGGCATAGTCATCCTCGGAAATGTATCCGACACAGGGCGCGGAGCAGCGCTTGATCTGATAGAGCAGACAGGGCCGGGTGCGTGAATTGAACACCGAATCCGTGCAGTTGCGCAGCAGGAAGACGCGCTGAAGCTGGTTCAGCGTCCGGTTCACCGCCCCGGCACTCGCGAAGGGCCCGAAATAGCTGCCCTTCACCGCCCGCCGCCCGCGATGCTTGCGCAGTTGCGGGAAGGGGTGGTCGCGCGGCAGCAGGATATAGGGAAAGCTCTTGTCGTCGCGCAGCAGCACATTGTAGCGCGGCTTCAACTGCTTGATGAGGTTTTGCTCCAGAAGCAGCGCCTCGGTCTCGGTGCGCGTGGTCAGGAACATCATCTCGGTGGTTTCCGCGATCATGCGGGCAATACGCGCGGAATGCCCCGAGGGGCGGGCATAATTCGACACCCGCGCGCGCAGATTGCGCGCCTTGCCGACATAGAGCACTTCCGAGCGCTCGTTGAGCATCCGGTACACACCCGGGGATCCATCGAGCGACTTCACATACGCCGCGATGCAGGCATGGCCGCGCAGGTCAGTTTCAGGCGAGGTGTCAGGGCGATCAGACATGTCACAAGGGTTTGCGTGATTCTCGACGGGTCTGCAATGTTTGGGGCGTCGCATCAACTGGAATCCTGTCCACCATATCTGTGGATAACTCTGTGGAGGGAAACCGGAGGAGTGGCGAAAACCCTTGCTGGAAAGGCAGTTCAGCTATTTGCCTAAAATATAGGCAGTTTTCCAAGTTATTCTTTTCATTATATAAATTTATTGCTCTTTCCCAAGATTATGAAATTCTTAATCTTTTCACGACAGCTCTGTGATAGGCGCGTGAACAGTGCACAACTTTAGACATATGACCTTTCACACAGTCGTTGCATGGGGGGCGGACGGGGTCTCCCAGATCAGGTGTTCACCCCCGTCGACACATAAGATCTGCCCGGTAACAGCAGGCGCATCAAGGAAAAAGCCAAGCGCTGCCGTGATGTCCGAGAGGTTCGCACCGCGCCGCAGAACCGTGTTGCGGCGGCTTGCGAGATAAACCTCCTCGGCCTGATCCGCCGCCTGCAAGGTCGGGCCGGGGCCGATGGCATTGACGCGGATCGCCGGGCCAAGCTCCTGCGCGGCCATGCGGGTGAAGGCCCAGAGCCCCATCTTCGCAATCGAATAGGTCATATGCTCGGGCGTGAGCTTGCGCACTTTCTGGTCGATCATGTTCACGACCAGCCCCTGCGCCACAGGCTCGTCAGCGGTGTCGCGCACCGGGGGCGGGCATTGCGCGGCAAAGGCCTGGGTCAGCACGAAAGGCGCGCGCAGGTTCGACATCATGTGCCGGTCCCAGCTTTCGCGCGTGGCGGTCGCGATGCTGTCCTGCTCGAAGATCGAGGCGTTGTTCACCAGCACGGTCAGCGGCCCGCCCAGCGCGCGTGCTGCCTCGGTCACAAGGGGGGCGAGCGCGTCCTCCTGCAACAGGTCGGCCTGCAGGCAGGTGGCGCGCTGGCCCAGCCCTTCGATCTCATGCGCAAGCTCTTCGGCGGCGATGGCCGAGGTCGCGTAATGGATCGCGACATCATGCCCGCGCTGCGCCAGGTAAAGCGCCATCGCGCGCCCCAGCCGTTGCGCGGCGCCTGTGACCAGCGCTTTCGCCATCTCTCAGCCTCCGTTGATGAACAGGAACCAGAGGTAGCCCCCATAGCCCAAAAGCAAGCCTGCCCCGGTCAACCGACCCATCGCGCGCCCACGCAGGATGAAGGGCGCGAGCAACAGCGATGTGCCCAGCATCACCCACAGATCGACCCGCAGCATGGCCGGGGGCACCTCCATCTGCCCGAACAGCCCTGCGACCCCGAGAATGAGCAACAGGTTGAAGATGTTGGAGCCAAGGATATTGCCCAGCGCCACCCCCCCCTCGCGGCGTAGCGCCGCCATCAGCGTGGTGGCCAGTTCCGGCAGCGACGTGCCGATCGCGACGATTGTCAGCCCGATCACCACATCCGAGACCCCCAGCGCCTCGGCGATGTTCACGGACCCATCGACCAGCAGTTTCGCCCCCAGCGGCAGCCCGATCAGCCCCAGCGCCAGAAAGCCCGCGATCTTGGGGCCGCGCAGCTTCGGATCGGCACCCTCCAGATCCTCGACCGCGACGCGCTCGCGCCGGGCGCGTACGATATTGTCGCTCAGGAAGAGTGCGAAGGCCGCAAGCAGCAGCAGCGCCTGCCACAGCCCGATCACGCCGGTCAGGGCCAGCGCGATGAACAGGAGCGTCGTGGCGATCATGATGCCGAAATCGCGCAGGCTCTCGCGCTCCAGCAGCACTGGCGCGATCAGGGCGGGCGCGCCCATGACCAGCAGGATATTGGCGATGTTGGAGCCCACGACATTGCCCAGCGCCAGCCCCCCGGCATCCGCCAGCACTGCCTGCACCGCGACCAGGAGTTCGGGCGCCGACGTGCCGAAGGCGACGACAGTCACCCCCACCATCATCGCCGGAATGCCTAAGCGCAGGGCGAGATTCACTGCCCCGCGCACCAGAAAGTCACCTGCGAGAAGCAGGAGCGCCAGCCCCCCTGCCACGAACAGCAGATCGAGGATCATGTGTTATCTGCCCTTGCAGTCGCAGCCATCATCGCGCAGCAGAAACTTGCCGCAGCTTTTGCACTTGCGGGGCCGTGGGAGTTTCGTTGCGCGCAGCTTGTCGAGCGGTGTCTTGTGTTTCGGGTTCAGGAATTTCTGGATCGCGCCCATGATCACCATGAACAGCAGAAACAGAAGGACAATCCGGATGATCATGACTTACATCCCGTAGCGGGCATAGAGCGCGCGCTCTTCCGCCGCGCTCATCGCCTCATTGACCAGCGAGAGCCCGAAACGCGCCAGAAACGGGCGCCGCATGCCGTAGCTGCGAAAGCGCACATCCTTGCCGAAACGCTCCTGCATCACTGGCACCAGATGGCCCAGACCATCGGCCAGCCCCAGCTCGACCGCGCGGGTGCCGACCCAGAACTCGCCGGTGAAGAGGCTGTCATCCTCGGCCAGCTTCGCCCCGCGCCGCGATTTCACCTGCGTGATGAAATTCTGATGCACCTGATCCTGCAGCCCGCGCAGCCGCGTCACATCCTCGGGGTTTTCGGGGCGGAACGGGTCAAGCTGGGATTTGGATTTGCCCGAGGTATAGACCCGCCGCTCCACTCCGTAGCGGTTGATGAACTCATGCAGCCCGAAGCCCGCCGAGATCACCCCGATCGAGCCGACAATCGAATTGCCATCGACATGGATCACATCGCCCGCCGTGGCCAGCCAATAGCCACCCGAGGCCGCGACATCCTCGACAAAGGCATGAACGGGAACCTTGGTCTCGTCGGCAAGCCGCCGGATGCGCGCGGCGATCAGCGCGCTCTGCACGGGGCTGCCGCCGGGCGAGTTGATGACCAGCGCCACGGCCTTGGGCTTGCCGCGCCGGAAAGCGGCCTCGATCAGCGGCGCGAGCCCGGCATCATTCAGCCGCCCCGGGTTGGAACCCGTGGCGATCATCCCCTGCAAGCGGATGACGGAGACAAGCGGTGAGGGGTTCACGAGCGGAATATGGACCATGGCGCAGGATGTAAGCCACCCGCGCATCCGCAACAAGAGGCCACGCGCAGAATACTCGCCCGGAATAGCCGCTTGCGCACGCCCCGATCAGCGATCACCATGCGCCCATGCTCGAGCGTCTGGAAATGTTCATCGCCCTTGCCACGGAACGCCATTTCGGCCGCGCCGCAGAGCGCTGCGGCGTCACCCAGCCCTCGCTCTCGGCGGCGATCAAGCAGCTCGAGGGCGAGTTGGGCGTGCAGCTTGTCTGGCGCGGCGCGCGTTTCGAGGGGCTCACCCCCGAAGGCGCGCGCGTGCTCGACTGGGCGCGCCGCATCGTCGGCGATGCCCGCACCCTGCGCGAGGAGATGCGCGCGGCGCGCCATGGGCTGTCGGGCAATCTGCGCCTCGGGGTCGTGCCCACGGCGCTGCCGATGGTGGCTGACCTCACGGCCCCCTTCCTCGCGCGCCACCCCAATGTGCGGCTCGAAATCCGCGCCCGCTCCTCGATCGAGATCCTCCAGCAGATCGACACGCTGACGCTCGATGCCGGGATCACCTATCTCGACAACGAGCCCCTCGGCCGGGTCGAGACCGTACCGCTCTATACCGAGCGCTATGCCGTCCTCATGCGCCGCGATCACGCCCTCGCCCGACGCCAGGGGCTGGGCTGGGCCGATCTCGCGCAGGCGCAGCTTTGCCTGCTCACCCCCGATATGCAGAACCGCCGCATCCTCGATCAGGCCCTGTCGCGGGCCGGTGTGGCAGGAGAATTGCGCCTGCAGGCCAATTCGATCCTGGCGCTGGTGGCGCATGTGCAGGCCGGTCCGTGGGTCAGTATCGTCACCACCGAAACGGCCGCGCTCTTCGCGGCCGCCCCCAAGCTTTGTGCGATCGCGCTTCCGGCGGAAGGCGGCTCGGAGCAGGTGGGCGTGATCGCGCAATGGCGCGAAACCCATGCGCCGGTCCTCGCGACTTTGCTCACCGAGGCGCGGAGGTTTGCCAAGTGAGCATATGCATCTTTAGCACCATAAGCATTTCTCAAGGATCACTCCAATTGGCCATATTGATGCCGCATTCAAGGAGTAATCAATCTACCAAAGGTAGAGAAACGCGAGCGTTTGGTGGTGGTCTTGATGGCGTCTTTTAACAGAAAAATTAGGAAATTTACTCGAAAGCTTGCAGAAGACGAGAGCGGTAACGTGACAGTCGAAGCCGCCATTTGGATGCCTTTGCTGCTTGGATTTTTCCTGCTGATCGTCGATGCGTCCATGATCCTCTATAACAAGGCACAGGTGCTTCGGGTCGTGCAGGACTTGAACCGCACTCTGTCGTTGCGGGAGGACGAGCAAATAAACGCATCCCAAGCCACACAGTTCATGCACGAGAATCTTCCGAGTTTAGCCGGTAAGATAACATTTCCAGTGCCGACACTTGAACCTGCCCAATCTTTTTCGGGCAAGAATTTCATTGTCACGGAAATGGTGATCCCATCAGGGCAATTGACTGTAATCGGTGCACTGAACGTCTTGCCGGATTTCAACGTACGAATAAGGGCCGTCCACCTTGATGAGTTCGAGTAATGCGGCTGGGTTAAACATGACCTCATCAAATAAACCAATTTCCGCAAAGAGCGGAGTGAATTGGGCAATGAATTCGGCGTCGTGCGCGCAAATCGGAGAAAGTGACATGCAGCTTCGGCACCTAGAAAAAAAGCCTATTCCTGGCCCCGCGCATCGGGTCATGATGGGATGCCTGGCGAGTTTCTCTCGCGACGAGCGCGGTTTGGTCACAGTTCTCGGGGTTTTCATGATGATTGCCATCGCGCTGATCGGGGGGCTCGCACTAGATGTCATGAATCGGACAGCGAAGGCGACCAGACTGGATATGACAACGGACGCGGTCGCACATGCGGCAATACGCGCCCGTATGACGATGTCGGAAGAAGATGCGATATCGATTGCGCGTGAGGTGGCCCGTGCGAACATGCCACCCGGTCGTTTTGGTGACGTATTCTTACCGCAAGACATTCAATTCGGGACCGTTAACTCAAGCGGAGTCTTCACGGCTCAGTCAGGTGCGGAAGCAGCGGTGAGGGTGACACCGCGCATGTCAAGTGAACGCGCTAGCGCTGTTCCAACCTTCCTGCTCCACTTAGTCGGCGTAGACTCTTGGGGACTGAGCAGCACTGCACATTTCAAGTTGGAAGGGAAACCGGACCAATGCCTGAATAATGGTTTCGTTGGCCGGTCTGAGGTTCGCTTTAATTCGAATAACAGGTTCGAGGAAGGGATATGTCTACATTCGAATGGCATCGTTTGGCTGCGGCAGAATAATTTATTCGAAAACGGATCGGTCGTCTCAATGCCCGATCTGAACAATCTAGATGTTCCGGGCGGCTCGACCTCTGGCAACACTGGGCTGGACGAGGCCCTCCGGGAAGCAACATTGGATCTGTCGTTGCTTGACGATCTGCCCCAAACCATAGCCGCGCTGGAAAATCCATTCTCAGAGAATATTCCAGATTATATCATCTCTACGAATGTTGTGACACTTAATGCGCAACAGGTGAATTCGGGAAGCTTCCAAAAGGGGTATATTCACCGCGTCAACTGTGGTCAGAACGGTGGTAATCTAAACCTGCCAAACACAACGTTGGAAAATATCGTGTTGGTTACCGATTGTTCGATCAGACTGGCGGGTAATGGAAGAATTGAGGAATCGATCATTGCCACCACTTCGACAGCGGGACAGTCCGTTCGCGGCTCATCCGGGGCGCGTGTTGGCAGGGATAACGGATGTATGCCCGGTGCAGGTACACAGATCTATACCCTCGGCGGCATGTTCTTTCCGGCCAAGCTGAATGTGTTTAGTGCACAAATGATCGCTGCCGGCAGCATCAACTTTCAAGCTAATGCTGGTGTCTCCGGGTATGGTGCAGCCCTTATCGCTGATGTGGTCGATGGGCGCACCAATATGGAAGCGTCGGCGTGCGACGCTCCGATGAAATACCATGTGGGAGGCGGCGACCAGCGGATACGTCCATTCAAGGGCGGTTAATCGCCGGTACGGCCTCCGGGTTTGTGGTCCGTGATGCCTCGCTTGCGCGGCATCACGCCGCCGGTGGCATCGGTGACACTCTGCGCGGCTTGTTTCACCAGCGCGCCCATTTCCTCGGCGCGCTCAAGCGTCAGGCGGAACACAGGCCCCGAGATTGACAGCCCCGCCACCGCCTCGGCATGTGCATTGAAGATCGGCGCTGCGATACAACGCATGCCTTCGGTGCGTTCCTCATTGTCGATGGCATAACCGCGTTGGCGGGTGCGGATAAGGTCGCGCTCAAGTTCGTTGAAATCGGTCAGCGTATGGTCAGTGAAGCCGGGCTGCCCGTCCAGCGTCAGCGTGATCAGTTGCGGGATCGGCATATAGGCCAGCAGCGCCTTGCCAATGCCCGAGGCATGCATCGCGCTGCGCGTGCCCGGCGGGAAAAAGGCGCGGATCGCCTCATGGGTTTCCACCTGCGTCAGAAACAGCACCTCGCCGCGATCCTCGACCCCGAGATTGGCCGTCTCGCCACTCTCGCGCATCAGCATCTGCATCGCACCCCGCGCCCGCTCGGCAAGCTGTGTGCGCCGCAGAAAGGCCGAGCCCACCCGGAACGCCCCCGCCCCGATATGCCAGCGCTGCGCCTCCGCCTCCAGCTCGGCAAAGCCGTGGCGCTGGAAGGTGGAGAGCACGCGATACGCGGTCGCCGTTGACTGCCCCGCCTCCTGCGCAAGCTCGGTCAGGGTCAGCCCATTGCCCTGCGCCAGCACCTGCAGGATCGACAACGCCCGGTCGAGCGACTGCACCGTGTTCTGCTCGGTCTTGTCGTGAAACGCACGCGGGCGGCCACGGGATCGGGATTCGGCCATCGGCTCTCCTTTTTCTGATAGGCGAAATGTTTTTTCGCCATATGAAAAACAAAAAAGGCTCTGAAATCAGATTCTAGGGGCATTTTTTCACCATGTAAAAAACTATTTCAAAAAAATTGTCTTGCAGCGTTCAAGCTGGCATCTTGTTGAAATCAAGGAGGAGTTTGCCCGATGTCCCTGCAGAACCCGGTTTTCATTCCCGGCCCGACGAATATCCCCGAGGAGATCCGCAAGGCCTGCGACATGCCCACGCTCGACCACCGCTCCGGCGCTTTCGCAAAGCTGTTCGCGCCGGCCGTGGCGGGGGTGCGCCGGGTGCTCAACATGGGGCAGGGCGAGGTGATCATCCTGCCCTCGACCGGGACAGGCGGCTGGGAAGCCGCTGTTTCCAATACACTTTCCCCGGGCGATACAGTTTTGGCCGCGCGGTTCGGGATGTTCAGCCATCGCTGGATCGACCTCTGCCAGCGCCACGGCCTGAACGTCGAGATCATTGAGGCGCCGTGGGGCGAAGGCGCGCCGCTGGCCGCCATTGAAGAAGCACTGCGCGCGGATTCTGCAGGCAAAATCAAGGCCGTACTCGCCACGCACAATGAGACCGCGACGGGTGTGCGGTCCGATATCGCAGGCATCCGCCGCGCGCTGGACGCCGCCGGACATGACGCGATGCTCTTTGTCGATGGGGTCTCCTCCATCGGCTCCATGCCCTTCGACATGGCGGGTTGGGGTGTCGATATCGCCGTGGCGGGCTCGCAAAAAGGGTTCATGCTGCCTGCGGGGCTCGCGATCCTCGGCGTCTCGCCCAAGGCCTGGGCGGCGATGGATCATGCGACCCTGCCACGCACATTCTTCGATTTCCGTGATATGACAAAGGCTTACGCATCCGGTGGCTACCCCTACACGCCTGCGGTTGGCCTGATCGCAGGGCTCGCGAAATCCATCGAATTGCTGGAGGAGGAGGGGCTCGACAATGTCTATGCCCGCCATGCCCGCCTCGCCGAGGCCACCCGCCGCGCGGTCGCGGCCTGGGGCATGCGCCCCTGCGCGGCGCGGCCCGAGCTTTACTCCGACACTGTCACCGCTGTTGTCGTGCCCGAGGGGTGCAACGGCACGGAACTCGTGCAGCTTGCGGCCGAGAAATATGGTATGGCCTTTGGTGTGGGGCTGGGCGAGGTGGCCGGAAAAGTGTTTCGGATCGGGCATTTGGGTATGCTCACCGATGTAATGCTGCTCTCCGGGCTGGCCGTGGCCGAGATGTGCATGGCCGATCTCGGCTGGCAGGTCAGGCTCGGCTCTGGTGTGGCGGCGGCGCAGGAGTATCTGCGCGCGACCCCGAGCGCCACGCTGTCCGAGGCAGCGTAATCCCGGACTGTTTCGCCAAGATGAAAGGACAGGGAGATGAAGGATCAGACCGATATGACCATCCCGACCTATGACGATGTGGAGGCCGCGCATGCCCGCATAGCGCCCCATATTCACCACACGCCCGTGCTGACATCGCGCTATTTCAATGGCTTGAGCGGGGCGGAGCTGTTTTTCAAATGCGAGAATTTCCAGAAGGCAGGGGCGTTCAAGGTCCGCGGAGCGTCGAACGCGGTCTTCGGGCTGTCCGATGACATGGCCGCGCGCGGGGTGGCCACGCATTCGAGCGGAAACCATGCTTTGTCGCTGAGCTATGCCGCTGGGCGGCGCGGGATCCCCTGCCATGTGGTCATGCCGCGCACCGCGCCCGAGGCCAAGAAAGAGGCCGTGCGCGGCTTTGGCGGGATGATCACGGAATGCGAACCCTCCACCACATCGCGCGAAGCGGTTTTCGCCGAAGTGCAGGCCGAAACCGGGGCCGAGTTTGTCCACCCCTACAACGATCCGCGCGTGATCGCGGGGCAGGGGACATGCTCGAAAGAGCTGATGGCGCAGATCGAAGGGCTAGATGCGGTGATTGCGCCGATCGGCGGGGGCGGGATGATCTCGGGCACCTGCCTCACACTGTCGAGCCTCGCGCCGCATGTCGAGATCTATGCCGCTGAGCCCGAGCAGGCCGACGACGCCTGTCGCAGCTTCAAGGCAGGGCATATCATCGCTGATGATGCGCCGGTGACAGTGGCGGACGGGCTGAAAGTGCCGCTGAAGGATCTGACATGGCATTTCGTGCGCAACCATGTGACCGATATCCTGACCGCGAGCGAGCAGGAAATCATCGATGCGATGAAGCTGACATGGCAGCGCATGAAGATCGTGATCGAGCCAAGCTGCGCCGTGCCGCTGGCCGTCATCCTGAAGAACCGCGAGATTTTTGCCGGCAAGCGGGTCGGCGTTATCATCACTGGTGGCAATGTCGATCTCGACCGGCTGCCATGGATCAAGGGCTGAGGAGGTAAGGACGATGAACGCACCGACGAAATTCGACGAGCTGGAAGTGGGCTATGACGTGCCCGCGCTGCCGGGGATGGATGAAGCCGATATCCAGACGCCCTGCCTGATCCTCGATCTCGATGCGCTGGAGCGCAACATTCGCAAGATGGGCGATTATGCAAAGGCGCATGGGATGCGCCACCGGGTGCATGGGAAAATGCACAAATCGGTCGATGTCGCAAAACTGCAAGAGAACCTGGGCGGGGCCTGCGGGGTCTGCTGCCAGAAGGTCAGCGAGGCCGAAGTGTTCGCGCGCGGGGGCATCAAGGATGTTCTGGTGTCAAATCAGGTGCGTGACCCGGCCAAGATCGACCGGCTGGCGCGAATCCCGAAGCTGGGCACGCGCGCGATCTGCTGTGTGGATGATCTGGCCAATGTCGCGGATCTGTCAGCGGCGGCGGTCAGGCATGGCACCGAGATCGAATGTCTTGTCGAGATCGATTGCGGTGCAGGACGCTGCGGGGTGACGACGACCGCGGATGTGGTCGAGATCGCCCGGGCGATTGACGCGGCCGAGGGGCTGAAATTCGCAGGGCTGCAAGCCTATCAGGGCGCGATGCAGCATATGGACAGCTATGACGACCGCAAGGCCAAGATCGATATCGCCGTGGCGATGGTGCGCGAAGCCGTCGAGGCGCTGAAGGCCGAGGGGCTCGCGTGCGACATCGTCGGCGGCGGCGGCACAGGCAGCTATTATTTCGAGAGCACATCGGGCGTTTACAATGAGTTGCAATGCGGCTCTTACGCCTTCATGGATGCCGATTACGGGCGTATCCTCGACAAGGATGGCAAGCGGATCGACCAGGGCGAGTGGGAGAATGCGCTCTTCATCCTGACCAGTGTCATGAGCCGTGCGAAACCCGGCAAGGCGATTGTCGATGCGGGGCTCAAGGCGCAATCGGTCGATAGCGGCTTGCCGGTGATCTTTGGCCGCGATGATGTTCGCTATGTGAAATGTTCCGATGAGCATGGGGTGGTGGAAGACCCCGACAATGTCTTGAGTGTGAACGAAAAGCTCAAGCTCGTGCCGGGGCATTGCGACCCGACCTGCAATGTCCATGACTGGTATGTGGGCGTGCGCGGCGGCAAGGTGGAAACGCTCTGGCCGGTGTCCGCGCGCGGCAAGGCGTATTGAGCATGTTTGGCGGCCCGGTCCCGGGCCGCTGCGATTTCGGACAGTGAAGGAGCCTGCCTGATGTGGATCGTCCCCGAATCCGCCATTCCCGGCCTTGTCGATGAGCAATCGGCCTTTGAAGCGATCGAGAACTGCTTTGCGGCGATGGCGCGGCGCGATGCCTATAACTTCCCGGTGGTGCGCGAGGCGCTGGGGGAGGGGCGGCAATACGGGTTCAAATCGGGGCTTGATCGTGTGGGCGGCATCATGGGGGTGAAGGCGGGCGGCTACTTCCCCGGCAATGCCGCGCGCGGCATCCCCAACCATCAGAGCACGGTCTACCTGTTCGACCCGGAAAGCGGCAAACCCACAGCGATGGTGGGGGGCAATCTGCTGACCGCGCTGCGCACGGCGGCGGCGTCGAGCCTGTCGATCAAGTATCTGGCGCGCAAGGAGGCGAAGGTGCTCGGCATGGTCGGCGCGGGGCATCAGAGCGCGTTCCAGATGCGCGCGGCTCTGCGCCAGCGTGCGTTCGAGAAGGTCGTGGGCTGGAACCTGCATCCCGAGATGCTCTCGCGGCTGGCGGAAACGGCAACGGAGCTGGGCCTGCCATTCGAGGCGGTGGAACTCGACCAGCTTGGCGCCGAGGCAGATGTGATCATCACCATTACCTCGAGTTTCGCGCCGATCCTGGTGGACAGTCACATCCGGCCCGGCACGCATCTGGCCTGCATGGGGACGGATACGAAGGGCAAGCAGGAGGTCGCGCCCGAGATCCTCGCACGCGCGGCGGTGTTCACGGATGAGGTGGCGCAATCGGTCTCCATAGGCGAGGCGCAGCATGCGGTCGCGGGGGGCTTGCTGGCGGAGGAAGCCATCACTGAGCTGGGCGCCGTGATCAACGGCGCGCATCCCGGGCGCGAAAGTGGGGATGCGGTGACAGTGTTCGACGGCACTGGCGTTGGCTTGCAGGATCTCGCTGTGGCGTCCAAGGCCGTCGAGCTTGCCATCGCCGCCGGGCTTGCGCAAAAGGTCGACTTCTGAGCGCAGGTTGGTGTGAGAATGAGCGCAGGAACCGGGGCTGCGAGTGCTTGCAAATCCTGCATGAAGCGCCATAAACAGCCGCAACGGTCCCGTAGCTCAACTGGATAGAGCAGCCGACTTCTAAGCGGAGGGTCTGCGCCGAAAAAGATGTTGTATAGCAGGAGGATGCAATCTATATGGGTTCGCTCCAAACCGTGATGCGAACCGTTTCAACGGCCCCGTAGCTCAACTGGATAGAGCACCGACCTTCTAAGTCGATGGCTGCAGGTTCGAGTCCTGCCGGGGTCGCCATACCTAGGTACTGCTGTAGATAGGGCATATGAGTGCGCAAAACGGCAGTTTTAGATGCGCACCGTGTCAAGGACTTTTTCGAGATTCCGTAGGCTTTCTTGATAAGTCTCTGATAGATCGAAAATAATAGGTCCTTGACCGCAGATGCGATCAAAGGGCTGCCCCTCTCATGATCTGCCGAGAACGTTCTGATCTGGGCACACCAACCAGGGGTCACTTTCGTTCTTCGGACCGTTCATCGTAACACCGCCGCCACATCCCTGCGCAGATACACCGCCCCGAAATCCCTCCCTTCCGGCGAGAACCGGGTGATCCGGCCGGCGGCGAGAGCCGCTTTCAGGGTGTTCCGATGCTGTCCCGTCTCAGCGGACAGGGTCGTCAGTGTCACGAAACGGCGGTGAAACGCCGCCATATCCTCCGGCGTCATCCGGTGTTGTGAGCGACCCGTCCGGGGGTTGATGATCTGATAGGCGTTCACATGACCGGCCCCGATCATGGCCTGAAACACCCCGCCATCCCGTAGCCCGACGGATCGTCCAAAATCGGCCGCGGCCATGCTGCCCGGAACCTCCTCAAGAGCTTCGTCCCGCGTGACCTGACGCGGGGCGGC
>PWZT01000083.1 GCA_003567315.1 Paracoccaceae bacterium
AACCCGCGCTGGTGCCAGCCGGTCTCGATCTGGCGGCGCTATTTCCAGGGCTGGATCAACACACCTTCGCCCGAGGCGCAGATGCTGGCCTCGGTGATGTTCGATCTGCGCCCCATCGGCGGACAGGTCGCTCTGTTTCGCAAATTGCAGGAAGAGACGCTGGAGAAAGCCTCGAAGAACTCTATTTTCGTGGCGCATATGGTCTCCAACTCGGTCAAGCACACGCCGCCGCTGGGGCTGTTGCGCAGCTTTGCCACGATCCGTTCGGGCGAGCACAAGAACCATGTGGACATGAAGCTGACCGGCGTTGTGCCGGTGACGGATCTGGCGCGGGTCTATGCGCTGCGCGGGCGGATCTCTGCGGCCAATACCCGCACGCGCCTGCTGGAGGCCGAGGAGAAGGGGATCATCTCGGTCTCGGGCGCGCGCGATCTGATCGAAGCCTATGACCTGATCGCCAATCTGCGGCTGGAAAATCAGGCCAATCTGGTGCGCATGGGGCGCAAGCCGGACAATTTTCTCGCGCCCTCGGATCTGTCGGATTTCGAGCGCAGCCACCTGCGCGATGCCTTCGTGGTGGTGCGCACCATGCAATCCGCCGTGGGGCAGCTTGCGGGCACATTGGGATAAGGGAGCGCTGCGCGCATGTTACTGGAATTTCTGGCGGTTATTGTGGCGGGGTTTGGCGGCGGCGGCGTCGCCCATCTGCTGCGCCGCCTCAGCGGGCGGCGCCTGCCCGAATGGCTGACCCCGGCCGGCGTGGCGGCCGCGATGCTCGTCATGGTGATCTATCTGGAATATTCCTGGGCCGAGCGGTTCGAGGCCGGTCTGCCCGATGAGATCGTGGTCGTCAGCAAGAACCAGCACCAGAGTTGGTTCCGGCCCTGGACCTATGCCGTACCGCTGACGAACCGCATCATCGCGATCGACAATCGCGTGCGCCAGACCAATCGCAACCATCCCGATCTGGTCCTGACAGGGGTGATCCTGCGTGAGCGCTGGGCGCTGACGATGGCGTTCAAATCGATCTTCGACTGCGCCGAAGGACGGCGCGCGGATCTGACCGAAGGGGCCAGGCTGACAGCCGACGGCATTCCGCCAAATGCAGAGTGGTACCGGCTTGATCCCAATGATCCGTTTCTGAGAGTTGCATGTGAAGGAGGAGCACATGGAGGAGACCGCGAAGAAGACTGAGATCCTCGTTGTCGAGGATGAGGACAATATCGCCATCGCGCTGGATTATCTGCTCACGCGCGAAGGCTACAGCCAGACAAGGATCGCGACGGGGGCAGGCGCGGTCGACATGATCCGCGAACGCAAGCCTGATCTGGTGCTGCTTGATGTCATGCTGCCCGAAGTGTCGGGCTATGAGATCTGCCAGAGTGTGCGCGCCGACCCGGACTGCGCCGATGTGCGTATCCTGATGATGACCGCGCGCGGCTCGGCGATGGAGCGGCGCAAGGGGCTGGCGATGGGGGCGGATGGCTTCATCTCGAAACCCTTCGAGTTGAAGGAGTTGCGCGAGCAGGTGCGCAAGATCCTCGCGGTCGAACGCAGCGAGCTGCCGCAAGAAGGCATCGCGGATGCTTGAGCGCCTGAGCCTGCGAATCCGCATCCTCTTGTTTTTCGCGCTGCTGGCGGTGGGTGCGATTGCCGCCTTGGGCCTGGGCGGCTGGTTCGTGCTTGCGCGCGCTGACATGCCCGAACTGGTCGGGCCGATGCTGACCGCGGGCGTGCTTGCGGGGTTTCTGATCCTCTTTCTGGTCACCGGTATCTGGTATCTGTTCGATGCCAATGTCGCGCGCGCCATCGACGCGCTGGCAAACGCCATCCGCACCCGCGCGGTGGCCGATGTGAATGACGATATCGGCGCCGAGAAGGAGCGCGCGCGCTACCTGGGCGATCTCGCCCCCGCTGCCGCCGCGATCACCCGCTCGCTGGCCGAGACGCGCTCTGCATTGGCCGAGTCTGTCGCGCGCGAGACATCGCGGCTCTCTTCCGAGAAGGCGCGGCTGGAAAAGCTGCTCGCTGATGTGCCCGTGGCCGTGCTCCTGTGCACGGCCGATTATCAGCTTGTCTTCTATAATGGACAGGCGGTCACGGTGCTCGAGGCCGGCGGCGCGCCGGGGCTCGACCGCCATCTGCTCGACTATCTGCGCGAAGGCCCTGTGACCCATGCCTATGAGCGCCTGAGCAAGCTCAACGACCCCGAGGCCGCGACCGATCTGATCTGCGCGACCACGGGCACGGGGCGGCTTCTGGCCGGGCGGATGCGCGTGCTGCGCCGCACCGATAACACCCGCCGCCCAGGTTTCGTGCTCACCTTGCGCGATGTGACCGCCGATCTGGCGACCCACGCCGCGCGCGAGGCGCTGCTGGCCGAGGTCTTCGACCGCGTGCGCCGCCCGGCGGCCAATCTGCAAACGGTGATCGGCGTGATCTCGGAAGACACCGAAATGGCGCAGGCCACAGATCTGACTGAGGCAATGCTCTCGGAGGTGCATGCGCTGTCTTCCGCGATCACTGAGTTGGGCCAGCGCTATGACGAGGGCCGCAGCGACTGGCGCCCTGTGGGCCAGATCCGCTCGCGCGATCTGATGGACGGGGTGAAGGCGCAATACGACACGATGGGGCTGAGCGTCGAGACCGAAGGCCCGGAGCTGATGCTGACCTGTGACGGCTTCGAATTGGCGCTCTTCTTCCGTTGGCTGGGTGAGAAGCTGAGCCAAACAGGCTATGCCAAGGCGTTCAAACTCGTGCTCGCGGAAGAGGACGGTCCCGGTGCCGTGCTGGATCTCGCATGGCAGGGGGCCTCGCTGCATGTGGGCGAATTCGACGACTGGCTGGCCGAGCCGCTTGATGAGGATCTGCCCGACCTGACCCCGCGCGCGGTGCTCAACGCCCATGCGACCGAGGCCTGGACCGAGACCTTGCCCGATGGCTGGGCCGCCGTGCGCCTGCCGATCCCCAATGCCCGCCGCGCCACGAAACGCCCGGCCCCGATCCAGCGCGATGTGGTCTATGATTTCGAGTTGCTCTCGAAAGAGCGCAATGCCGAAGTGCTCGAAAGCCGGTTGGAAGATCTGACCTATGTCGTGTTCGATACCGAGACGACGGGGCTCACGCCCTCGACCGACGAGATCGTGCAAATCGCGGCTGTCCGCGTGGTCAATGGCCGCCGCGTGCGCCGCGAAGTCTTCGACACGCTGGTCGATCCGCAACGCCCGATCCCGCAAAGCTCCACGGACGTGCATGGCATCACCGAGGAGATGGTGATCGGTGCCCCCACCATCGCCGAGGCGGGCCAACGGTTTCACGCTTTCGCACGCGGGGCCGTGCTGATCGCGCATAACGCGCCGTTTGACATGGAGTTCCTGCGCCGCCACGAGAAGAATATCGGCGCGCAGTTCGACCACCCGGTGCTCGATACAGTGCTGCTGTCGGCGGTGGTCTATGGCCAGCTCGAGCAGCATTCGCTCGATGCGCTGACCGCGCGGCTGGGCATCACCATCCCCGAGGAAGCGCGGCACACTGCCATCGGCGACACGGTTGCCACGGCGGATGCCTTTCTCAAGCTCATTCCCATGCTCAAGGCGCGCGGGCTCGAGACCTTCGGCGATGTGTTGAGTGAAGTGCGCCGCCACGGCCGCTTGCTCAAGGATCTCAACACCGACACGGCCGCAAAGTAACTTCCGCGCGGAACGTTAAGGAAAGATTAACGAATTTTGCGCAAGATGATCCGGCAAGCTCAGAAAGAGTCGGGGTGCCGGAATGTTGCAGGCTGTGTTGTTGGGCGGAACGATCGTATCGACCGCGGCGCTGGTCGTGCTGGGCTGTCTGGCGATTTTTTCGGGCCTGACGCGCGCGCGCGAGGCCCCGGCACCTGTGCTGGCGGACGGGCATCAAGACGCGGTCTTCATCTTCCGCGACGAGAAGCTCATAGATTGCTCGGAGCGCGCGCAGGCCTTGCTCACGGCGCTGGAAGACGGGGCAGGGCGAAAGGCGCGGCGCAGTGATCTGGCCAGGCTCACCGATTACCTTGCTCCGCGGTTTCCGGGGATCGAGCAGGCATTGGCCGAGCTTGTCCATGGCGCGCAGATCGACTGCGAGGCGGTGGGCGAGCAGAGCCTGCATCTGCATGTGCGGCGGCAGAAATCGATCCTGCATCTGCGGCTGAGCGACAGTTCGGAAGAAGGCGCGCTGGTCGCGCTGGATCGGCTCAGCCATGACGCGCTGCAAAAGGAACTCACGACCCTGCGCCATGTGCTGCGGCACATGCCCTCGCTGGTGTGGCAAAGCGACCGCGACGGGCGCATCATCTGGGCCAA
>PWZT01000067.1 GCA_003567315.1 Paracoccaceae bacterium
ACCAGATAGCGCGCCAGATCGCGGTCACTGATCGGCTTGCAGGCGGTCAGTTCCCCATCGCCGAACAGCAGAAACGGCTTGCCCGCCTGCACCCGCTTGACCTGCCCCGAGAGCGATTTGAAAAACGCAGTCGGACGCACGATCGACCAGCGCAGCCCCGGGGCTTGTAACTCAGTCTCGAAAGCCAGTTTCGCGCGCTGAAACTCCAGCAGCGGCTTTTGCACACAGATCGCCGAGAGAAGCACGAATTGCCCGATCCCGGCGGCTTTCGCTCCCGCCAGCGCGTGGCTTTGCGCGTGGTAATCCACCGCCCAGGCATCCGTCTTGCTTCCATTGCGCGAAGCCATGCACGAGATCACCGCCTGCGCTTCGCCTTGCCTGAACGCCGCCGCCACTTGCGCCGGATCGGTGAAATCCACATCCCGCCGCATCACGCCTTCGGGCAGGGCCGCATTGCGCCCGGGCCGCATCAAACAGGTCACGGCATAGCCCTGTCGCAAAAGCTCGGCCAACGTCGCGCGGCCTATCGTGCCCGAAGCCCCCAGCAGGATCACGGATTTCGGCGTCTCAAGCATGCGCGCACCTGTCAGTTATTTCTGACAGTCTCGCCTGTCGCCGCCAGCGGTGCAAGCCTTATGCGCGGTCGGGCTCGATTGCGCCATAGCCCCCGGCGAAGAAGCTCAAGCCAGCCCCGGGCCGGGTCGTCACGCGCAGCACTTCGCCCACGACAATCGCATGATCGCCCCCGGGATAGACCGCATGGCGCGCGCATTCGAAGCGGGCGAGGCATCCCGGCAGGATCGGCACGCCGCCCGCGCCGGTCTCGACCCCCGGCAGGTCGAAATCGAGCCCATTACCGGCGAAATGCTCTGCCAGCGGCAATTGATCAGCCGCAAGCACATGGATCGCGAAATGCGCGGCGTCGGCGAAGGCGTCGAACCGCCGAGAGAACCGCCCCGGTGCCCACATCACCAGCGCAGGATCGAGCGAGAGCGCCGCGAAGCTGTTCGCGGTGATACCGAGCGGGCCCTTGTCACTGAGCGTCGTCACCACGGTCACACCCGTTGCGAACCGCCCCAGCGCGTCGCGAAAATCGCGGCTGCGGTCTGCATCGGGGGTGAAACTGTGCTCGCTCATCATGACCCCGTCCATCACAGGCCCTTTCCTCTTGCTGCCACGGCGTCAGAGCTAAGCCCGTGGCCGCGCATGGCAAGGGTCAGTCGCTATCCTTCGCCACCTTCGGGGCCTTGCCGAACACGGCTTCCTGAAGCTGCGCGACATGCCCGGCCAGCCGCGGCAGGCGGCGCAGCACCTTGCGGATCTCGAGTTGTGTTTCGAGCTTGGTCGCCGGATCGCCAAGGATCGTGCGGCCCGACGGCACATTGGTATAGACCCGGCTCGCGCCCCCCACGATCACATCATCGCCCACGAAGATATTGTCATTCACCGCGACCTTGCCCGCCAAGAGCACGCGATTGCCGATCCGCGCCGAGCCTGCCACTCCGGCCATGCCGCACATCATGCAATCCTCACCCATCTGCACATTATGGCCGATCTGGCAGACCGAATCGATCTTCGTGCCAGAGCCGATCACCGTGTCGCGGATCGTGCCCCGGTCGATCGAGGAATTGGCGCCAAGCTCCACATCATCGCCGATGCGCACCGCGCCCAGCGACTGGATACGGTGCCATTTCTGCGCGCGGATCTGGCGCTCGCCCGAAAGCGTGGCGCGCACATCTTCCGCGCCCGAGGGCTCGGGCGTGACAAAGCTGAAGCCGCAGCCACCCACGACCGAATTGGGCTGGCCGATATAGCGCGCGCCGATCACGCAACGCGCCCCCACCCGCGCGCCTGCGTGCAGGATCACATCCGCGCCGATCACTGCATCCTCGCCCACAGTCACATTCGGGGCGATCCGCGCATTCGGCCCGATCCTTGTGCGCGCGCCGATGCTGGTGAAGGGGCCGATTCTGGCACCTTCGCCGATCTCGACCGTAGGATGGATGAAGGCTTGCGGATGGATTCCGTCGCCGAAATCATAGCCCGGATCGAGCATCTCGCAGACCCCCGCCATCGCCCAGCGCGGGCGCGGCGCGAAGATCGCGGCCTCCAGCCCCAGCGCGCGCCAATCCGCCCCAGCCCAGAGCATTGCCGCGCGCGCGGCCCCCTGTGACAGGGCGTTCGCATATTTCGGGGTCGTTGCCATCGCCAGCGCCTCGGGCCCGGCATGGGCGGGCTCGGCAGCATGGGTTATCGGCAGATCAAGCGCGCCTTCGGCCTGAAGCCCGAGCGCCTTGGCTATCTCTGCAATCGTATGGGGCATGAGCTCGCATCCGGTCTGTCTCTCGCGCCCCTCTTAGCGATTTGCCGCCCCCTGGGCCAGCCCTTGCGCGTGACAGTCGCGCCGCGAGACCCTATCACCATCCCATGCGACCTCTTGCCGATCTTGCCCTCGCCCCGGTTTATGCCGCGCAAGCCCTCGCCTTTCTGGCGCGCGTCGAGCGCCTGCCCGAGGCCGAAGGGCCGCGCCGGGGCGATATTGGGCAAGGTGCGCCCCTGCGGCTCCTGATCCTTGGCGATTCTTCTGCGGCCGGGGTTGGCGTCGCCCATCAGGGCGATGCGCTTTCAGGGCAGATGCTGCGCCACCTCACCGGGCAGCGGCGCGTGCTCTGGCACCTTGTCGCGCGCTCGGGCGCGACCACTGCACAGGCGCGCGCCATGCTGCGCGGGCATGGGCGCTTCGATGTCGCCGTGCTGGCGCTGGGGGTGAATGATGTTCTGCGCCAGACGCGCGTTGCGCGCTTCCGTGGCGCGCAATCGGGGCTGATGCAGGCGTTGCGCGACCGGCATGGCGTGGACCACATCCTCGCCTCGGCCGTCCCGCCCCTTGGGGAGTTCGAGGTATTTCCAAATCCGCTGAGCGGTTTTCTCGGACAGCGCGCCGTGGCACTGGATGCGGGCCTGCAAGAGGTCTGCGCCGAACAGCGCGCGCAGCATGTGCCCTTCGATCTTGCACCGGGGCCGGAATGGCTTGCGCGTGACCGACTGCATCCGGGGGCACCGCTTTATGCGGAATGGGGCAAGCGGATGGCAGGGCTTGCCTTGGAGCGCCTTTCCTGACAGGAACAGCGCAGGGATTGAGCGATACGATGCCAGAGATTTCAGACAAACCCGAAAAACGCCCGCAGCAGGTTTTCACCCTGCTGGTGGAACTGGGGCGCAGCTCCGAGGATGATCTGCCCAGGGGCGCGACAGGGGCGGCGCTCTTGCTCTATGCGACCGGGGTGGATGAGGCGGAAGCCGTGCGCGAAGCGGTCAAGGTATTGAAAACCGCAGGCGTCGCGCCGCTCAATGTCGAAAGCTACGGCACGCTCGACGAACGGTTGCAAGCGGGCGACACCGTGCCCGAGGAAGAGCGCGAGCTGATGGCCCGCGCGCTGGCTGAGAACGCCGTGATCGTGGCGCAGAAGACATGGTTCACTGATGAGGCCGAGGATGACTGAGCCGGTCTGCCCGGTCGCGCTGACCGCCGCGCTGATCCGCTGCCCCTCGATCACACCCGAAGAGGGCGGGGCGCTCGTGTTGCTGGAGGGGCTGCTCTCGCAGGCCGGTTTCACCTGCACCCGTGTCGACCGCAACGGCACGCCCAATCTTTTCGCGCGCTGGGGGGCGAAGGGGCATCCGCGCAGCTTCGGCTTCAATGGCCATACCGATGTGGTGCCGCTGGGCAATCCCGATGACTGGACGCGCGAGCCTTTTGGCGGCGCGCAGGACGAAGGGCGTATCTGGGGCCGCGGGGCCTGCGACATGAAATCGGGCGTGGCGGCATTCGCAGCGGCGGCTGTCGATTTCGTGCGCCACACACCGCCCGAGGGGGCCGTGATCCTCGCCATCACCGGCGATGAGGAAGGGCCGGGGCGCGATGGCACGCGCGCGCTGCTCGACTGGATGGCGGCCGAGGGCGAGGCCATGTCGGCCTGTATCGTGGGCGAGCCGACCTGCCCCGAACGTATGGGCGAGATGATCAAGATCGGGCGGCGCGGCTCGATGACAGCGCATGTGACCGCGCGCGGCGTGCAAGGGCATTCGGCCTATCCGCACCGCGCCAACAATCCGCTGCCTGCGCTGGTGGCCTATCTCGACCGGCTGGCGCGGCATGAACTGGATCAGGGCTCGGAACATTTCGACCCGTCCACGCTGGCGCTGACCACGATCGATGTGGGCAATCCGGCCTCGAATGTGATCCCGGCCGAGGCGCGCGCGACGCTGAACATCCGCTTCAATGACCTGCATTCGGGCGCGTCGCTGTCCGACTGGCTGCGCGAAGAGGCCGCGCGGGTCAGTGCCGAAAGCGGCGTCGATCTGGCGCTCAAGATCAGCATCTCGGGCGAGAGTTTCCTGACCCCGCCCGGCCCGCTGGTCGATCTGATGGCCGAGGCGGTAGCGGCGGAATGCGGCGTGACGCCCGTGCTCTCGACCTCGGGCGGCACTTCGGATGCGCGGTTTGTCAAGGATCACTGCCCGGTTGTCGAATTCGGGCTGGTGGGCAGATCCATGCATCAGGTCGATGAATATGCCGAGATCGCGGATATCCATGCGCTCAAGGCAGTTTATCTGCGCGTGCTGCGCGGCTATTTCGCATGACGCTCGAGGTGATGCGCAGCGATGATCTGGCCCAGTGCCATGCGCTGCGCCGGGCGGTCTTCATCGAGGAGCAGAATGTCCCCGAGCATGAGGAAGTGGACGGGCGCGATGGCGATGCCTTGCATTTTCTGGCTTGGTTTGAAGGGGTGCCTGTGGGCTCTGCCCGCGTGCTGCTGATCGGCGAGACGGGCAAGATCGGGCGCGTCTGTGTGCTGCGCGCGCATCGCGGCAAGGGGATCGGGGTGGCGCTGATCCGCGCGGCGCTCGAGGCGTTGCGCGGCACCGCAGGCGTGACGCAGGCCAGGCTCGGCGCGCAGACCCATGCGCTCGGTTTCTATGAAAAGCTCGGTTTCGTCGCGACCGGCCCGGAATATCTCGATGCCGGGATCCCGCATCGCGACATGATCCTGACGCTTGCGGAATGGCCGTGACGCGCGCGCATGCCCGTGTTAGGGGCAGCAAATGATACGCATTCCTTCCGGCCCGCCCCCCGCACGCCCCACCCGCCCACCCTCAGCAGGGGCTTCGCCCCTGCCTTGCGTGCGGGGGGCGGGCCTGCGGCACGAAAGGGGGCAGGCGTGAAGCAGCTTCCCTCACAGCAGGATTTGCGCGACTGGCTGGCCGACAATCCCGGTGCCACGCGGCGCGACATCGCGCGCGCTTTCGGGATCAAGGGCAGCAGCAAGATCGACCTCAAGGCGATGCTGCGCGAGTTGGAGGAGGAGGGCAGCCTGCCGCGCCGCCGCTCTGCGCGCAGCGCGGGCGGGCTGCCGCCTGTGACCGTGCTGGAAGTGCTGGCCCCTGACGGCGAGGGTGATCTCTTCGCGCGCCCGATCGAGTGGCGCGGCGAGGGTCATGCGCCTGTCATCCTCTTCGTCACCCAGCCCGGCGACCCGGCGCTGGGGCAGGGCGATCGGGTGCTGGCAAAGCTCGAGCCCATTCGCGGCCCTGATTACGATTATCAGGCGCGCCTCATCCGCAAGCTGGGCGTGAACCCCACGCGCATCCTCGGCATTTTCCGCATGGAGGCGCAGGGCGGGCGGATCGTGCCCATCGACAAGGGCGGAGACAAGGTCTGGACCGTCACCGAGACTGGCGGCGCGCAGGATGGCGAGCTGGTCCATGCCGAACCGCTGGGCAAGAACCGCTTCGGCCCGATGCGTGCGAAGGTCATCGAGCGGCTGGGCGATCCGAGCGCGCCCAAGGCGGTCTCGCTGATCGCCATTCACGAGCATGGCATCCGCGATACCTTCCCCGATGCCGTGATCGCCGAGGCCGATCAGGCTGGCCCGGTCGCGGAGAAGGGTCGCCGCGATCTTCGTGATCTGCCGCTCATCACGATCGACCCGTGGGATGCGCGCGACCATGACGACGCGATCTGCGCCGAGCCGGACACCGATCCCGAAAACGAGGGCGGCTTTATTCTCTGGGTCGCGATTGCCGATGTCGCGGCCTATGTGCGCCCAAACTCCGAGCTTGACCGCGAGGCGCGCAGGCGCGGCAATTCCACCTATTTCCCCGACCGCGTCGTGCCGATGCTGCCCGATATCCTCTCGGGCGATCTCTGCTCGCTGCATGAGGGCGTGGACCGGCCCTCTATCGCGCTGCGCATGGTCATCGATGCGCAAGGCAACAAGCGCGCGCATGATTTCCACCGCGCGATGATGTGCTCGCGCGCCTCGCTAACCTATGAGCAGGCGCAGGCCGCCGATGAAGGCCAGCTTGACGATTCTACAGCGCCCCTGGCCGAGGGTCTCGCCCATCTCTTCGCCGCCTATCGCGCGCTGAGAGAGGCGCGCCATCGCCGCGCGCCGCTCGATCTCGATCTGCCCGAGCGTCAGATCGTGCTCTCGGAGGAGGGGCGCGTGACCTCGGTGGCCTTCAAGGAGCGCTTCGACGCGCATCGGCTGGTCGAGGAATTCATGGTGCTCGCCAATGTCGCTGCCGCCGAAACCCTGCGCGAAAAGGGCTCGGCGCTGCTCTACCGCGTGCATGAGGAGCCCAGCCCGGAAAAGCTCGAGGCGCTGCGCGAATTGGCGCGCGAATCGGGTTTTGCGCTGGCCAAGGGGCAGGTTCTGCAGACGCGCCATTTCAACCAGTTGCTGGCACAGGCCGAAGGCACTGAATTTGATGAACTGATCAACATGGCCACGCTGCGCTCGATGACGCAGGCCTATTACGCGCCGCAGAATTTCGGCCATTTCGGGCTGGCTCTACGCGAATACGCGCATTTTACCTCGCCCATCCGGCGCTACTCGGATCTCATCGTGCATCGCGGGCTGATCTCGGTGCATGGCTGGGGCGATGACGGGCTGAGCCAATGGGATGTCGAGCATCTGGAAGAAACCGCCAAGGCGATCTCCGAGGCCGAGCGCCGCTCCATGGCCGCCGAACGCGACACGGCGGATCGCTACCTGGCCGCCTATCTGGCCGAGCGTGTGGGAGCAGAGTTTACAGGCCGCGTCTCGGGGGTCGCGCGCTTCGGGGTGTTCGTGAAGCTCGATGAGACTGGCGCGGATGGTCTGGTGCCGATCCGGGCGATTGGCGACGAGTATTTCCGCCATGATGCCGAGGCGCAGGTGCTGGAAGGCGAGCGCACGGGGTTCCGCATCGGGCTGGGCCAGCGGGTGAAAGTGAAGCTGGCCGAGGCAGAGCCCGTGACCGGCGGTCTGGCGCTGGAGCTTCTGGAGGTCGAGGGCGAGGCGCCACACCGCAGCGGCACGCGTCGCAGACGCAAGGGGCCGCAGCGCCGCGCCGCGAGCAAGGGGCACAAGGCAAGTGCGAAAGCCCGCAAGAAGCTGAAACGATGGCGGTGATCGTTCAGCTTTCGCTGGAATGCCGAAACTGTTCCGCATAGTCTGACCGTGACTTGCAAAAGGAGGAGTTTCATGGACGAGATTGTCATTCTGGGTGCTGCCCGCACGGCCATCGGCACATTCGGCGGTTCTCTGGCGAGCGTACCTGCCATCGATCTGGGGCGCATTGCCTCGGAGGCCGCGCTGGAGCGCGCGGGCGTTGCGCCCGATCAGATCGGCTCGGTGGTGTTCGGAACAGTGATTGCGACGGAGCCCGCCGATATGTATCTCTCGCGCCGGGCCTCTATGGGGGCGGGGGTGCCCGACAGCGTGCCCGCGATGAATGTGAACCGGCTTTGCGGCTCGGGCCTGCAGGCGATCATCTCGGGCGCGCAGGCGCTCGCGCTTGGTGACGCTGATTTCGCGCTGGCAGGCGGGGCCGAGAGCATGAGCCGCGCGCCACATATCCTTTCGGCTGCGCGCTTTGGCCAGAAGATGGGCGACACGGGCGCTGTCGACATGATGGTGGGCGCGCTGACCTGTCCTTTTGGCACGGGCCATATGGGCGTGACAGCCGAGAATGTCGCGGCCGAGCATGGGATCACGCGCGAGGCGCAGGATGCCTTCGCGCTCGAAAGCCAGTCCCGCGCGGCCAAGGCGATCAGCGAGGGGCGCTTTGCCGATCAGATCGTTCCGGTGCCCGTGAAAACCCGCAAGGGCGAGATCCAGTTCGCGCAGGACGAACACCCCAAACCCACGACCCCCGAGGCGCTGGCCGGTCTGCGCCCCGCTTTCCGCAAGGAGGGCAGCGTGACCGCAGGCAATGCGAGCGGCATCAATGACGGCGCTGGTGCCGTGGTGCTGGCGCGGGCCGAGGCCGCCGAACGCGCGGGGCTGAAGCCTCTGGCGCGGATTACGGGCTATGCCCATGCAGGCGTGCGCCCCGAGGTCATGGGCATCGGCCCGGTCCCGGCGGTGCAGGCGCTGTGCAAGCGCACCGGGCTTTCGGTCGAGGATTTCGATGTGATCGAATCGAACGAGGCTTTCGCGGCGCAGGCCCTGGCGGTCAGCGCAGGGCTGGCGCTCGATCCGGCGAAGGTTAACCCCAATGGCGGTGCGATTGCGCTCGGGCATCCCGTGGGCGCGACCGGGGCGATCATCACCGTGAAGGCGCTCTACGAGCTTGCGCGCACAGGCGGCAAGCGCGGGCTGGTGACCATGTGTATCGGCGGCGGGCAGGGGATCGCCATGTCGGTCGAGATGGTCTGACGCGCAGAAGCGAGAACGGAAAGAGAACATATTGCTTGACGCGACACTGTCAGGCGATATGTCTCTGCCATGTCCAACCCCGCGCCCGTCCTCGTCTGGTTCAAGCGTGATCTGCGCATCGCGGATCACCCGGCGCTGGCCGCAGCCGGGCCGCATGTCCTGCCGGTCTATATCATCGAGCCCGGGTACTGGGCGCTGCCCGACACCTCCGCGCGGCAATGGGCCTTCACGGCCGAGGCGCTGAAGAGCCTGCGCGATGATCTCGCAGCGCTTGGCCAGCCGCTGATCATCCGCAAGGGCGATGCGGTCGAGGAACTCGCGCGGCTCGGCAAGGCGCATCGGGTCACGCGCATGCTCAGCCATGAGGAAATTGGCAATGGCTGGACCTTCGCGCGCGACAAGCGTGTGGCGGCATGGGCGCGGACGCATGGTGTCGACTGGGTCGAGCTGCCGCAATCGGGCGTTGTGCGCCGCCTGCGCTCACGCGATGGATGGCAAGGGCTGCGCAACCGCTTCATGCGCGCGCCGATGGCAGAAACACCGCAAGCAATTGCGCCGCTCGCGCGCGAAACCTCGACGCTGGAGCGGCTGCCGGATGCGCGTGGATTGCGGCTTGCCCCTGATCCCTGCCCGCATCGGCAGTCAGGGGGGCGCCTCGCGGCGGAGCAGGCGCTGACCAGCTTTCTGGCCACGCGCGGGGCGACTTATCGCGCGGCCATGTCCTCGCCCCTCTCGGCGGAACGCGCCTGCTCGCGGCTCTCGCCCTATATCGCGCTTGGCGTGCTGTCCGTGCGGCAGGTCGAGCAGGCGCGTGTGGCGGCGCGCGCGGATCATGCGGGAGCGAAAGACTGGCAGCAATCGCTCAACAGCTTCGCCAAGCGGCTCGCCTGGCGCGATCATTTCATCCAGAAGCTGGAGGATGAGCCCGCGCTGGAATATCGCTGCCTGCATCCCGCCCATGAGGGACTGCGCCCGCGCGCGGGCGATACAACGCGGCTGCGCGCCTGGGAGATGGGCGAGACCGGCGTGCCCTTTGTCGATGCCTGCATGCGCTATCTGCGCGCGACCGGCTGGCTGAATTTCCGCATGCGCGCCATGCTCATGTCCTTTGCCAGCTATCACCTCTGGCTGGACTGGCGCAGCACCGGGCCGATCCTTGCGCGGCTTTTCACCGATTACGAGCCCGGGATTCACTGGTCGCAGGTGCAGATGCAATCCGGCACCACCGGGATCAACACCATCCGCATCTACAATCCGGTCAAGCAAGGGCATGATCAGGACCCGTCTGGCGCGTTCATCCGCCAGTGGGTTCCCGAACTTGCGCATGTGCCAGCGCGGCATCTGCACACGCCCTGGGGTTGGGGCGCAGAGGCATCGGCGCTGCGCTATCCCGCCCCGATCGTTGATCTCGCGCGCGCAGGGTCCGAGGCGCGCAAGACGCTATGGGGTTTGCGCAAGCAACAGGGCTTTCGCGAAACCGCACAGGCCGTCGCGCAGAAGCACGCATCGCGCGCCTCCGGCAATGACCGATCAGCGGCAAGGGCAATGCGCGCGGCGCGCAAACCTGTCGACACCGATCAATTACGGCTGGATCTCTGAACGGCAAGGGCGCGCGGTGCCCCGTGATGCTGAGGACACCGCGCGTTCCTCGTGATCAAGCAGAGACGCGCGCGTCTTTTGCCGTCTGCTTTTTCGGGGCCGCAGGCTTGTTGGCGGCCCGCAAGGTGCTTTTGAGCGATTCGGCCTCCCGCGCAAGATCCCTTGATGTCTCATGCGGCAGGCGCTCCGCGAAGGAGCCGAGCATCCGCAAATACGCCTCTTGCTGGAGCTTGATCAGCTTCATCCATTGGACAGTGCCCTGCATCCAGAGCGATAGTGGGTCAAACATGTTCCTCTCCTCCCCCTCAAACCTGCAAATGTCTCGTCGGTTGACCTATGCATGGACAAGACACGCTGCAACGTGGTGGGTACCACAAGTCTCGTGGCACCGCGTTGACATGGCGCAGATTGCGGTCACTTTATCGTAACCCTACTACGCCGAGCCATACAACCAAAAGGTGCAAACGATGTCCAAAGCCTACTGCGTCGCGCATGTCGATGTCAAAAACGCTGACGCGTACGCGCACTATATTCGCGCAAACGCCGATGCTTTTGCGAAATATGGCGCGAAATTCATCATCCGGGGCGGCATGCAGGAGCAGATCGAGGGCGAGACCCGCGCGCGCACTGTGGTGATCGAGTTTCCCGACATGGAAATGGCGCGGGCCTGCTATCACAGCCCTGAGTATCAGGCGGCCAAGGCGCTGCGCGAGCCGGTCTCCCTCGCCGATCTGGTGATTGTCGAAGGCTATGCGCCTAGCGAATGATGATCTCGTCGGAGCGCGCCAGCCCAAGCACATCGCGCGCGCGCTCATCCAGCAGATCGAGGTCGAGATACTGGTCGGAGAGACGGCGCGTGCGGTTTTCGACATCTGCGAGATCGGCTTGCAAACGGTCGCGGGTCTGCGTGAGGCTCGCGACCTCGGCTTCGATCTGGACGCGGTTGAACAACCCGTAAGCGCCTTGCACGGCAGCGAAGGTAAAATACAGCGCCAGCACAGCAGCGGTACCGAAATAAAAGAGCGGCCCGATGGCCGGACGTGCCTGTTTCATGAAATCTGCCCGATCCTGCTTCGGCCTTGCAAGCCTTTTTCGCAATATGGCACAAGCTGGTGCCTTTGGGAATCCTGTTTCCCGCGGGATCAGCCCAGAAAAATCCCGACCACGACCATCATCAGCCCCAGCGTGGACACGGCGAGCGCGCCGAAATTGATCAGGACCGCCTTCTGCATCCGCGCGCGCATCTCGCTATCTTCAAGCTGCATACGCCGCAGCCGCAACACATGCAGCACGCACCACAAGAGCCCCGCAACCCCGAGCAGCGAAATCGCGGCACCTGTCCAGATCAGCCCTTGCATCTTGCGTCACTCACTTTCCAGCGCGGCCACACCCGGCAGCGGCTTGCCTTCCATCCATTCCAGAAACGCGCCGCCCGCCGTGGAGATATAGGTGAAGTCCTCGCCAACTCCGGCCTTGTTCAGCGCCGAGACAGTATCGCCGCCGCCCGCCACCGAGATCAGATGCCCGTCCCGGGTCAGCCGCGCCGCTTCCTGCGCGGCTTTGGTGGTGGCGGTGTCGAACGGCGCGATCTCGAAGGCGCCGAGCGGGCCGTTCCAGACAAGCGTGCGGCAGTTGGCGAAGATGCCGGCAATGGCCTCGCTCGTCTCTGGGCCTGCATCGAGGATCATCGCATCCGCGGGGCAGGCCTCCACGGGTACGGTTTCATGCGCCGCCCCGGCTGCGAATTCGCGTGCCACGACGATATCGACGGGCAGATGCAGCTTGCATCCGGTTTCCTGCGCGCGTGCCATTATCTCGCGCGCGGTTTCGAGCATGTCGCGCTCGGCCAGTGACACGCCGATTTCAACGCCCTGTGCGGCGAGAAACGTGTTGGCCATGCCACCGCCGATGATGAGGTGATCGACCCTTGTGATCAGGTTCGACAGCAGATCGAGCTTGGTCGAGACCTTCGCCCCCCCCACCACGGCCGCAAGCGGCCGCTCGGGTGCTTCAAGCGCGGCCTCCAGCGCCTTGAGCTCCGCCTCCATCAGCCGCCCCGCGCAGGCGGGCAGAAGCTGCGCAAGCCCCTCGTTCGAAGCATGAGCGCGATGCGCCGCCGAGAACGCGTCATTGACGTACACATCGCCGAGTGCCGCCATGCCGGCGGCGAGGAGCTTGTCGTTCTTCTCCTCGCCCTCATGAAACCGCGTATTCTCCAAGAGCGCCACATCGCCCGGCTCCATCGCGGCGACCACCTTCTTGGCCGGGCCACCGATGCAATTGCTCGCGAAAGCCACCGGCTTGCCAAGCGCCGCCTCGAGGGCAGGCTGCACCTGTGCAAGCGACATCTCGGGCACGGGCTTGCCCTTGGGACGCCCGAAATGCGCGAGCAACACGGCCTTGCCGCCAGCCTCGGTCACATGCCGGATCGTGGGAATGATGCGCTCGATCCGGGTCGTGTCGCTGACCTGTCCGTTCTCGAGCGGCACATTGAGATCTACCCGGATGAGGGCGGTCTTATCCGTGAAATCCATATCATCAAGGGTCTTGAAGGCCATGATGCGCACGCTCCCATATTGTCAGGGGCTTTCTCGCGCGAAAGCGGGGGCGGGGTCAATGGTCGCGCCGCGTGACTGGGGGGTTTTCCTGATCGCGCCTGCGCAGTAGGGTGCGCAAGGTTTACGAAAAGGAGTGCGGCACATGGCCGAAATAAAGGATCCCGAGAACACCATCCTGATGGAGTTGACCTCCGGGATGGTCACGATCGAATTGCTGCCCGACATCGCCCCGGGCCATTGCGAACGCATGAAGGAACTCGCCCGCGCGGGCGCCTATGACAATGTGGTGTTTCACCGGGTCATCGACGGCTTCATGGCGCAGACAGGGGATGTCGCCAATGGCAATACCGAGGCGAACTACAACCCGCGCCGCTGCGGCACGGGCGGCTCGGATTTGCCCGATCTGAAAGCGGAATTCTCCGGCGTCCCGCATGATCGCGGAACCCTTGGCGCGGCGCGCTCGGCCAATCCCGACAGCGCCAACAGCCAGTTCTTCATCAACTTCAAGGACAACCATTTCCTCAACCGCCAATACACGGTCTATGGTCGGGTGATCGACGGGATGGAGCATGTCGATGCGATCACGCGCGGCGAGCCCCCTGCGAACCCCGACAAGATGCTCAGCATGAAGGTGGCCGCCGATGCGTGACAAGTTTGTTTTTGCGGGTATTTTCGCGCTCGGGGTAGGTATCTTGGGCGCCTCCTATCTCAATCTGATGAGCGCCAATGCCGACACCTCGGTGCCTGAGGATCACTCCGGGCCTGTCATGGTCATCTCGGTCGAGGGTGAGGCCAGCGGTGACATCCGCATCGCGCTACGCGATGATCTCGCGCCGAACCATGTGGAGCGGATCGTCACCCTCGCCGAGCGCGGCGATTATGATGGCGTTGTCTTTCATCGTGTGATCGACGGTTTCATGGCCCAGACCGGCGATGTGGAGCATGGGCAGGCCGACGGCAATCGCCGCATGTGGGGCACGGGCGGTTCTGACATGCCCAATCTGGCGGCCGAGTTCTCCGACCAGTCGTTCGAGCGTGGTGTGATCGGCATGGCGCGTTCCCAGCACCCGGACAGCGCGAACAGCCAGTTCTTCATCATGTTCGCCCCGGCCCCGCATCTCGACGGGCAATACACGGTCGTGGGGCAGATGATCGACGGCTATGACGTGCTCGATGCGATCAAGCGCGGCACTGGCGGCAACGGCGCTGTCATGGGCACGCCGGACCGGATGACGCAGGTCACGATCGAGCATTGAAAAAAGCCGGGGCACAGAGGCCCCGGCTTTGTTCACTCTGACATTACGTCGCCGCGCTCACTCGGAGTGCTGATCGGCGAAACGCTCATCAATCATCTGGGCAAGCTCAGGGTCAGCCGCTGCGGCTTCACCGATGGCAATGTATTCATCGACCGTGATGTCGGGCGTTTCTTCCACCACCTGCAAGATGGCAGCATCCGCTTCCTGAACGATCTGCATCTGCTCATCTTCGTCGGCGGTCTGCTCGAGCTGCGCCATATAACCCTGGCGCGTCTCTGCAACTGCGAGCGCGGCCATGATGAAGGCATCGATCTTGCTGTCATCGGCGGCGAGTTCGGCGCCTTCCATGTGCTCTTGCGCGGTCGCCATCGGTGCCAGAAGCGGCGTCCCGGCCAGAGCGGCGGCGAGCAGAGTGGTGCTGAGAAGACGGTTCAGTTTCATTCGTAACTCCTGTGTTTAGCGCGCAGGTTTGGTTCACTGCTCCCGCGCCTGCCCCGTAGCTATGACGCGTAGGCTGGAGGTGCAAACACACTCGGCATTATTTTGCTTATCTATCTATTGGTTACAGGTGGAAGCTGACGAAATTCAGCGCCCCAGCTCCTTGATCCCGCGCGATAAACCCTCCAGCGTCATGGGGACCATGCGGCCCTCGAACAGCTCCGAGATCATCTTGATCGACTGGGTATACCGCCAATGCGCCTCCGGCACCGGATTGATCCAGAGATGGTCGGGCCATTGCGCCCGCGCGCGGCGCAGCCAGACCTCGCCCGCTTCCTCGTTCCAGTGTTCATTGGCCCCGCCCGGATAGAGGATTTCATAGGGCGACATGGAGGCGTCACCGACAAAGATGCATTTCCAGTCGCTGCCATAGCTACGCAGCAAATCCCATGTCGGCAGGCGTTCGGTCCAGCGCCGCGCATTGTCGCGCCAGACGAATTCGTAGAGGCAGTTGTGAAAATAGTAATGCTCGAAATGCTTGAACTCGGATTTCGCGGCGCTGAACAGCTCCTCCACTGCGCGGACATGGTCATCCATCGACCCGCCGATATCGAGCAGCAAGAGCACCTTGACCGCGTTCCGCCGCTCCGGGCGCGTGCGCACATCCAGCCAGCCCTGCTCGGCGGTCGAACGGATGGTGCCGTCGAGGTCCAGCTCTTCCTGCGCCCCGTCGCGCGCCCATTTGCGCAGGCGTTTGAGCGCGACCTTGATGTTGCGCGTGCCCAGTTCCACCGTGTCATCAAGGTTGCGGAACTCGCGCTTGTCCCAGACCTTGACCGCGCGCCTGTGGCGCGATGTGTCCTGACCGATGCGCCCCCCTTCGGGATTGTAGCCATAGGCCCCGAAGGGCGAGGTGCCCGCAGTGCCGATCCATTTATTGCCGCCCTGATGGCGCCCTTTCTGCTCCTCCAGCCGCTCGCGCAGCGTCTCCATCAACTTGTCGAAGCCGCCCAGCGCCTCGATCTGCGCGCGCTCTTCGTCCGACAAATGCTTCTCGGCCATCTTCTCCAGCCACTCCCGCGGCAGATCGACGGCCTCGAGCATCTGATCGAGGCTAATCGCCTCCAGCCCCTTGAAGCTATGCGCGAAGGCGCGGTCGAAGCGATCCAGATGCCGCTCATCCTTCACCATCGCCGTGCGGGCCAGATAGTAGAAACCCTCGATATCATAGGTCACAAGCCCGGCCTTCACGGCCTCGAGAAAGGCCAGATACTCGCGCAGGGTTACCGGCACGGCATGATCCCGCAAGGACTGGAAGAAGGGCAGGAACATGCGCGCCTACAGAATCTTCTCGAGGCCGATCGTGACGAACAGGCCGACAAGACCGCCGACGATGGCCCCGACCGCCGTGTATTGGGCGATGTCCTTGCGATCTCCACCACCTTGGCGTGCCGATCGCATCCCCCAAATCCCGCCGGCGAGCGCGCCCAGAATCACAACCATGTCAGACGTCCTTCATTGGATCAAAGCCTCGATTTCCGCGCGCCGCGACTCCGCGGCTTCGTGCGAGCCGAACCCGAACAACGCGAAGGGAAGCGCCTCGTCGCGCAGCTTTTCCGCCTCGGCCTCGCGGCCCATGCGTTGCAGTGCCTCGGCGCGCATCAGCATCAGCGAAGCAAGCAGCGCCCCGTTCTCGCTGCGGCGCGCGGGCATTTTCGCGGACTCCGTCAGCCGCAGGACAATCTCGTCCTGCCCGGAGGCGAGCGCTTGTGCTGCCAGATGCAATTCGACATGTGCGCGCGGCACAGCACCGCCCGGACGGGCGTTGTAAATCGCGGCAGCCGTTGCCAGCGCGTCAAGCGCCTGCGCCCCCTCGCGGGGTGGCGCGAACCTTGCCGCGAGAAACAGGCTGAACGCCAGCCGTTCATCGCGCCAGCCCTCGCGCAGCGCGATCTGCAACGCCGTTTGCGCCAAGGAAAAACTCTGCCTGCGATTGCGTGCACCCAGCGCCTCTTCGATGGCCACGGTCCATGCGCGCGGTGTCGGGACCGGATCGAGCGGCAGGTCTGCATTCGCCCGCGCGCCGCGCGGGTTGAGTTGCGCCAGAATGCGCGGCAGACGCTCGGCCACCTCCGCGCGGCTCATGCCGGGGCGCAGCGAGGGATGCGTCCAGACCCGCAGCACCAGCATGTCGAAACTGGTGAGCGCCGTCTGGAAATTGTCGTCATTGAACACCGACTCGCCGATCCGGAACAGATCATTGAGCGGCCCCATCGCCTGCGCCACTTCTTCATGCAGGCAATCGCGCATTTCCTGCACTGTGCTGTCGGCGGGCGCGATGACCAGCGCCTTCTCGCGCGTCACGACCTGCGCCCAGTCTAGGCGCTTCGCGCGCGGTGCAGCGCGGAACTCGTCCCAGCTTGAGACATTGGGGAGCACGAAACAGGCCGCCTCCGGGACCATGCGCCGCATATCCGCGCGGGGCACGAATTCGACGACGATCTGCGCCTCCCCGGTATCGATGCGGCGAATGTCGATCCGGGCCTCCTCGCGCAGCCGCGCGATCAGCCGGTCCGTTTCGATCTCCGCTAGGGGCGGTTTGGGGCCCGCAAGACGCAGCGCGATGGGGCCTTCGAAGCGCGAGAATTGCGGAATCTCGCGCCCCGATTCAAGGCGGAAGCCAAGCTCCAGAATATCCTCCGCAATCTGCGCATTGTTGCGCTCGGGCGCGAGCGGGCGCGGCGTGCCGAACAATGCGCTTGAGCTGATGGCGCGCGACTGCACCGACATATCGACCTCGGGGCCAAGCTGCGGCCCTGGCGCGGCGCAGGCCGCAAGCCCGAGAAAGGAGGCGAATAGGAAAAAAGGTCTCATTGCGGACGCTGGTATTTCACGAAGGGGGTGACCACGCCGACCTTGTCATAGAGGCTGCGCGCGGTGGCATTGAACTCCTGGGTGAGCCAATAGACATACGGCACCTCGCGCGCATCGGCCGCGTCATAGACCGCCCGGATCAGCGCACCCCCGACACCCTGCCCACGCGCTTGCGGTGTCGTGAACAGATCCTGCAGATAAATCGCGCCCTCGGGCCGCCAGCAATGCGCGTGATGCAGATAATGCACGAGGCCCAGCAGCGCGCCCTGATCCTCGGCGACAAGGCAACGCGGCGCGGCGGCGTCCTCAGCAAAGAACGCGTTGAAACACGCATCATAGGCCGCCTGCGGCAATTCGGTCTCGTAAAACGCGAGATAGCCCTGCCAGAGCGCGGCCCATTGGGGCTTGTCTTCGCGCCGGACGCGCCGGATTTCGAATGCCATGTGTCCTCCTACCGGCCCTGTCTGCGCGCCATGAAGGCCAGACGCTCGAACAGATGCACATCCTGTTCGTTCTTCAGAAGCGCGCCATGCAGTTTCGGCAGCGCATTCACCCCGTCGCGCTTGAGGTCCTCGGGCGCGAGATCTTCGGCCAGAAGCAGTTTCAGCCAGTCGAGAACTTCGGAGGTGGACGGCTTCTTCCTGAGCCCAGGGGTCTCGCGCAGCTCGTAGAACTGGGTCAGCGCAGTTGTCAGCAGCGCGGGCTTTATGTCCGGGAAATGGACCTCGACAATGGCTTTCAGCGTCTCGGGGTCAGGGAAGCGGATATAATGGAAGAAACACCGCCGCAGAAACGCGTCGGGCAGATCCTTTTCGTTGTTCGAGGTGATGATGACAATGGGGCGGTGTTCGGCCCGCACCATCTCGCCGGTTTCGTAGACATAGAACTCCATCTTGTCGAGTTCCTGCAAAAGGTCGTTCGGGAACTCGATATCGGCCTTGTCGATCTCGTCGATCAGCAGCACCACGCGGCCCTCGGCCTCGAAAGCCTGCCAGAGCTTGCCCTTGCGAATGTAGTTGCGCACGTCATTCACGCGCGGGTCGCCAAGCTGGCTGTCGCGCAGGCGCGACACGGCATCATATTCGTAGAGCCCCTGCTGCGCGCGGGTGGTCGATTTGATCGACCATTCGATCATCGGCAATCCCAGCGATGCCGCGACTTGCAATGCGAGTTCGGTCTTGCCCGTCCCGGGCTCGCCCTTGACCAGAAGCGGGCGCTGCAAGGTCACGGCGGCATTCACGGCAACCTGCAGATCGTCGCTCGCGATGTAGCTCTCGGTAGATGTAAAACGCATTCCTGCCCGTCATTGTTGCCCGGCGCAGAACACCGCGCCCATCTTGCGCGCACACTAGCTTGCTGCCTCTGGCGTAACAAGATGCGCGCGTCAGAACTTCCTGTAATGTGCACATATCGCACGCGGAAAAGGCGTGACAATCCATAGGGTATCCGGTATTCGGCCCCCAGTATGCGGGATATAGGTGAATCAAGATGGGCAACCTCAACGCTTATGATCCGCTTGAGACAGAGGAGCGGGGCATGAAACCAGAAGTATTCCTTCCGGAAGATTATCGACCAGCCGAAGACGAACCTTTCATGAATGAGCGTCAGCTCGAATATTTTCGCCGCAAGCTGTTGATCTGGAAGGAAGATATTCTCAAGGGGAGTCAGGAGACACTGGCGGGGCTGGCCAATTCGAGCCGCAACATCCCCGATGTCGCCGACCGTGCCTCCGAAGAGACCGACCGCGCTCTTGAGTTGCGCACCCGCGACCGCCAGCGCAAACTGATCTCCAAGATCGATGCCGCGCTGCGCCGGATCGAGAATGGCGAGTTCGGCTATTGCGAGGCGACCGGCGAGCGCATCTCGCTCAAGCGCCTCGATGCGCGCCCGATTGCCACGATGACCCTGCAGGCGCAGGAAGCCCATGAGCGCAACGAACGGGTGCATCGCGACGATTGAGCCCCTTGCACTCTGGCAATTCAGCAGTGATCTCAATGGCACCGGGCGCGCAATGGGTCCGGTGTCTTGGTGTTCAGAGGGATGACCATGCAGCTTGCCGGGCTTGAAGTGATCGTCATCGGTGGCGGTGTTGCGGGGCTCGCCGTTTCGGCGGCGCTGTTGCAGCGCGGCGCGTCGGTCATACTCGTGGAACAGGCGGGCGGGTTTCTCGAAGTCGGCGCGGGGCTGCAGATCAGCCCGAACGGCGCGTGCGTCATCGCGGCGCTGGGGCAGGGGGAAGCGCTGGATGCGGCGGCGCTGCGCAGCCGGGCCGTGGTGCTGCGCGATGGCACGCGCGGCGCCGCAGTGCTGCGCCTCGACCTGCCACAGACCGGCCCCGGGTTTCACCTGATCCATCGCGCCGATCTCATCGCGCTGCTGGAGCGCGCCTGCACCGGGCTGGAGACGCGCTTCGCCGCTCATGTCACAGACGTTTCCCTGTCCGGTCCGCGGCCCTCGGTCACGATCGCCGGGGGGGAAACGCTTTCGGCAGATCTGGTGCTGGGCGCGGATGGGCTGCATTCGGTGCTGCGCGACGCATTGGCGCAGAAGAGGGCAAAACCCTTCTTCACCGGGCAGGTCGCATGGCGCGCCCTGATCCCCTGCGATCCGGGCGCAAGGCTTGAGGCCCATGTGTTCATGGGGCCAGGGCGGCATCTGGTCAGCTACCCGCTGCGCGAGGGCAAGCTGCGCAATATCGTCGCTGTGGAAGAGCGCAAGGACTGGGCACAAGAGGGTTGGAATCACCCCGACAACCCCGCGCATCTGCGCGCGGCGTTAGCAGGCTTCGGTGGCCCCGTGCCCGACTGGCTCGCGCAGGTCGAGAAGGTCTGGCTCTGGGGGCTTTTCCGCCATGAGGTCGCGCAACGCTGGCACGCAGATCGCGCAGCCCTTCTGGGCGATGCCGCCCATCCCACGCTGCCCTTCATGGCGCAGGGCGCGAATATGGCGCTCGAAGATGCCTTCGTGCTTGCGCGCAGGCTGGAGTCGGAGGCCGACATCCCGACCGCGCTCGCCGCTTATCAGGCGGCCCGGAAAACACGCGTGGCGCAAGTGGTCGAGGCCGCCAACCGCAACGCGCGCAACTACCACCTGCGCCCGCCTCTTGCGCAGATCGCGCATCTGGCGCTGCGCCTCGGCGGGCGGGTTTTCCCGGATGCCCCCTTGCGCAAATTCGGCTGGATATACGATCATGATGTCACACGGACGTGAGATCCAATGACTTCGCGCGCCGGGCACACCAGATACATCATATGCGTGGCAAACAGGGAATGTGATGGACAGTGACCAGATGATGCGGCTGATCTATCTGGGCGTCTGGGGGACGGTCCTGATCAGTTATTTTCTCATCGCGCGCAGGCAGAATATCGGCCAGAGCCTGCGCCAGCTCCTGCTCTGGGGGCTCATCATCGTCGGTGTCGCTGCCGGATATGCGATGTGGCAGGATTTCACGCGCGACAACAGCATTTCCGTCACGGGCGACGGGTCCGTGGTGTTGCGGGCCGAACGCAACGGGCATTTCCACATCGAGCTTGGGGTGAATGGCACGCCTGTCGATTTCATCATCGACACGGGCGCGTCCGATCTGGTGCTGTCGCAGGCCGATGCCGAGCGGGTGGGGATCGACACGCAAAACCTCGCCTATCTCGGGCAGGCGCGCACGGCCAATGGCGTTGTCGGGATCGCGCGGGTCACGCTCGACGAGGTCGTGCTCGCGCATGACGATCTCGAGATCCGGGATGAAAATGTCTCGGCCTTCGTGAATGAAGGTGAGCTGGACATCTCGCTTCTGGGCATGGGCTATCTGCGCCGCTATGCCCGTATCGCCATCGAGGGCGACCGGCTGATCCTCGAACGCTGAGCCAACAGCCGCAAAGCGCTTGTCTGCGCGCCGCCTGACCGCTAGGATATTCACGAAAATCACAAGGACCGACCCATGCCCGATGATCTGATCAATTCCTTCATGACCGGCCCCGACGAACAGGGGCGTTTCGGGATCTATGGCGGGCGGTTTGTCTCCGAGACACTGATGCCGCTGATCCTCAAGCTTGAGGCCGAATATGAGCGCGCGCGGACCGATGAAGGGTTCTGGGCGCAGATGGATGATCTCTGGACGCATTATGTCGGCCGCCCCTCGCCGCTCTATTTCGCCGAGCGGCTGACGGAGCATTGTGGTGGCGCGAAGATCTACCTCAAGCGCGACGAGCTGAACCACACCGGCGCGCACAAGATCAACAATGTGCTGGGCCAGATCCTGCTGGCGATGCGCATGGACAAGACCCGCATCATTGCCGAGACAGGGGCAGGCCAGCATGGGGTTGCGACCGCCACGGTCTGCGCGCGCTTCGGGCTGCAATGCGTGGTCTATATGGGCGCGCATGATGTCGAGCGGCAGGCGCCCAACGTGTTCCGCATGAAGCTGCTGGGCGCCGAGGTCGTGCCGGTCAAATCCGGGCGCGGCACGCTCAAGGATGCGATGAATGACGCGCTGCGCGACTGGGTGACCAATGTCCGCGACACCTTCTACTGCATCGGCACGGTCGCCGGGCCGCATCCCTACCCGGCGATGGTGCGCGATTTCCAGTCGATCATCGGCAAGGAGACGCGCGACCAGCTCATGGCGCGCGAAGGGCGGCTGCCCGACACGATCATCGCCGCGATCGGCGGCGGATCGAATGCGATGGGGCTGTTCTATCCCTTCCTCGACGACAAGAGCGTGGCGATCATCGGCGTGGAAGCCGGGGGCAAGGGCGTCGATGAGAAGATGGAGCATTGCGCCTCGCTGACCGGCGGGCGGCCGGGCGTGCTGCATGGCAACCGCACCTATCTCCTGCAGGATGACGACGGGCAAATCCTCGAGGGGCACTCGATCTCCGCCGGGCTGGATTATCCCGGTATCGGGCCGGAGCACGCCTGGCTCAAGGATGTCGGGCGCGCCGAATATGTCTCGATCACCGATGACGAGGCGCTGAGCGCGTTCCAGACCTGCTGCGCGCTTGAAGGCATCATCCCGGCGCTGGAGCCCAGCCACGCGCTGGCCCATGTTCTCAAGATCGCACCCGATCTGCCCGAGGATCATCTGCTGGTGATGAACATGTGCGGGCGTGGCGACAAGGATATCTTCACGGTCGCACGGCATCTGGGTTTCGACATGGGGGCATAAACTAAAGTTTATGGCGTCTCAATAAACCCTGGCGGGATAGCGCAACCGTTTCTGCAGAGCTAGAGGACAAACAGGCGAGCGTGTTTTTCGCGCCGCCTGTTTTGTTCATTACGAGTATGCAATTGGAGTGCCTGCGCGGCTTTAAGGCAGATATGTCAGTTGGAAGCTGCGTTGATACAAGCAAGCGGTATTGGTCTGCACAGTTGCTGGAAAGGGTCAGTTCGGCGGGATCGTCCCGCTCCACCCGGACAGTGAAGACAGATATGCGTAACGAGTATCCCGAGTATGACTGCAGCCCGCGAGGCATCTTGCGGGCTGCATGTCACGGGCACTGGCAAACAGCGCGCAAGACATGCGCCCGGTAACTGTCGCGCTTCACGGCGTTCGGGCACTCGCTCTGCTCGTTGCAGTATCGGCAGCCACTGCGAGCCATGCCGAGCATCGCATCACCCCCGAAATGGTTCGCCTTGCGCTCGAGGAGCAGGGCTTCACGGTTGTCTCTGTCACGCGCACCATGCTCGGGCGCGCGCGCTTTGTCGCGTCACATGAGGACACATGGCGCGAAGTGGTGCTCGATCTGTCATCCGGCCAGATCCTGCGCGATTACGCAGTCGCCTTCAGCCCGCCCAAGCCGCCCGTATCAGAACAGGGTGAGATGCCCCGCGGCGGAACGCTGCTCCCTGAAAATACCTTTCCAGAATTGACGAATTGACAACTGTTTCATGAGAAAACCGGATTTGATCTCACTGCGGCTGGCAGCACAGGACGGAGGGCAGTCATGAGATTCAGGCTCGTGATCCTGCTGATGGTGCTGGTACAGACTGTCGGTGCCTTGTTCTTCATAAGCGACATCGTCTTTTCGGTGCTCGGGATCGCGCGCGAACCGATTAGCTGGCAACGCCGCGAACTGCTGGAGATCGGCGCGTCGATCGCGCTTCTGATCGGTCTGGTGATGTCGGTGGTGTTGCTCGTGCAGTCACAACGCCGCCTGGGGCGCGCGGAAGCGCGGCTCAAGCGCGCGTCGGATGCTTTCATGGAGGTGCTCGAGCAACATTTCGCGCAATGGGCGCTGACGCCGGCCGAACGCGATGTCGCGTTTTTCGTGCTCAAGGGTTTCTCCACGCAGGAGATCGCGGGCTTTCGCAAGACCTCGGAGGGCACTATCAAGGCGCAGACCAATGCAATTTATCGCAAGGCCGGTGTCAATGGGCGCGGGCAGTTGATGAGCATCTTCATCGACGACCTGCTCGCCAACACGCTTGCACAGCCAAAACCGGGCGAACAAGACTAGCGCGGATTACCCCCACTCGCGCGGCGCGCGCAGAAACGCCTCGACGGCATCGAGCGTGCCGCTGTCGAAATCGCCCTTGCGGCGGGCCTCCTCCAGCACATCCCACCATGTGCACAGATAGTGCAGGCTGACCCCATGCGCGGCAAGGCGCGGCTCGGTCTCCGGGAAAATCCCGTAATAAAAGATCACCGCCGTATGCGCGCACTCGGCACCGGTTGCGCGGATCGCATCGACAAAGCTCAGCTTCGAGCCGCCATCCGTGGTCAGATCCTCAACCAGCAGCACGCGCTGCCCCTCCGACATCGCCCCCTCGATCCGCGCATTGCGCCCATATCCCTTGGGCTTCTTGCGCACATAGGTCATCGGCAGCGCCATGCGTTCGGCCACAAGGGCTGCAAATGGAATGCCGGCGGTCTCGCCGCCCGCGATATTGTCGAAACTCTCGAACCCGGCATCCTCGAGCACGCGGCAGGTGAGAAAATCCATGAGCGACGTGCGGATGCGCGGGAAACTGATCAGCTTGCGGCAATCGATATATGTGGGCGCTTTCAGGCCGGAGGCGAAGGTGAAAGGCTCGGTCGCGTTGAAATGCACGGCATTGATATCGAGCAGCATGCGCGCCGTGAGGCGGGCGACGGTTTTGCGGTCAGGATAGGTGCTTGGGATCATTGGCATCAGCTTTCATGTTTCTGGCCCGGTCTCGCTTGTCTGGATACGGTCCCAGATCACGACCTTTTCCGAGCCTTTTGCCTGTTGTGGATAAAACCCCGCCTCCAGCAGCCTGCGCCAGACCTTCGCGCAGCCGGTGAGGGGCGTGAACTGCGGATGCATCTCGATAATCAGCCTGCGCAACGATTGCAGTGGAAGTTCAGGGATCAGATCGACCTCGGCCCCTTCGATATCGACCACCATGATCGTGGGCGCGAAGTCTTGCATCAGTGCGGGAATATTCACATTGGGCAGGGTCCGGCGCGTGGCAGTGTCCGAGGTCGTCACCTGCGATGACGCCCAGAAATCGCCCTCGATATGGAATGCGCTCTCGCCGTCACGCAAGGCCGCAACACCGCTGATCGCGCGCGCCTTGCACGCATTGCGCCTGAAATTCTCGGCGATCAGCGGGGCGAGCGCGGGATTGGCCTCGATCGTGACGAAGGGGACATCGCGCTGCGTCTGGCCCGCCCAGCACGCCATCGCGCCCAACCCTGTGCCGAGTTCGAGCACGCGGTCCCCGGGGCGAAGATCGGCCAGCAGGCTGTTGCGCTCATGGACCTCGTACAGCCCCCGCGCGAGCGATATCAGGATCCGGGGCGACACCAGATCGGGCGGCACCCGCAGCGACAGCCCCATCGCGTCGATCTCGCCGCTCTGGAGCGCGCGCAGCATCGCATGGATCCAGTAAGGGGCATCGCGCCGCGCCGATAACGCCGCCAGCAGGTCTCTGGCCGGGCCGGGGTCGCCGAGCCTGAAGCTGACAACCACCTCGGACAGGGCCAGCGCGTCGTTTTTCGGAAACCGGGCGCGGGCCTGCCTGCACAACGCCTGCGCCGCGTCGTCAAAGCGCATGGTTTGCAAGGCAAGAACCTGTTTTGCCCAATCGGCGGCGGTCTTGTCGCGATATTCGGCCCATTGCGTCAGCAGCGCCACGGCCTCGGGCGCCCGCCCCAACGCCGCGAGGCGCTGCGCATATCCCTTGGGCACCGCAACCGCCATCTGCAGACGATGCGCGCGCGCATAGAGCGCCTGGGCCGCCTTGAACCGGGATTGCTCGAGCAACCATGTCAGACCGGCCTCGAGGCAGTCCGGCGGGGTCTCGGCAAGTTCGGCATCGGGCATGGCCTCGAGCCTGTCGGACAAGGCCTGAAACTGCCCCGATCTCAGAAGGTCTCTGGCCGAGGGCGCAGCGGCAGCACGGGGCGATGTCATCCCGCGACGCGCCAGTATAGCGGAAAGCCCGGATCAAAGACCGTCACCGGGCCTGCGCCAGTCTCGATCTTGTCGGGATAGACAACCGGGCTGTCCGATCTGACCAGCGTGATCCGGTCCTCGTTCACTGGCAGGCGATAGAATCCCGGCCCGTTGCGCGCGGCAAAGCCTTCGAGCTTGTCCAATGCGCCGGCCTGCTCGAAGACATGCGCGAGGATCGACAGGGTGTTCGTGGCCGTGAAACAGCCTGCGCATCCGCAGGCGGTTTCCTTTGCCGCATCTGCATGCGGCGCGCTGTCCGTGCCGAGGAAGAAGCGCGCATCGCCGGAGGTGGCCGCCTGCACAAGCGCTTGCCGATGGCGCTCGCGTTTTGCGACCGGCAGGCAATAGTAATGCGGCCTGATCCCGCCCACCAGGATATGGTTGCGGTTGATCACCAGATGATGCGTGGTGATGGTCGCGCCGAGGTTCTCCGGCTGGCTTTGCACATAGGCCACTGCGTCCGAAGTGGTGATATGCTCCATGACGATGCGCAAGTATGGCGTCTTGCGCCGGATCGGCTCCAGCACGCGGTCGATGAACACGGCCTCGCGGTCGAAGATGTCGATCGCCGGGTCGGTGACCTCGCCATGGCACAGAAGCGGGATCCCGTGTTCCGCCATCGCCTCCAGCACATCGCGCACCTTGTCGAAGTCCACCACCCCCGAGGCCGAATTTGTCGTGGCGCCCGCAGGGTAGAGCTTTACGGCCGTGATGATACCGTCACGATGCGCGGCGACGACATCCGCCGGATCCGTCGCCTCGGTCAGATAGAGCGTCATCAGCGGCGTGAACCCGGTGCCGGTGACGGCCAGAATGCGGTCGCGATAGGCGGCGGCCTCGGCACCGGTCACCACGGGCGGGACCAGATTGGGCATGATGATCGCGCGCGCAAAATGGCGCGCGGATTCGGGCGCGATCCCTTCAAGCATCGCACCATCGCGCAGGTGCAGATGCCAGTCATCCGGGCGGGGGAGGGTCAGGCTCTGGCTCATGCCGTGTCCCTATAAGAGAATCACGCCGCTGATCCAGATGGATTCGCACCTAATCCTGCATCTCTTCCAGCTGGCCTTGCATGCGCGCAAGCGATTTGCGCAAGCTGCGGCTGTCCTTGCGGGCGAGCGCATGCTGGGCTGCCACGACTGTCAGGGCCGGGTGATTGCTTTGCACGCTCCGGCGGACAAGGGCTTGCAGATAGGTGGCGTCCCTCCGCCGCCTGCGCATCAGTTCCGCAAACCTTGCGGGATTGAGACGCCCGCGAATCGCGGCCTCGATCAGCATGTCGGTCACGCCGATCCGATCCAGCGCAATCGCCGTATTCTCGCCCAGGCGCGGGGTCCGCAGCGTCGTGACGAAGGGGCGGCGATACAGCGCCGCATGCATCGCATCGAGTGTCTGGCCCGGATCATGGACGATGAAGGCATTGCGCGCCCCATCCAGCATGTCGGGCGCATAGCCGAAACGGCTGCGGAAATCGAGGCGGCGCTGCCATCGGAAGCGGTCTTCCCAGGGCGCGATTTCCGGGTCGAGCGTGGCTTGCGGCGCAATCGCCAGGATCGTTGCACCCGGCGCGGCAAGGCTGAACGTGCTGGCCGCGTAGCCTTGCGGCCCGGTGCCGAAGAACAGAACCCGCCGGAAGCTGTCGAAGAAGTTCGCATCGACCTGTGCGTCGAAGAAATCCAGGACTTCCGCATCGCGGTAAAACCGGTTGGCACGCGCCAGAAGCACGAGGCATGACCAGCCATGGCGTTGCGCAATCCCAAGCGCGCGGGGGCGGTGATCGGGCGCCTGTGCCCTGATTTCGCTGATATTCTCGAAGCTTACGAGCAGTGTTTCATCGCCGTCGGCGAAAAAGGCGGCGTGATGCGCTCCCAGCGGTGTGAATGCACCCAACTCATCCGCGATCTCATCGAGGCGGGCAAGCCATTCTGGCTCCGTCTGCGCCGATTTAAGGTCGATCTCCGGAAAGATATGCGTCATCTCGGCGTCACTCGGCTTGCTGAATATTCACACTACGGTCAGCCTAGCAAGACCCTGAGTCTGCTCAAGGGCCAGATGGCCGAAATATGGCAAGAACATGACTTTTATGAACGAAACTTGCCGTCTGTGTTTCCCCAACCGGCGCAGTTTGATCCAAAACCTCGGATTGTCCTGTCTAACACACGATTATTTGACCCAGATCAATTCCGCGGCCGAGAAATTGGTTTACGAAATAGTAATGTTTTCGTTCGAGACTTTAGCTTGCAACTGAAAGCATTTTTCCTCCCTGTCCCGCTGCAGCGCGGGCCGACTTGACCACCTCGGACCGCCGAGGTGGTTTTTTCTTCCCCGCGGGAAAGGCGGTTTTCTTCCCCGTGGTGAAGGTCTGACGACCGCTTGACCACGCACTGCCTTGCCCAGATGCGCCAACGGTTGCATACTGACGCAAAACGGAGGAGCACCATGAGCAGGTCGAAGCAGACAGGCGCGCGCGGACGCATCGCAGCACTGTGCGTCCCGCTCGTCGGCTGCATCCTTTCCATGTGGATAGCCATCGCACCTGCGCAAGCAGATTTGCTGCAAGATACTGACTCGAAAGACTTTCAGGATGCACTCGCGCTATGGCTCGAGGGCGATGACGCAGCAGCCATCCCGCGTTTGGCCGAGTTGGCACAGGTGCAGGGCAATCTTGCCGCCAAGGGCCTGCTGGGGATGATCGACAAGATCGCATCGCTTCAGGGCCCGGATCTGGTGGCCCATGATCGCGCGGAGCGTCTTGCGCTGCTGCGCGCGCCCGGCGGGTTGTCGGGGCGCAACTGGATGAGCCAGATCGCCGATGAAAGCGAGTTGGCGCAGCTCTGGGTCGCATTGTGGCAAGTGCAGGGCGGGGTCGAGATCGCCCGGCGATTTGTCGAACTCGGCGAGGCGCGGGCCACGCGCGAGACGCTGCTTGTGCTGGTGAGCCGCTATGAGACCGGGTTCGATGCCGAGGTGTTGGCGCAATCCTGGTATCCCGAGAGCCTCGTGCATCTGACCACGACGCGCGTGCTCGATCCCGACGACATCGCGGGGCGCCCGGCGGGCGACCCGATCCGCAGATTCGCCGGGCAGACAGTCTTGCAAGCAGACTTGCAGGACTGGCTCGGTGAGAGCGACCATGCGCGGCCTCTTCGTGCGGCCTGCGCCCAGCAATGCATGGAAACCAAGGCAGACTGTACGCTCGCGCTCTATCGCGCGCTCGATGGGTATTCGACCCTGCTGCTGCTGGGCAGCCCGATCGCGGCCTTGATCCCCGATCAGGAATTTGCGCAAAGCCAGCGGGCGATTGACGCGGTCGCGCGCCGGATCATGCTCAAGCACTCCGCGCGGACGCGCCACTCGCTAATGCGCCAGATCGACCAGATCGATGCCTGCGCGGCAAGCTGGCTGCGTGCTGAATTCGAGCGCTATTATCCGAAATCACGCGAGCGCCCGGCGAGCGCGGATTGACGCGTCACCGCGCCCGATCCAATTCTCGCGCCAGCGTACACCAGGCCTCGAGCCCGACCTCTTCCGCGCGCGCCGTGGGGCGAATGTCTGCCGCCTCCAGAAGCGCCTCGATCTGCGGATGCAGCCCGCGCAGGCTGGCGCGCAGCATCTTGCGGCGCTGATTGAACCCCGCCGCGACCACGCGCTCCAGCGTTCGCGCCTCCGCAGGAAAACGCGGGCGCGCCAGTCGCGTGATATGCACAACGGCAGAGCTGACTTTCGGGGGCGGGGTAAAGGCTTCGGGCGGCAGGGTCAACACGATCCGCGCCTCTGCGCGCCACTGCACCATCAGCGCAAGCCGTCCATAGGCTTTCGCGCCGGGCTGTGCGACGATCCGCTCCGCGACCTCGCGCTGGAACATCAGGGTCAGGCTCTCCCAGAAGGGCGGCCAGCTTTGCGGTGTCATCCAGCGGATCAGCAATTCGGTGCCCACATTATAGGGCAGGTTCGCGACCACCTTTATTGGCGCGCGCAGATGCGCCAGCGGGTCGATGGCCAGCGCGTCGCCTTCGATCACCTGCAGGCGACCGGGATAGGCTGCCGCGATCTCGGCCAGTGCGGGCAGGCAGCGCGGATCCTTTTCCACCGCCAGCACCTTGCGCGCGCCTTCGGCCAGTAGCCCGCGCGTGAGCCCGCCCGGCCCCGGGCCGACCTCCAGAATATCGGCGCCGGTCAGATCCCCCGCCGCGCGCGCGATGCGCGAGGTCAGGTTCAGATCGAGCAGGAAATTCTGCCCGAAACTCTTCTTGGCGCGCAGATCATGGGTGCGGATCACGTAGCGCAGGGGCGGGAGCGCGTCGATCATGCGCGCCGCCGCGCCATTTCGGCCGCCAGCCGGATCGCCGCGATCAGCGAGGCGGGATCGGCCAGCCCCTTGCCGGCAATGTCATAAGCCGTGCCGTGATCGGGCGAAGTGCGAATGAAGGGCAGGCCCAGTGTCACATTCACGCCGCCCGCGAAATCGATCGTCTTGATCGGGATGAGGGCCTGATCGTGATACATGCAGATCGCCGCATCATAGCCCGCGCGCGCTTTCGCATGAAACATGGAGTCGGCGGGCAGGGGGCCTTGCAGCACCATCCCCTCGGCGCGCAGTTTTTCGAGCACTGGCTGTATCAGCGTAATCTCTTCCTGCCCCATCGTTCCAAGCTCCCCCGCATGGGGGTTCAGCCCGGCGACAGCGAGCCGGGGATGCGCGACCCCGAAATCCTCGATCAGGGCGCGATGCGTGATGCGCAGGCTCTGTTCCAGCATGTCCGGCGTCAAGTCGCCCGGCACCTCTGCGAGGGGCAGGTGGATGGTCACAGGCACGACCCGCAGTTCCGGGCAGGCGAGCATCATCACCACCTCGACCCCGCCAGCGAGATCCGCGAGATACTCGGTGTGTCCCGGGAAGGCGAAATTCGCCCCGGCCTTGAGCGCGGCCTTGTTGATCGGGCAGGTCACGAGCCCCGACGCCGCGCCCGATTGCACCAAGCCTACCGCGCGCGCGATGACCTCGATCACCCCTGCCGCATGCGCGGGATCGGGTCTGCCGGGCCGCGCGGGTGCTGCGAAGGGATGCCGCAGAACGGGCAGGGCAGTGGCCGAGACGCTGCTGGCTCGCGAAAGCTCGGAAATCGCCTCCCATTGCGCATCGTTGGGCAGATGCGCGGGGTCACCGATCCAGACCAAGGGAATGGAGCCGCCAAGCGCCGCACGCGCTGCGACGGCGATTTCAGGGCCTATCCCCGCCGGGTCTCCACAACTCATCACCAGCGGTTTCATGCGGATAGACCCCATTCCGTCCAGATATGCCGAATGCAACGCCGCGCAGCGCGGTCAGCCGCGCCCTTTCCAGATCCAGCCACCGCCGAAAACGCGGGTGCTGTCCGGCGCGTAGAACACACAGGCCTGCCCTGGGCTCACGCCTTCTTCAGGGTTCAGCAGTTCGACCTCGGCCTCATGTTCTGAAATCGGCCGTATGATCGCGGGTGCAGGTGGCCGGGTCGAGCGCAGCTTGACCTCCAGCTCCCAACTCGGTTGCGAGGTGAAGGGCGCGTCGCCAAGCCAGTTGATCTCCCGCACGGGCACGCGGCGCGTGGCCAGCGCCGATTTCGGGCCGACAATCACCCGCCGCGCGTCCGGGTCCAGCCGCACGACGTAGAGTGGCTCGGACAGCCCCCCGATCCCGAGCCCCTTGCGCTGCCCGATCGTGTAATGGATCACCCCGCGATGCTGCCCGAGGATGTTTCCCTGCATGTCCACGATCTCGCCGGGGTCCGCCGCGCCCGGGCGCAGCTTCTCGATCACGCTGGCGTAGTTGCCATCGGGCACGAAACAGATGTCCTGACTGTCGGGCTTGTCGGCAACGCTCAGCCCGTGGCGGGCGGCCAGCGCGCGTGTCTGCGCCTTGGTCTCCAGATGCCCCAGGGGAAAGCGCAGATAGTCCAACTGCTCGCGCGTGGTCGAGAACAGGAAATAGCTCTGGTCGCGAACAGGGTCTGCAGCGCGGTGCAGCTCTGCGCCATGCGGGCCCATCTTGCGCTGGATATAATGCCCGGTCGCCATGCAATCGGCCCCGAGATCGCGCGCGGTCTCCAGCAGATCGCGGAATTTGACGCGTTCATTGCACCGGATGCAGGGGACCGGCGTGGCGCCTGCCAGATAGGCATCGGCGAATTCATCGATAACCGATTCGCGAAAATGCGATTCGTAGTCCAGCACGTAATGCGGAAACCCCATCTCCTCGGCCACGCGGCGTGCATCGTGAATATCGCGGCCCGCGCAACACGCGCCTTTTTTCGCGAGCGCAGCGCCATGATCGTAAAGCTGCAGCGTCACGCCCACCACATCATAGCCTTCACGCGCCAGTTCTGCCGCGACAACCGAACTGTCCACGCCGCCGGACATCGCGACGACAACGCGTGTCTCGGCAGGTGGCTTGGGCAGGCCAAGCGAATTCATCAGCGGGTCATAGGGCATGTGCGTTCTCCGGGAATTGACGCAAAATATAAGAAAATCCTCGGTATTCTCAAGAGACCAAAGGCAGCACAATCAACGCGGCGTTAAGACCATCGCGCAATTCTCGATGCATCTGTGGGCAATGGGTGAAGAAGGAATGTGCAGATGTATATCAAACGCGTAGATGGTCCCCGTGCGGTAAACCTCGATGACGGGACGATTCTGACCCTGGCGGATCTGCCGCCAAAGGACACACGACGCTGGGTCGCCAGTCGAAAGGCAATCGTGATCAAGGCCGTCGAGAACGGCCTTCTGTCGCGCGAGGCCGCGATGAAGCGCTATGCGCTGTCCGAGGAGGAGCTTCAACTCTGGCAGGACGCGATCAAGAAGCATGGGGTCGACGGGCTGAAGGTCACGACACTACAAAAGTATAGACAACCTTAAGTTGCGTTGCTACTTCTTAAAGAACGGTAACCGAGAGTTAACTTTTCCGCGAGAAAGTAGGATTAACGAAATGAAGGAGAGCCTAGATGCGTGTCTTGCTTGTTGAAGATGATCCTACAACCTCGCGGAGCATCGAATTGATGCTCACGCACTCCAACTTCAATGTCTACTCCACCGAGCTTGGTGAAGAAGCGATCGAGCTCAGCAAGCTCTATGATTACGACTTGATCCTGCTTGACCTGCACCTGCCGGACATGGCGGGTCTGGAAGTGCTGCGGCAAATGCGGCTGGCGCGTGTGGATACGCCCGTGCTGATCCTGACCGGCTCCAGCGACACGGAGACCAAGTTGCGCGGTTTCGGAGGGGGGGCGGATGACTATCTGACCAAGCCCTTCCACCGCGAAGAACTTGTCGCGCGGATCCATGCCATAATCCGCCGCAGCAAGGGGCATTCGCAATCCGTTATCCGCACAGGCAAAATATCGGTCAATCTCGACGCCAAGACAGTCGAGGTCGAGGGGCGCAGCGTGCATCTGACCGGCAAGGAATACCAGATGCTCGAGCTGTTGAGCCTGCGCAAGGGCACGACGCTGACCAAGGAGATGTTCCTCAACCACCTTTACGGCGGGATGGACGAGCCTGAACTGAAGATCATCGATGTCTTCATCTGCAAGCTGCGCAAGAAGCTCGCGGATGCCACCGGCGGCGACAGCTATATCGATACAGTCTGGGGCCGCGGATATGTGTTGCGCGATCCGGTCGAGCAATCCGGGGAACTGACCCGCAAGGCCTTGTCGGCCTGACCGAAAAGCGCGGCGCGGGGGCTGGACCTGACCGTTGAGCAGACCTATCACTTCGTCATGATCGGTGTGCGACAGGGGCAGGCCCGTGACAGAACGACAAGCGGCCATGACCGCGCAGGATGAAACCGAAGTGGCCGCGCTCGATGCGGCCACTGCCGAGCGTGAACTCAAGCGGCTCGCGGAGATATTGCAGCGCGCCAATATCGCGTATCACACAGATGATGCACCGGACTTGTCGGATGCGGAATTCGACCGTTTACGCGCGCGCAATCTGGAGATAGAGGCGCGGTTTCCGCATCTCAAGCGCGCCGACAGCCCGAGCGCACAGGTCGGAGCCGCGCCTGCGGCGGGTTTCCGAAAAATCCGCCACCAGAAGCGCATGCTGTCGCTCGCCAATGCGTTTTCGGATGAAGATGTCCGGGAATTTGTCCAGGGCATCAGACGGTTCCTCAATATCCGAGACACCGAGGAAACGGCCTTCACCGCAGAGCCCAAGATCGACGGTCTTTCCCTGTCATTGCGCTATGAAGCCGGACAGTTACGATATGCCGCGACCCGCGGGGATGGCGAAACCGGCGAGGATGTCACCGCCAATGCGTGCACAGTCGATGATATCCCTCAGCAGCTTAAAAATGCGCCGGAAATCCTGGAAGTACGCGGCGAAATCTACATGGCGCATGCGGATTTCCGCGCGCTCAACGAAAAGCAGGGCGCGCGCGGCGAAAAGACCTTCGCCAATCCGCGCAATGCGGCGGCGGGATCGCTGCGCCAGCTTGATGCGGAGATCACCCGCACCCGCCCGCTGCGATTCTTCGCCTATGCATGGGGTGAGATCTCCGCCCCGCTTGCCACGACGCAGACGGATGCCGTCGCGCGCCTCTCGCAACTCGGGTTCCAGACCAACCCGCTGTTTCGGCGCTGCAGGACAATCGAGGAGATGCTGGCAAGCTATGCCGAGATCGCAGCACAGCGCGCGACGCTCGGTTATGATATCGACGGCGTGGTTTACAAACTCGATGATCTGGCGTTGCAGGACCGCCTCGGCCTGCGCTCGACCACGCCGCGTTGGGCAATCGCGCATAAATTCCCGGCCGAGCGGGCCTGGACCGTGCTCGAAGGCATCGACATTCAGGTCGGGCGCACAGGCGCGCTCAGCCCGGTGGCGCGGCTGACGCCGGTCACGGTGGGGGGCGTCGTGGTGTCCAATGCGACCTTGCACAATGAGGATTACATCGCGGGCCGCGATTCGCGCGGCCAACCGATTCGCGAGGGGCGCGACATCCGGGTGGGCGATCGGGTGGAAGTTTATCGCGCGGGAGATGTCATCCCGAAAATCCGCGATGTCGATCTCGCGCGTCGTGCGTCAGATGCAGAGCCCTATGTTTTCCCCGAGACATGTCCCGAATGCGACAGCCCTGCGATTCGCGAACCCGGGGATTCGGTGCGTCGCTGCACTGGCGGCATGATCTGCCCCGCGCAGGCCGTCGAGCGGCTGAAGCATTTCGTCAGCCGGGCCGCTTTCGATATCGACGGGCTGGGTGCCAAGCAGATCGAGGCGTTCTGGCGCGATGGCTGGGTCTCAGCCCCCCACGAGATTTTCACGCTGCGGGAACGCTTCGGTCCCGGCCAGCCGCGTCAGCTCAGGAACCGGGATGGCTGGGGCGAGAAATCGGCGCAAAACCTGTTCGATGCGATCGAGGACAAGCGCCGCATTCCCCTGGCGCGGCTGATCTTTGCGCTCGGGATCCGTCATGTCGGCGAAACCTCTGCGGCGATGCTGGCGGCGCATTACGGCGACTGGGAGAGTTTCCGCGCGGCAATGCGCGCGGCCGCGGACCCTGAGAGCGCGGCCTATGCAGAGCTGATCTCGATCGACGGCGTCGGCCCGGTTATGGCGCGCTCACTCGTGGCGGGGTTCGCGGCAGAGGCCGAAGAGATCGACACGCTCGCCGCGATGCTGGAAATCCAGCCCGCCGAGGCGCGCGAGAGCGACAGCCCCATCGCGGGCCAGACGCTTGTATTCACAGGCACGCTGGAGCGCATGACCCGCGCCGAAGCCAAGGCGCGCGCGGAGGCGCTGGGCGCGAAGGTGGCCGGATCGGTCTCTGCCAGGACCGATTTGCTGATCGCGGGGCCGGGCGCGGGCAGCAAGGCGAAAAAGGCTGCTGAACTGGGCGTCAAGGTTATTGACGAAGAGGATTGGCTCGCTCTGATCGGAGCGGCGTGACATGGCCACGCGGCCGGAAATCCTGTTCCCGCTCTTTGCCGGTCTTGAGGCGCTCGGGGGGGTCGGCAAGAAAACGGCACAGCATTTCAGTGGCTTGCAGATCGAAAAACCGCGTGATCTGCTGTTTCATCTGCCGCATAACCTGATCGACCGGGCGCGCCGCGACAGCCTGCGCGGGCTCGAGCTGCCGGCCATGGCCACTGTCGAGATCACAGTGGGCCCGCACCATCCGCCGCGCAGCCCGAGCAGGCCGTATCGCGTGCATGTGCGCGATGCGCAGATGGAATGGCAGCTCGTCTTCTTCCATGCGCGCGGGGATTACCTCAAGAAGCTGCTCCCGACCGGGCAGAAGCGGGTGGTCTCCGGCAAGATCGAGCTGTTCGACGGCATTGCGCAGATGGTCCATCCCGACCATATCCTGCGCCCGGAGGAGGCGGTTCATCTGCCGCAAACCGAGCCGGTCTATCCGCTATGTGCCGGTGTAAGCGCCAAGGTGATGATCAAGGCCGTCGCTGGCGCGCTGGCGCGCGCGCCCGATTTGCCCGAGTGGATCGATCCGGCGCTGCTGGCCCGCGAAGGCTGGCCCGCATGGCGCGATGCGGTGGCGCGTGCGCATGCGCCTGAAACTCTGGCCGCGCTGAGCGCAAATGCACCGGCGCGGGCGCGGCTGGCCTATGATGAATTGCTGGCGCATCAACTCACGCTCGCGCTTGCGCGCGCAAGGGCGCGGCGCAAGCCGGGTCGCGCCAGCGCGCAGAGCGGGGCGTTGCAGGCCAAGGTGCTGGCGGCACTCGATTATACACCGACAAGCGCCCAGAGCCGGGCGATTGCCAAGATCGCTGCGGATATGGCGCGCCCGCAGCGCATGAACCGGCTGTTGCAGGGCGATGTCGGCGCGGGCAAGACGCTGGTGGCGCTGATGGCGCTGCTGATCGCGGTCGAGGCGGGCGGGCAGGGGGTGATGATGGCGCCGACCGAAATCCTCGCGCGGCAGCATCACGAAAGCCTTTTGCCGCTTGCGCAGGCGGCGGGGGTTCAACTCGATCTGCTCACAGGGCGCGACAAGGGTGCCGAGCGCGACCGCAAACTGGCGGATCTGGCGCATGGCCGCAGCCGGATCGTGGTCGGCACGCATGCCGTGTTTCAGAAAACAGTCGAGTTCGCGGATTTGCGCCTTGCTGTCATTGACGAGCAGCATCGGTTCGGTGTGGCGCAACGCGCCGCGCTGTCGGCCAAGGGCGCGGGCGCGGATGTGCTGGTGATGACCGCCACCCCCATCCCGCGCTCGCTGGCGCTGGCACAATACGGGGATATGGATGTCTCGATCCTCGATGAAAAACCGCCCGGGCGGCAGCCAGTGCAAACTGCGCTGGTCTCGACCGCGCGCATGGAGGAAGTCGTGGCGCATCTGCGCGATGCCATCGCGCAAGGGCGGCAGGCCTACTGGGTCTGCCCGCTGGTCGAGGAATCCGAACTCAGCGATCTGACCGCCGCCGAAGCGCGCTTTACCCATCTGCGCGCCGCCTTGGGGGAAGGGCATGTCGGGCTGGTGCATGGCCAGCTTCCCCCCGCCGAGAAAGATGCGGCGATGGCGCGGTTCGTGGCGGGCACGACGAAAGTGCTTGTCGCCACTACCGTCATCGAGGTGGGGGTGAATGTGCCCAACGCCTCGATCATGGTGATCGAACGGGCCGAGAGCTTCGGGCTCGCGCAGCTTCACCAGTTGCGGGGTCGGGTGGGGCGCGGGGCGGCGGCCTCCACCTGCCTGTTGATGTATGAAGCCCCGCTTGGCGAAACGGCGGCCCGGCGGCTGAAGCTGCTGCGCGACACGGAAGACGGCTTTCGCATCGCCGAGGAAGACATGGCGATACGCGGCGCGGGCGATCTGATCGGCACCGCACAATCCGGGCTGCCGCGCTTTCGCGTGGCTGATCTCGAACGCCAGACCGGGCTGATGACCCTCGCGCAACAGGATGCCCGCAAGCTCTTGCACGAGGATCCAACGCTTGACAGCACGCGCGGCGAGGCCGCACGGATCCTGCTGTGGCTCATGGAACAGGACAAGGCGATCCGCTACCTCTCAATCGGTTAATGTTCTTTTAATGTTCTTGACTTGTTGCGGAACATATGTGAACATTTGGTTAACGCTGATGGAGGTTCTGATGCACAACGACAAGTTAATATTCTGGAAAGACCTCGCGGGCGCGGCTGCGCTTGCTGTCGTGATCATTGCAACGCTTCATCTTCCGCTCTTTGCCTGACTGCCTGCGGGTCACGCCACTGCTCACTCAGCCTGTCCAAGCCTGACCCCACTTGCCGCCGCCATGCTCGCCAGCATGCGCGGCGGTTTTTTCGTGCTGTTTGTCAAAACGCCCGGCAACGGTTATCTGACAGGCAAAAGGAAGGGCGAGTCATGACGGAAACGCTGCACATCGTTGGTGGGGGAATGGCCGGGTCGGAGGCTGCGTGGCAGGCCGCGCGCATGGGGGTGAAGGTCGTGCTGCATGAGATGCGGCCCAAGACCGGGACTTTCGCGCATCGCACCGAGTATCTGGCCGAGATGGTGTGCTCCAACTCCTTCCGCTCGGATGATGATGAGCAGAACGCGGTCGGGCTCCTGCATTGGGAGATGCGCGCCGCAGGCGGCTTGATCATGGAAATGGCCGATCGCCATACGCTGCCGGCAGGCGGGGCGCTTGCCGTGGACCGCGATGCCTTCGCGCAGGCTGTGACCACGCGACTGCTGGAGCATCCCAACATTTCGCTGTCGCGCGATGAGGTCCGGGGATTGCCGGAACAGGGTGCATGGATCATCGCGACAGGCCCGCTCACCTCCGATGCGCTGGGGCAGGCCATCGCCCAGGAAACCGGGGCGGAGGCGCTGGCGTTTTTCGATGCGATTGCACCCATCGTCTATTTCGACTCGGTCGATATGTCGAAGGCGTGGTTTCAGTCGCGCTACGACAAGGGCGAAACCGAGGAGGAGCGCAAGGCCTACCTGAATTGCCCGATGACGCGCGATGAATACGAAGCGTTCATCGATGCGCTGCTGGCGGCTGAAAAGACCGAGTTTCACGAGGGCGAGACGGCAGGGTATTTCGATGGTTGCCTGCCCATCGAGGTGATGGCGGAACGCGGGCGCGAGACGCTGCGCCACGGCCCGATGAAACCCGTGGGCCTGACCAATCCGCATGCGCCCGATGTCAAACCCCATGCCGTGGTACAGTTGCGCCGCGACAATGCGCTGGGGACGCTCTACAACATTGTCGGCTTCCAGACAAAGATGAAGTATGGCGCGCAAACATCTGTTTTCAAGATGATCCCGGGCCTTGAAGATGCATCATTCGCGCGGCTTGGGGGCATCCATCGCAACACGTTCCTGAACGCGCCGACGCTGCTTGACGGCCAGTTACGCCTGCGTTCGCGACCAAATATCCGGTTCGCAGGGCAGATCACCGGAGTTGAGGGCTATGTGGAATCGGCGGCGATGGGGCTGCTTGCCGGGCGGCTTGCGGCCAGTGAAATCCTGGGGCTGCCCTCGGCTCCGCCACCGCGCGAAACAGCGATGGGGGCGTTGGTGCATCACATCACCGGGGGCGCCGAGGCGAAGACCTTCCAGCCCATGAATGTCAATTTCGGGCTTTTCCCGCCGATTGACGCCAAGGGCGGGCGCCGGGGGCGGCGTGATCGCTACAAGGCCTATACGGATCGCGCCAAGGCTGCGTTCGGTGACTGGATACGCGCCGATGGACGCGATGCCGCCTGAAGCGCGGGTCACGCGGTTCGCGCCGTCCCCCACAGGCCCGCTGCATCTGGGCCACGCCTATGCGGCGCTGATCGCCGAGCGGCGCGCCGGGGCAGGGCGCTTTCTGTTGCGGATCGAAGATATCGACAGGGGCCGCAGCCGCGCCGAATATGAGGCGCAGATTTATGAGGATCTGCATTGGCTGGGCCTGTCATGGCCCGCGCCCGTGATGCGGCAATCAGAACGATTGGGAGAATATCGAGCGGCATTGAGCAGGCTGGTCTCCATGGGCGTGCTCTCCCCCTGCCGATGCCGCCGCGCGGATATTCGCGCAGCGCTCGCGGCACCACAGGAAGGCGATGTCCCGCATGGTCCTGACGGGCCGGTCTATCCCGGCCTGTGTCGTGGGCGCGCCATGAGCGATGCCGCGCCGGATGATGCGCTGCGCCTGGATATGCGCAAGGCGCTCGCGCATGTGGGGCGGCTGTCATTTGCAGAGCTTGGGCCGATCCATGAGGGCGTGCATGGGCTCGAGCCCGACCGCATGATCGCGGAAGTTGGTGATGTCGTGTTGGCGCGGCGCGATATGGGCACCAGCTACCACCTATCGGTCGTGGTGGATGATGCCGCGCAAGCGATCACCGAGGTGACGCGCGGCGCTGATTTGTTCGCGGCGACCGCGATCCATGTGCTACTCCAGGCGTTACTCGAGATTCCGCGCACAAGCTATTATCATCACGACTTAATTCGTGATGAACAGGGCAAGCGCCTTGCCAAGCGCGATGACGCGCGCGCGCTGGCGCTCTTTCGGGCGCAGGGCGCGACGCCACAGGACATCAGGATGAGGCTTGGCCTGTAACCGGCTGCATTAGCTCTATTTCCTCGCCACTGCGCAGCGCCGTGTAAAAGCAACTCTGCCGCATGGTGTGGCAGGCAGGCCCGGATTGCGCGACCAGCACCAGAAGACAGTCGCGGTCGCAATCGATCCGCATCTCGATCAGCTTTTGAACATTACCAGAGCTTTCGCCCTTGACCCAGAGGGCCTGTCGCGAGCGCGACCAGTAGGTGACGCGGCCTGTCTGCAAGGTGCGGGCGACGGCTTCTGCATTCATCCAGGCCACCATCAGCACCTGCCCGGTCGCATGATCTTGCGCGATGGCTGGTATCAGGCCCTTGTCGTCATATCTGAGGGTTTGCGGATCGAATGTCATGGGCTATGTCCTGTGCAACAACCGAGCTTGTAACGCGCCGCGCCATCAAGGAAAACCCGCATGGTCGAGAATGCCGAACTGATGAAACTCTATTCCAGCCGAATTCTCGCGCTGGCATCAGACATCCCGCATCATGAGCGTCTGGAAAACCCGCAGGCCAGTGTCCGGCGCAGGTCGCCACTATGCGGATCGACCGTGACTGTCGATCTCGACATGGAAAACGGGCGTGTGACGCGGTTCGGGCAGGATGTCAAAGCCTGCGCGCTGGGGCAGGCGGCGGCGGCGATTGTCGGGCAGGCCATCATCGGGTGCAACGCGGCACAACTTGCGACGGCGCGCGACGAGTTGCGCGCGATGCTCACGGCAGACGGGCCTGTTCCCGCGCCGCCCTTTGATGGGTTCGAGGTTCTGACGCCAGCGCGCGACTACCGCAATCGCCACGCATCCATCCTGCTCGCGATCGAGGCTTCGGTCGAGGCAAGTGCCACACTGATCGAGGCCGCGAACGCGCCCTGAGCGTCGCTTGGCGCGGGTTTTCATGTCACGTCATGACATCCGGCGCGTCGCGGCCGAACCGTTGACGCAATGCGGTCAGCGCCTCGCATGCGATAACAACATCGGCCAGAGCGTCCTGCGGGTCGCTATCCAGCCCGTCCGGGCCCGCGACGAAGCGCTCCATATAGACCCGCAATGTCGCGCCTGACGTCCCTGTACCCGAAAGCCGCAGGACTAGCCGCGCGTCTTCGGCGAAATTGATCTGAAAGCCCTGTTGCGTCGTGACCGACCCATCCACCGGGTCGGCATAGGAAAAATCCTCTGCTGCGCTGACAGTCAGCGGCCCCAGCGGCGCGCCTGCCAGCTTGTCGAGCTTCTGGCGCACCTCGTCGATCAGCTCCGCCGCCGCCTCGGCATCGAGGTCTTCATAGTCGTGGCGCGAATAGTAATTGCGGCCGAATTCCTGCCAATGGCTGCGCATGATCTCGGCGACGGATTGTTGCCGCACCGCAAGGATGTTCAACCACATCAACACGGCCCAGAGCCCGTCTTTCTCGCGGATATGGTCGGACCCGGTCCCGGCCGATTCCTCGCCGCACAGAGTTGCGCGCCCGGCATCGAGCAGATTGCCGAAGAATTTCCAGCCAGTGGGCGTGGCGTAGCAGTCGAGGCCACGCTTTTCCGCGACGCGATCGAGCGCCGAGGAGGTCGGCATCGAGCGCGCGACACCCGCAAGCCCGGCGCTGTATCCCGGCGTAAGCTGCGCATTGGCCGCGATCACGGCCAGCGAGTCCGACGGGGTGACATAGATCCCGCGCCCGAGGATCATGTTCCGGTCACCATCTCCATCCGAGGCCGCCCCGAAATCCGGCGCTTCGGATGCCATCATCTGCGACATCAATTCATGCGCCCAGACCGGATTGGGGTCGGGATGGCCGCCACCGAAATCGGGCAGGGGGGTTGCATTGCGGAGCGACGCGGCCGGTGCTCCGAGGCGATTGACGAGGATCTCATGCGCGTAGGGGCCTGTCACAGCGTGCATGGCATCGAATGTGACTCGAAAGCCACTTGAAAAAAGCGCGCGAATGGCTTGAAAGTCATATATTTCTTCCATGAGCGCCGCATAGTCCGCGACCGGATCTACAACCTCGACCACCATTTCCCCGAGACGCTGAGGGCCGAGGGGTGTCAGATCGAGGTCAGGCGCGTCGAGGATATGGTATTCCGAGAGCGTAGCGCTTGCCTGATATATCGCCTCGGTGACAGGCGCGGGCGCAGGGCCACCATTTGCCGTGTTGAACTTGACGCCGAAATCACCGTCCGGGCCACCGGGATTGTGGCTTGCAGACAGGATCACACCGCCATCGGCCTCGTTCAGCCGGATTAGATGCGAGGCCGCCGGCGTCGATAACAGACCTTCCTGCCCGACAATCACCCGGGCGGCGCCCGAGGCAGCGGCCATTTTCAGGATGATCTGCACAGCCTGCTTGTTGAAAAAGCGGCCATCGCCCCCGACCACCAGGCACTTGCCCTCGATCCCACCGATCCCGTCCCAGATGCTCTGAATGAAGTTCTCCAGATAGCCGGGTTCCATGAACACGCTCGTTTTCTTTCGAAGTCCTGATGTCCCGGGCTTTTGCCCGGCAATCGGCGCTGTCGGAACGGTTCGGCTCATTGCTACCTCGTTTATCGCCTGCTGTTCGCGCCGTTTGGCTCTGTCAGCCTTGGCGCTAATCTGTCCTGCCGCTGCGTCAGGTCTATGGTTTGTCATTTCGTGGAAGAAAATAAGCCGTAAACATGACCCGAGTTTAAGATAGATCAAAGCGCATTGCTGCAGCTTGCACCAGTCCAGAAGACGAAAAAGACGGAGGTTTCATGCGTATACTCGTGTTGAACGCAGGCAGTTCCTCACTCAAATTCGGTGTTTTCGACATTGCACCGGGGGCAGGGGTGGCGGAGGCGCGTCAGGTCTTCAAGGCCAGTTTCGACAGATTCGCACCCGATGGCTGCGATTTTCGCAGCGGCATTGCTGACCCGCAGACCACGCGCGCGGCGCATACATCGCTGGCGGAGGCGACCGAGGCTGTTCCGGCGGTGCTCCGGCAAGCGGGCATCGATAATATCGAAGCGGTCGGACACAGGATCGCGCATGGTGGTGCGCGGTTCAAGCAGGCGGCCGAGCTTTCCGCCGAGGTGATCGACGAGATTCGCGCGCTCACGCCCCTTGCCCCGATGCATAATCCCGCCAATCTGCAGGCGGTGGATGTCGCGCGCAGTGTCTGGCCGTATGTGCCGCATTGGGCGGTCTTCGATACCAGTTTCCACCTGGAAAACCCGGCCCGCGCCATCACTTACGCGGTGCCGAAGGCATGGCGCGAGAGCGGGCTGCGTCGCTTCGGGTTTCATGGCACCTCGCATAAATATGTCGCGCATCGGGCCGCTGATGAACTAGCGCAGCCTTTGCGGGACCTGCGTCTGGTCAGCCTGCATCTGGGCAATGGGGCCAGCGCCTGTGCGATCGCGCATGGCAAGAGCCTTGACAGTTCGATGGGCATGACATCGCTTGAAGGGCTGGTCATGGGCACGCGGTCGGGCGATGTCGATCCGGGGCTGTTCGGTTATCTGTCGCGGCAAATGGGGCTCGGCGTTGCGGAGATCGAAGAGGCGCTCTATCGCGACAGCGGGCTCAAGGGTCTCACCGGCTCGTCGGATATGCGCGATGTCGAGGCGCGCGCCGCCGAGGGCGACGCGGATGCCCAGCTTGCGATCAATATCTACGCGTATCGCGCGCGAAAATACATCGGGGCCTATGCGGCTGCGATGGGAGGGCTGGATGTGCTCGTCTTTACCGGCGGGATCGGTGAGAACTCGCCGTCCATGCGGCGGCGCATCTGTGACGGGCTGGATTTCATGGGGCTGCGAATAGACCATGACCGCAACATGGCGGTGACATTGCAGGACCGTGCGGCGTTGCAAATTCAGGCCTATGGCACGCGCGTGAACGTGCTGGTCACGGAAACCGCGGAGCAGTTGATGATCGCCCATGAGGTCGCCAATGCGATCAGCTTGCCCAAGCCGCGCCATGTGAGCATCCCGATTGCTGTCTCCGCACGCCATGTGCATCTGTCGCGCGAGGCTGTCGATGCCCTGTTCGGGCCGGGATACGAGCTCACACCTGACAAGCCCTTGCGCCAGAAAGGCCATTGGGTCGCGCGCGAACGCGTCACCTTGCACGGGCCCAAGGGGGATATCGCGCATGTGGCCATCCTGGGGCCCTTGCGGCCGCGCACCCAGATCGAGATATCACGCACTGACAGCTTCAAGCTCGGGCTCGACGCGCCTGTGCGCCAGAGCGGGGCGCTTGATGGCACACCGACGATCCGCCTGATAGGCCCGGCCGGGCATTACGATACGGATGGGCTGATCATCGCAGCGCGACATATCCACATGAACAGGGATGACGCCCGGGAAATCGGCCTCAGCGACGGCGATACTGTGGATGTGACGCTCGACAGTTCCGGGCGCGGGCTGACCTTCAGCCATGTGCTGGTGCGCGTGGCAGACAATGCCTTCACCGAGATGCATATCGACACCGACGAGGCGAATGCGGCCGGGATTTCGGGGGCTGTCGAAGGCGAGTTGAGTGGCGAGGCGCTGCTGAAACACCCCTGAGCGTGGTCACTCGGCGGCGGGTTTGAGGCGGATTTCCTCGCTATCCACCAAGCTGCGCACGACCGCTGCGATCCGGTTGCAGGCCTCCAGACGTGCCTCGGCGGCAGGTGGGGGCAGGGTGGAGGCATCATCCTCTAGCGTCGCTGCGCCGCGTTTGGACATGTTCTGCAGCAGAAAGCTCAAGGTGGCGGCGTCTTCGGGGTCTTGCGCGGCGATCAGCAGGGTCATGTCCTCGGGCGCAACATCGCGCATCAGCTTGGGCACATCCATCTCCTCGACCCGGGTCGCGATGTCGTTGAAGGTGAATATCGACTTGCGCACTTGCTTGGCGAAGTCCTGGTTGAGAGTTTCCAACTGCGCCAGCAGACCATCACGCATGACAGGTGCCGAGGAGTTCAGGATATTTCCCATACGCTTGGGGGGCGGATCCGCGAAGGCGGTGCGCGGCTTGGCCTTCACCTGATCGGCCAGCGACACACCGATCCGCCGCACCGCCTCCGGGGCGATCGTCTCGGTGCGCGCGATCGCCATCGCCAACGACTGCGCCAGCTCGGGTTCGAGTTGCATCAGCAGGCGCGCAGCCTTGTCCGTGCTCAGCTTCGAGAGCAGGACCGCGCCGATCATCTCGGATTCCTGCGAGAGCAGTTTGAGCAAGGTGTCATCATCGGCCATTTCCAGCACGCCCCAGACATCGTCCAGATTGCCGCCGCGCGCCTGCAGACGCAGGTTGCGGGCGACGGTCTGGTCCAGCCGTGGCTCCAGCAGCGTCAGAACGCCTTCGAGATTATCCGGAAAAGACAGGCCAACCTGCTCCAGCGTCTCGATGAATTCCTCGAGCACCGCATGCATTGTCTTGCGGTCGATCAGGTGCATTCTGGTGAGGGTCCTCGCAAGTTCGGACTGCATATCCGCTGGCAGATCCGCAAGCGAAAGATCCGCCGCCTCTGTAAGGGCCCGCACGACAATGGCGGCCTTCTCCACACCGCTGAGGTGATCCGTACGCGTGACGCTGCTATCAGGAACCGCAGACACCGATCCGCGATCCGATTTTGCGCGCGCGGGCGCCGTAAGCGCAGAGGAGGGCACTGGAGATTGCGCGTTCATTGGAACTACTACGGTTGTGACGATCAAGTCCTTCGAGTTCTACAGCCCAAACCTCAATGAAGTCTTAGCGCGCAGGCAGAAAAAAACTCCGATGCAGGGCACCGGAGTTCAACATGACAGTGTCTGAATTCAGCTGCTCAGCGGTGTGATGCAGGTCGCGCTCTCTGAATCCCAAACCTGGCCTTCCGCACAGGACGACGCGGTTTGCTGGGGTTTCATGCTGGAACACATGGCCGAAGCGATCGCAGGTGACATTGAGATCACCAGAGCAGTGACAGCGATTTTCAGTTTCATCTCAATCTCCTTTTTCGGTGATCAGGATGTTAGCACGATTCTTTCAAAAACAAGCTCGAACGGGTCATCATTCTGAAAAAACCCGGGCGAAAATCGTCTCGACATGTTTTGTGTGATAGGCGAGATCAAATTTTGAGCGAATTTCCTCTTCGCTCAGCGCCGCGCGGACATCTGGATCGCCCAGCAATTCCTCAAGGAAATCGCGGCCTTGTTCCCAAACCTTCATCGCATTGCGCTGCACAAGCGTATAGGCGTCCTCGCGGCTGACCCCGGCTTGCGTGAGCGCCAGAAGAACGCGCTGGGAATGAATGAGGCCGCGAAACTTGTTCATATTGGTGATCATGCTGTCGGGATAGACCACCAGCTTGTCGATCACGCCGGTCAGGCGTGCCAGCGCGAAATCGAGCGTCACCGTTGCATCAGGCCCGATCATGCGCTCGACCGAGGAATGCGAGATGTCGCGCTCGTGCCAGAGCGCCACATTCTCCAGCGCGGGGATCACCGACATGCGCACCAGCCGCGCCAGCCCGGTCAGGTTTTCGGTCAGCACCGGGTTGCGCTTGTGTGGCATGGCGCTGGAGCCTTTCTGGCCCTTGGAGAAAAACTCTTCTGCCTCAAGCACTTCCGTGCGCTGCATGTGGCGGATTTCGATGGCGATATTCTCGATGGAGGACGCGATCACGCCCAGCGTGGCGAAGAACATGGCATGGCGGTCGCGCGGGATGACCTGGGTCGAGATCGGCTCTGGCGCGAGACCCATCTGCGCGCAGACATGCGCCTCCACGGCCGGGTCGATATTGGCGAAGGTGCCGACAGCGCCCGAAATGGCACCGGTGGCCACCTCCGCGCGCGCCGCCACCAGACGGTCGCGGTTGCGTTTCATCTCGGCATGGAAGCGGGCGAAGGTCAGGCCCATCGTGGTGGGTTCTGCGTGGATCCCGTGGCTGCGGCCCATGCGGATGGTGAGCTTATGCTCGATCGCGCGGCGTTTGAGAGCATCGAGCAGCGCATCGAGATCGGCCAGCAGCAGGTCGGCGGCGCGGACAAGCTGAACATTGAAGGTCGTGTCCAGCACGTCGGAGCTGGTCATGCCCTGATGCACGAACCGCGCGTCGTCATGGCCAATGATCTCGGCGAGATGGGTAAGGAAGGCGATGACGTCATGTTTGGTGACAGCCTCGATCTCGTCGATGCGCGCGACATCGAATTCCACATCCCTGGCTTTCCAGACCGCTGCCGCGCTTTGTGCCGGGATGACACCAAGCTGGGCCTGGGCATCGCAGGCATGCGCCTCGATCTCGAACCAGATGCGGAATTTCGTCTCCGGCGACCAGATGGCGACCATATCGGGGCGGGAATAACGCGGGATCATCTCTGCGGACCTTTCACAATTCTCGCGCGCCTGATACGCGTTGGCTCAGGGGGCTGCAAGCGTGGCGGTTGTCCGTCATCCGTATTTAACATAATACTGATTATGGGCTTAATTGCTGTTGCTGAATGGTGTGTGATCTCAAATCAGCGTTTTCCATCTTTTCAACCCATGCAAACTCCCCTATAGCGCTCTCACTCGCAGCCCGCACCCTTGGAGGCGGGCTGTTCAACTTTTGAAAAGGAATATGCACATGGCTGGTGAGATCCCGGATCTTCAGGCCGAGGTACGGACGGGGACAGGCAAGGGGGCCGCCCGTCAGGCTCGTCGCGAGTTTCGCGTACCCGGTATCGTCTATGGTGGCGGCATGGACCCGCAACCTGTCAACTTCAAATACAACTACCTTATCGCCAAGCTCAAGGCGGGGCGGTTCCTCTCGACGCTCTTCAACCTGAAGGTTGAGGGCCAGGAGGACGTGCGCGTGATTTGCCGCGCCGTGGAGCGCGATGTGGTCACTGGCCTGCCCACGCATGTCGATCTGATGCGCCTGCGCCGCACGAGCCGGATCAATCTCTTCATCCCGGTGGAATTCATCAATGCCGAGAAATGCGTGGGCCTCAAGCGCGGCGGCACGCTGACCGTGGTGCGCCCCGAGGTCGAGCTGAACGTGCTCGCAGGCGAGATCCCTGAGAAGCTGGTTGTTGATCTGGAAGGCCGCGCCATCGGCGACACGATCACGATTTCGGCCATCACGCTGCCGTCTGGCACAAAGCCCACGATCGACCGTGAGTTCGTGATCGCCAATATCGTGGCGCCGCGCGCGCTGACGGCTGCCGATGATGACGAGGAAGAAGCAGAGACAGAAGCCGCCGAGGAGTGATCCTTGGGGCAGAGTTCTTGCAGTTGGGGCGCCCGTCATGGCGCCCCTTTTTCATGCGCCCTACCCTGTTTGCGCCTTGGCCCGGATGGTCTGCACCGAGTCGTAGATTTCAAGCTCGGGCGGGCCGAGATAGATGTCACTGTGATCGCGCACACCTTTGTGAGACCCGCGAAAATTCTGCGACCGGGCCCAGGCATCGAAGGCGGCCTTGTCGCGCCAGAGCGTGTGCGAGAGGTAGATCGTGGCCTCCTCGGTGCTGGCACCGCGAAACAGATGAAACTCCACAAACCCTTCAAGATCGGGCAATTTGCTTTCGCGCGAGGTCCAGATGTCCTCGAACGCGTCTTCCTGCCCTGGCCGGACCCGGAAACGGTTGATGGTCAGATACATTTTGCCTCCTGCGTCTTGCACTCGGCCCAAATCTAACGGTGCTGCGAGAAGCTGCAAGCAGGCGCTTTCCACCCGCGGCCGGCTTGATTATGCTGCGGCGCAACAGACAGGCGGGGCACTGATGAAACTCTTTGTGGGGCTCGGGAATCCGGGCGCGAAATATGCGGGCAACCGGCACAATATCGGCTTCATGGCGCTCGACAGCATTGCGGCGGCACATGGCGTCTCGCCCTGGCGCAACAAATTTCAGGCCGAGATCAGTGAAGCTCGGCTGGGATCCGAAAAAGTGGTTCTGCTCAAGCCGCAGACCTTCATGAACCTCTCGGGCCAGGCGGTCAGCGAGGCGATGCGCTTCTTCAAGCTGGAGCCTGCGGATATCGTCGTCTTTCATGATGAGCTTGATCTCGCGCCCGGAAAGCTGCGGCTGAAACAGGGTGGCGGTCATGCAGGCCATAACGGGCTGCGCTCGCTTCACGCCCATATCGGCCCGGATTACACGCGGGTACGGCTTGGGATCGGGCATCCCGGGCACAAGGACCGGGTCGCGCCTTATGTGCTGTCGGATTTCGCCAAGGCGGATCAGGATTGGCTGGATGATCTGATGCGCGGGATCGCGGACGGGGCCGTGGCGCTGGCCGAGGGCGATGGCGCGCGCTTCAGCAATGCCGTGGCGCTGCGCATGGCCCCTGCCCGCAAACCCGCGGCAGAGAAGCCCGCGCCGCAAGCGGTGCAACCCGACAAACCCGCTCCGGAGGACACGCGCAGCGCGTTGCAAAAGCTCGTGGATCGCTTCCGGTGAGTTTTCGCGATCATGCCCGCGCGCAGGCCAAGGCTTGCGCAGAGCTTGGCTCGCCCTTCACGGCGCGGGTGCTCACGCTTGTGGCCGACCGGCTGGCGCCCGGCCATGTGCTGGGTGAACGCTTGCTCTACTGGCCTTCGACCCAGCAACGCGCGGATGCCGTGGCTTTGCGGCTGGCTGGCGCGCTGCACTATCTTGTGCTCCGCGGAAAAACTCCAGTGCTGGCGCGGATCTATGCCCAGCCCGAGAGCGTGCCGGACAGCCAGTTCTGGCGCGTGCTGGACGCTGCGATGCGGCTGCATGCCGATGAAATCATGGCGATCCTCGACAGCCCGCCGCAGACCAATGAAATTCGCCGCTCGGCTGTGCTGATCGCGACCGCGCATTGGCTCACAGCCGCTTACGGGTTGCCACTGGTGCTTTCGGAGCTTGGCAGCAGTGCAGGGCTGAACCTGCTCTGGGATGACTATGCGCTCGAAATCGGTGGGCAGCACTATGGGCCGGAGACCCCTGCCCTCACGCTCGCACCCGACTGGCGCGGGGATCTGCCGCCCGTCGCCTCGTCGGTGATCCGTGCGCGTGCGGGGGTGGATCTGAACCCGCTCGACCCGGAGCGCGATGCGCTGCGCCTGCTCTCCTATATCTGGGCCGATCAGCGCGACCGGCTCGAGCAGACGCGCACGGCGCTGGAACT
>PWZT01000061.1 GCA_003567315.1 Paracoccaceae bacterium
TCAGGCTGGTCAGACCAACCGGCGGCGGCCCCTTCCTCCCACGGGCTCATATCCCAGGGCGGGTGACGGGCTCGCCGCCACCCCCAGTAAAACACATTTCCAATAGACAGGGGCGGGTGGGTGGGCGCGGCTCGCGGGCGCTTTTTCGCCTACCGCGCAGTCAGCTACTCCGATCAGCCGGACGCCGGCTCGCTCTCTGCCAGCTCCAGCACGATCTTGGCGGCAGACACGCGCCCGGCATCGAGCGCAGCGAAAGCCTCGACACCCTCCTCGAACGCGCGCGGCTCGATCCAGCCCAGGCGCCCCAGATCGCCCTGCGCCAGCGCTGCGAGCGCGGCGGCGAAATCCTCGGGCGTGTAGCAATAGCTGCCTGTGATGGTGATTTCCTGCAAGGTGACGCGGCGGATGTCATAACCCTCCTGTCCGGGCAAGAGCCCCACATGCACGATCACCCCGCCTGGCCGGACCAGCCGTGACGCCGCCTGCCGCGTGGCCACGGCGCCCACCGCGTCGATGATCAGATCATAGGCGCTTTCGCCCGGATCATGGCGCGTCGGATCAAAGCCAGTGATGCCGGGCTCATGCTCCAGCAGCGCGCGCCGCCCCGGATGCGGCTCGGCCAGATCGATCGCCTCGGCCCCCATATGCCGTGCCACCAGCGCCGCCGCCACCCCGATCGCGCCGCCGCCCTGCACCAGCACGCGCGGGCGCGGCTGGCCCAGCCGCTCGAGCCCGATGCGCACCGCGTGCCAGGACACCGCGACCGGCTCGGACAGCGCAGCATCGCGCAAGCTCAGCCCGTCGGGCACAGGCAGGGTATTGCGCTCGGGGATGGTGACATAGTCGGCAAATGCGCCGGGGCGCGGCGGCATCGAGATGATCGCGCGCGTGGGCGAAAGATGCGGGCGGCCCGCGCGCACCACCGGGCAGGCGGGGTCCACCACCAGCGGGTTGATCGCCACGCGCGCGCCCTTGCGCGGGCCAGAGGCGATGATGCCCGCGGCCTCGTGCCCCAGCACCAGCGGCGGCGGGCGGCGGTCGTCATGGCCGTGATAGGCATGCATGTCCGACCCGCAAATGCCAACGGCATGCACCCGCACCAGCACCTCGCCCGCGGCAGGCTCGGGCCGGGGCTGGTCAGTGAGCGTCATCTGATTTGGACCCGTATAGACAAGCGCGCGCATGGCTTTCCCCTCCCTCATTTCGCTGTGAAGCCGCCATCCACATGCAGGGTCTGGCCGGTGATGTAACTCGCCGCATCCGAGCAGAGGAAAATCGTCGCGCCATGCAGATCCTCGAGCACCCCGTTGCGCCCGATGGCCGTGCGCGCGGCATTGGCGGCGGCAAGCTCCGCGTCGCCGAAAACCGGCGCGGTCAGCGGGGTCGGGAAGAAGCCCGGCGCGATGGCGTTGCAGGTGATGCCCTGGCCCGAGAACTCCTGCGCCATTGCGCGGGTCAGTTGCACGATGCCGCCCTTGGCCGCCCCGTAGGGCGCGGAATTGGCGAAGGCGCGGGTCGATTGCAGCGAGGCGAGGTTCAGCACCCGCCCCCAGCCGCGCGCGGCCATATGCGGGGCAAGCGCCTGCACCAGCAGGAAGGGTGCGCGCAGATGCAGCGCCATATGCAGATCGAACGCCTCGGGCGTGACCTCTGCGTAAGGCTGGCGCAGATTGACGCCGGCTGCGTTGACCACAATATCCGCGTCTGACGCCGCTTCCGCCAGCGTCCTGAGCCCGTCCGGGTCGGTCAGATCGGTCGGATGCGCCTGCGCGCTGATGCCGTCCTGCGCAAGCTCGGCGCAGGCGGCCTCGAGCTTCGCGGCGTCGCGCGCGGCCAGATGGACGCGCGCCCCCTGAAGCCCCAACGCGCGGGCCATGGCAAGCCCGATGCCGGAATTGCCGCCTGTGACCAGCGCGCTGCGCCCGGTCAGATCGAAAAGCGCATCAAGCCGTGGCATGGCGGGCCTCCCAGGGTGTTTGCGCCGCGCGTATCAGCGTGTCGGACACGGCATCGCACTCCTGCGCCGTGAGCCCCAGCGGCAGGCGAATATCGCAGAGCGTGGCCTGCACCTCGCAGGCGCGCGGCACCTCCTCGGCGCGCGCGCCGTGCCAGTGGCGGGGGTTGGAGCTGTAGCCCTCGGGCACCTCGGTCCCGAACCATTTGACCCAGACACTCGCCGCGCGCGCGGCCTCCACAAACGCCCGCATCTGCGCGAAGGACCGCTCCGGCAGGCGGAATTGCAGCGAGCTTTGCGCATAGGCTTCGGCCTGCGGGCGGTGGGGCAGCACGAAGCCCTCTTCCTGCGCCAGCCGGGCGGCGATGCGGTCATGGCTTGCGTTCCAGTCGGCCACGCGCTCGGGCAGGAGCGGCAGTTGCGGCAGCGCCAGCGCGGCCACCAGCGCCGACATGCGCATTGAATAATTCCCGCAGCGCCCCTGCCAGCGGTCCATTACCTCTTGCGGGGGCGGCGTGCCGTTCTGGGCATAGAGCATGTAGCTGCCCGAATGCAGGATCGCCTGCGCGGCGATGTCAGCATCATCGGTGACCAGCATCCCGCCCTCGCCCGTATTGACATGCTTGCCCGACTGGAAGCTGAAACAGCCCGCGATCCCGAAGGTGCCTGCCTGTTGCCCCGCCCAGGACGCACCCAGCGTATGCGCGCAATCCTCGATCAGCGTGAGCCCTAACTCGCAGCACAGCGCCTGCAGCGCCGAGAGATCACAGAGATGCCCGCGCATATGCGAGAGCATCAGCACTTTCGCCCCGCTCGCTTCGGCCTTGCGGCGCAGATCCGCGAAGTCGATGGTCAGATCCTCGGTGATTTCGACCAGCACGGGTTTTGCGCCAGCGTGATCGAGCGCGCCGGGCACCGGGCCGAGCGTGAAGGCATTCATCAGCACCGGATCGCCATGGCGCACACCTGCAGCCTTGAGCGCGAGAAAGAGCGAGGAGCCGCAGGAATTGACCGCGACCGCGTATCTCCGCCCCATCAGCCGCGCGAAGCTGCGTTCCAGCTCGGCGACCAGCCCGCCAGTTCCCCCGGCCTCGGCATAGCGATGCAAGCGACCCGATTCGAGCAGCGCCAGCGCAGTGGTCAGGGCGGATTGCGGGATTTCGGGCGGCAGGCCGAGATCGGGGAGCCGGGTCATGGCGCCACCTCGCGTGTGGCGGACGGAGCGCCTGCTCTGTCGCGACATGCGCGCCTTGCCAATGGGCTCGTCAGATCGCGGGACATCTGCGTCTCTCCTCGTGTCGCTCAGGCTGATGTAAACGCTTTCATATCTGATCAGCCACTGTCAACCGGTTTTTGGAAGTTTGAGACAGCATTCCGAACAGCGCCCCTTGCACAGCGCCCTCGCCCGCGATCTTCCCGCCCCGCGAATGCGGGGCAGCGCCCTCGGGGCGTGCAAGGGCGGGTGGGAGGGTGCGGCCCGAGGGCGCTTTTCGGTCCTGTTCATCCGCCACCACCCCGATGGCGCTTGCATCCCGATCAGTCGAGCAACCCCAGCCGTTGCGCGCGCTCGAGCAGCATCCTGACCGAAGATGGCTGCCAGCTCGCGCGCCCGCGCGGGGTCCGCTCGCGCATCTCCTCCAGCCGCGCGCAGATCGCCTGCAATGTGATGTCCGGATCCGCCCCCTTGATCGCCGCAACAATCGCGGGCAGGCGGTCATCCGTGTCGCGTCGCCCGGCGCGGCCCAGAACGGTTGCAGGCAGGAACCCGTCGCGCACATAGGCGCGCACGGCGCGCAGCAGGCGGCTTTGCGTCCAGCGCCGCGCCTCGGGCAGCGGGGCGTTGACGATGCGCAACACGTCTTCCCAGGCCATGTCGGGGCGCAGGCGGCGCACATGGGGCACCCAGTCCTGTGCCGTCTCGTTCAGCCGCTCCATATAGCCATCCTGCCGCGCCAGCCGCACCTTGCGCAGTGCGTTCGGATCGCGCGCGCGCAACCCCGGATTGCCGCCGATGCGCCCCTTTGAACGCGCACTGGCAAGCCCCGCCCTGGTGCGCTCGCGGATCAGCGCGCGCTCGAATTCGGCGGCCGCGCCCAGCACTTGCAGGGTGAATTTCCCTTGCGGGGATCCCGTGTCGATCGGGTCCTGAATGGAGCGAAAGAACGCACCCTTGGCCTCCAGCCGCTCGATCACCTCCAGCAGATGCGAGAGCGAGCGCGCGAGCCGGTCGATGCGCACAACGACCAGCGTATCGCCCTTGTCCACGCGGTCGAGCACGCGCGCGAGCACAGGGCGCGCGCGATCGCCGCCCGAAGCGTGTTCCTCATGGATCTCGGCGCAACCCGCAGCTTTCAGCGCCTCGCTCTGGGGCAGCGGGGTCTGGTCTTCGGTCGAGACGCGGGCATAGCCGATCAGAGGCATGGATCACAGGGATTACAGCTTTGGACACGCTCAGTAAACGGGCGTTTCAGAGCGGATGCAAGCCGTGATCCCACAAGCGCGGTCGGTTTCAGGTGCGGGCTTTCTCGAAGGCGGACCATGCGCGCTCGAAAGCGGCGAAGTCGAACCCCGCTTCGCGGGCGGGGTCGAGGACCAGCTTTTCGGTCGCAAGCAGCTTCTCGATACCCTTGTCAAGCGCGGGGATCACCTCGGGCGGGATCACCAGCGCGCCATGGCGGTCGGCATGGACCAGATCGCCATGTGCCACGCGCAGGCCGAAGACCGTGACGGGCTGGCCCAGCGTGCGGACATGCACGAAGCCGTGGCTTGGCCCGATGCTGCCCGCGATCACGGGGAACCCCTCGGGCAGATCGCCCAGATCGCGCATCACGCCATTGGTCAGCGCGCCCGACATGCCGAAGCCCTTGTGGATCGTCGTATTCACCTCGCCCCAATAGGCGCCGATGCAGTCGGGGAAATCCAGATCCTCGATCACGGCTACGCTTGGTTTGGGCGCGTCATGCATGGATTTGTAATAGGCCATGCGGCGGTCGCGGATCACTTCCGGCGCCTCGGTCGGCGGGGCAAGCGCGGCGATCTGCGCGGTCACGGCATAGCCCACGACACTGCGCCCGGGCTCGGAGCAGAGCATCGTGCCGCGTGTGAAGGCATCGAAGCCGCGCTTGCCCTGCACCACTTCGATGGCGTTGCAGACCGTGGGCGTATCGACGCTTTGCAAAAGGCGCAGGAGTTCGGGGGTCATGTGTCAAGCCACTCCTTCAGGGCTGCGATGGTGGGGGCGGGTTGTTCGAGCGGGGGCAGATGGCCTGCGCCCGCGATGATGACGAGGCGCGATTGCGGCATGAGGCTGTGCATCAGATCGTGGCGGTCGCGTGGGCAGGGGCGATCATGCTCGCCCATCAGGACCAGCGCGGGGCCAGTGAAGGGTTTGAGCGTTTCCGTGCGGTCGGCGCGGGTTTTCAGCGCGAGCGACTGGCGGCGAAAGACCTCCGCGCCCAGCGCGCGGGCCATATCCATGCACAGATCGAGGGTTTCGGTATCCTCGGGGTCCGCGAGGTAATTGGGCTTCATCTCGTCGCGCATCACCCCGTCGAGATCTCCGCTGAGTGCACGCGCGATCTGGGTCGCGCGGCGGGCGGCGATCTCGGGGGCTTCGGCCAGCGGGTTGGTGTCGAGCAGCGCCAGCCGCTCGATGCGCTCGGGGGCTTGCTCGAGCATCTCCATCACCACGATCCCGCCCATGCTCAGCCCCGCCAGCGCAAACCGCAAGGGCGCGTCGCGCAGGATGGCCGCAGCCATGTCGGGGATGGTCTCGCCCTCGACCGGCAGCGCGTGGTGGATGGGGCCGGGCAGCGCTGCGGGCACAGCGCCCCACATGCGCGCATCGCACATCATGCCGGGGATGAGAACAAGGGTCATGCGGCGCGCTTGGCCCCTTGGGCAAGCGTGGCGAGCTTGGCCCAGGCGATTTCCGGGTCCACGGCGCCGAAGCCCGCGAAAGTGCCGAAGCCGCAATCACTGCCCGCGATGACGCGCTCGGGGCCAACGATTTCGGTGAAGCGTTCGAGCCGTTGCGCCACAAGCTCGGGGTGTTCGATGAAATTCGTCGTCGTGTCCACCGCGCCGGGGATGAGCACCTTGTCGGACGGGATATCCTCGGCCCGGTCGCGAAACACGGTCCATTCATGGCCGTGGCGGGGGTTGGAGGTCTCGAACAGCACATAGCGCGCCGGTACGCGCATCAGCAGCGGGAACATGGTCGCCATGTCCACATCGCAGCAATGCGGGCCCTCGTAATTGCCCCAGCAGATATGCAGGCGGATATTGTCGCGGGGCAGCCCGTCCAGCGCGCGCTCCAGCGCCGCGACATGGGTTTCGGCGATCTTGACGAATTCTGCATCGCTGAGGTCATTGAAGAGCATGTGCCGCGACAGTGCCAGATCGGGGCAGTCGAGTTGCAGGGCAAGGCCCGCGTCGAGAATGGTGCGGTATTCTTCGCGCATCGCATCGGCAAGCGCGTCGAGATAGGCTTGCCGGTCGGGGTAATGCGCGTTTTGCAGAAAGAGCGAGATCACGCCCGGGGAGGCTGCGTTCATGAAGCCGCGCTCCACGCCATGCGCGGCCATCGCCGCCTTGAGATTGGCGATGTCCTTTTGCAATTCCTCCTGCCCCTTGCTTGTCACAGGCCCGGTGCATTGGGGCCGCGCATAGGTCGGCGTGCCACCGGATTTCGCCAGCCTCTCGAGGAAGGTCGGGAACATCTTCAGATCGGCGGGCGCGTTGCGCGGGCTGTCGCCGGAAAAGCCTGTATAGCGATCCTTCACATAGGTCGCGTAGCTGATCTTGGAGCACTCGCCATCCGAGACGATGTCGATGCCCGCCTCCTTCTGGCGGCGGACATTCTCCATCACGGCCTCAGCCATGCAGGCATCGAAGGCGGCCTGATCATACGCCTCGCCCTCTTCGCGCGCGAAGAGGAAATCGACAACGGCCTGGCTGCGGGGCAGCGAGCCGACATGGGTGGCGAGAAGGGGCATGCGGGTCTCCTGTCTGGGGCGGGGGTGGGGGGCGCTGCCCCCCGTCCTGCGGACTCCCCCCGGAGTATTTTGGGCAAGATGAAATCAGTTGGTGCGCGTGGGCCCTGCCGGATCATCGGTGCCGATGACACGGTAGAGGCTCGCCTCGCCGGTCATGGCGGGGGTGAGCGTGTGGGGCAGGTTTTCCGGCACAAGGCAGGTGTCGCCGGGGTTGAGCGTGGCCGCGCCGCCCGCCCATGTCAGCCGCCAATGCCCGCGCATCGGCATCAGCACGGCAGGCCGGTCATGGCTGTGGAACGCCTCGGAGGCCGAGCCGCGGGTGAGGAAGCTGACCTCGAAGCCGGGGCGGTCGCGCAGGAGGCCGTTTTCGCCGATGACGCAGGCGGGCTGGTGGTCAGCGAGCGCCATGAGATCCCAGTAGCGGGCGACATAACGGGGGACGACATCGGCGGTGGTGGGTTCGGGGAAGTTTTCGAGTTCCTCCTCGGTCAACAGTGGCATGGGGGAGACACCCTCGGGCAGATATTCGCCGCGCTTGCTGTCATAGAGCTTGCCATTCTCGCCCAGCACCAGCCCGTGATCGCGCGCCTCCTCGATCACCTGCGGCGCCCAGATCACGCCGCCCCCGGCATCATCGCCGCCCAGGATCGCCATGATCATCCCGTAATCCGTGCCGATATTCTCGAAGCCGCGAAAGATGCCGGTGGGGATGTTGAAGATATCGCCCTCTTCGAGCACCACCTCGCCGGCGGTGCCCCAGCGCCCCCAGAAGAAGCGCCAGCGGCCCTTGAGCACGAAGAACACTTCCGCCGTGCGGTGGCTGTGAAGCGAGTTGCGGCAGTTGGGCGGCTGGCCTGCGGCGCCGATGTTGAAGCCGGGTGTGTCGACGATATGGACATGCTGATCGGCGGATTCGGAGACACCGCCGCCGATGATGGTGAAATTCTCCTTCTGGTCGGAGCCGGGGGTGTGGGCGTCGATGAAGGCGGTCTTGCAGGGTTGAAGCTCGCCATAGCGGACGATGCGGCGGTCCATTTCTTGCGGGTTCATGGGGTCAACTCTCTTCTTCGGGGTGGAGGAATCGCGCCGTATCCTGGGGCAGGCGGGCGGATCGGCGCATGATCAGGGGGCCAATGATGTGGGTCTTGCGGGGCTGGAGATCGGATTCGATAAGCCCCAGAATGGCCTCGACCGTGGCGGAGACCATGCGGTTCACAGGCTGGCGGATGGTGGTGAGATCATAGGCAGGCCAGGCGGCCATCGGCACATCATCATAGCCGATGACCGAGACATCGCCGGGCACATCGAGACCCATGGCAAAGCGCAACTCATCCATGACGGCGAAGGCCATATGATCATTGGCGACAAAGATCGCATCGGGCGCCTGGCCTGCGCGGAAGATCTCGCGGGTGGCGCTTATGGCGGCGTCGCGGTCGTATTTTCCGTCGATCATGGCCAGCGGCGCGAGCCCGGCCTGCGCCATGGCGCGGCGAAACCCCTCGGCGCGGTCGCGGCCGGTGGAGGCGCCCTGCCAGCCCATGATATGCGCGATGCGGGTGTGGCCTGCGGCGATGAGGAATTCGGTCGCGCGCTGGCCACCGGCGATATTGTCGGAAGTTATATCGGTCAGGCGCGGGTCTTCCTGCCCGCGATTGAAATTGACCACGGGGATGCCAAGTTCGGCAAGCCGCGCGGTGAGGTCGTTCGACAGCGCGACCGAGGCGGTGATGATGCCGTCCACGCGGTAATCGATCAGCTCCTGGACGACTTCGGTCACGTTTTCTTCGCCGTTTCCGGCCAGAAAGATCAGGATGTGATAGCCACGGCTTTGCAGCGCGCGCGAGAGACGCTCCAGCGCGACCGGGTAGAACTGGTTTTCGAGATAGGCGACAACCAGCCCGATGATGCGGCTCTTGCCGGTGATCATCGCGCGGGCCAGCGCGTTGGGGCGGTAGCCAAGCTGCGCGGCGGCTTTGCGGACTTTTTCGATCGTTTCCCTTGAGGCCGAGGCGCCGGGCGTGAAGACGCGGCTGACCGCGGATTGGCTGACACCCGCGAGCCGCGCGACATCCATCGCGGTCACAGTGGCTGTGGGCGGGGTCAGTTTGCGGCTCATCGCGATTCGACTCTGCTGCAAGGGGGGCGCGTCATGCCGGGCCGTGCTCCGTGGCGAAAGGGGGTGTTTGAGTATTTCTGGCAAGATGAAACCATGCGGATCATTCTGCGGCAACGCCGTAGGGGACATTCCGGCCGCCATAGCGGCGCACGCGGATATTGCATTGCTCGGCATGGCCGACGAAGCCTTCGAGCATGCACAGCCGCGAGCCATAGGTGCCGATCTCGGCGGCGGCGGCATCCGAGGTGATACGCTGATAGCTGTGGGTTTTGAGGAACTTGCCGACCCAGAGCCCGCCCGTGTAGCGCCCGGCCTTCTTGGTGGGGAGCGTGTGGTTGGTGCCGATCACCTTGTCGCCATTGGCGACATTGGTGCGCGGGCCCAGAAACAGCGCGCCGTAGCTGTGCATGTGCTCCAGATACCAGTCGTCGCGGTCGGTCATGACCTGCACATGCTCATAGGCCATGTCATTGGCCACGGCGAGCATCTCGTCATGGCTCTCGCAGAGGATCACCTCGCCATAATCGCGCCAGCTTGCGGCGGCGGTCTCGGCGGTGGGCAGAATCGCCAGCAGGCGGTCGACCTCGGCCAGCGTTTCCTCTGCGAGGCGGTGCGAGTTGGTGATGAGGGCTGCGGGCGAGTTGTAACCGTGTTCGGCCTGCCCCAGAAGGTCAGTGGCGCAAAGCTCCGCGTCCACGGTATCATCGGCGATCACCATGGTCTCGGTCGGGCCCGCGAAAAGGTCGATGCCGACGCGGCCATAGAGCTGGCGTTTGGCCTCGGCCACGAAGGCATTGCCGGGGCCGACCAGCATATGCACCGGGTCAATCGTTTCTGTGCCAATGGCCATTGCGCCCACGGCCTGAATACCGCCCAGAACATAGATTTCATGCGCGCCGCCCAGATGCATCGCCGCGACGATGGCGGGGTGCGGGGCGCCCTTGTGCGGGGGGGCCGAGGCCACGATGCGGGGCACGCCCGCGACCGTTGCGGTGAGCACCGACATATGCGCGGAGGCGACCATGGGGAATTTGCCGCCCGGCACATAGCAGCCCACCGATTGCACGGGGATGTTCTTGTGGCCGAGGATCACGCCGGGGAGGGTTTCGACCTCGATATCGGTCATGGAGGCCCGCTGCGCCTCGGCGAAGCGGCGGATCTGATCTTGCGCGAAGCGGATATCCTCCATGTCGCGGGAGCTGACCTTGGCCATGGCGGCCTCGATCTCGGATTGGGTGAGGCGGAAGCTGGGGCGCGAGACACCGTCGAACCTGGCGCTCAACTCGGCCACGGCGGCATCGCCCCGGGTTTCGATATCTGCGAGCGTGGCTTCGACTGTCGCGCGCACCCTGGCGTCGTCTTCGGCACGCTCGGCGGCGGGCTTGGCGGTTTTGAGATGGGTGATGGTCATGATCGCTCCTGCATTACAATCCATAGCCCAGCAGCATGCGTGGCAAGAAGAGTGACAAATCCGGCCAGAAGCTGATCACCAGAAGGGCGGCGATCAGCACGAGCACCCATCGGAAGATGCGCCTGACCAGCAAATCATAGGGAATACTGCCCACCTGCGCGGCCATGAAGAGATTGGCCCCGAGCGGTGGCGTGACGAAACCGATGGCCAGCGCCACGATCATGATGACGCCGAAATGGATCGGGTCGATACCCAGATGCGTCACCATCGGCAGCAGCACAGGCGTCAGGATGACGATGGCCGCCAGCGTTTCGAGGAACGTGCCGATGATCAGCAGCAGCACGAGGATCGCGAGCAGCACGACAACCCAGTTATCGGTGATGCCAAGGACGAATTGCGACAGGCTGAGCGGGATGCGCTCGAGCGCAATGATGCGCCCAAAGGCGACCGAGGCGCCGATGATCACCAGCACCGCCGAGACCAGCAGCGCCGATTCCAGCATGATGCGGGGGATCTCGTTCCATGCGAGTTCGCGGTAAACGAGGGTCGAGACGAGCAGCGCATAGACCACGGCCACGGCAGAAGATTCAGTTGGCGTGACGATGCCGCCATAGATCCCGCCCAGCACGACGATGGGCATCAGAAGCGCGAGTTTGGCCTGATTGAGGGCGCGGAAGCGCTCGGCCCATGTGGCCTTGAGGCCGGTGACTTCCCATCCGCCCTTCCGGGTCTGGTAGATATTGTAGAGGATGAGCGCGAGCGCGATGACAATGCCGGGGATGATGCCCGCGAGAAAGAGCGCGGAGACCGAGACGCCTGCGGTGACCGCATAGATGATCATCACGACCGAGGGCGGGATCATCACGCCCAGCGCGCCCGCCGACGCCACCATCGCGCCGGAATAGGCGCGGTCATAGCCGCGCCGGACCAGCGCGGGGATCATCGCAAGACCGATGGCGGCCACTGTGGCGGAACCCGTGCCGGAGATGGCGGCGAAGAACAGGCAGGCCATGATGGTTACGGTGCCCAAGCCCCCCGGCGCTGTGCCGAAGAACGCCTCGGCCACGGCGATCAGGCGGCGCGAGATGCCCCCGCGGCTCATGAGATTGCCCGCGAGCGTGAAGAGCACCACGGCCATGAGCGTGAAGGAGTTGATGCCGCTGACGAGCCCGAGCGCGTAGAAGTCGAAGCTGAGAAAGGGGATATAAGCAATCGCGAGCAGGCTCGCCGTGCCCAGCGCGATGCCGATGGGCACACCGATGAGCAGCAGGGCCACGAAACTGCCGAAGAGGATCGCCGTGGTCATGTGCCGACCCCCTCATCGCGCTGCGTCGGCAGGTCGCCATGGCGCAGGATCGCCCAGATGGCGTAGCTCAGCCGCATGGCCGAGAGCGCGCCCGAGAAGATGATCGCGGCATAGAGGAAGGCGGTCGGCCATTGCGTCGCCGAAAGCGTCTGTCCGCGCTCGAGCGCGGTCGAGGTGATGATGATGCCCAGCCAGCAGATGGTGATGGAATAGCCCAGAAACACGGTCTCGGAGAAAAGCGTGATCCAGCGGCGCAGCGCTAAGGGCATGGCATCCACCAGAAGTGTCACGCGCAGATGGCGTTTTTCGCGGATGGCGTAGCTGATGCCGAAATAGATCATGTAGACGAAGGAAAAGCGCGCGACCTCTCCGGCCCAGGGGATCGAGGTCTGAAAGGCGAAACGCGCGACAACATCGGCGAAGAGCAGCGCGATGACCACGCCGAGAGCCGCCACGATGATGACCGGCTCGAAATAGCGCTCAAGCAGTCTGAGCCCGCGCAACATGCGTATCCCTCCCCGGACGCAATACGGAAGCCGCCTGCCGGAGATCTCCGGCAGGCGGCTGCGGCCTTAGTCCAGCGCCGCGGTGAATTCGTCGAAGAATTCATCGCCGACATTTTCGCGCAGCATATCCGCGATGGCGCTGTTCATGGTCTCGGCCATCTGCGCGCGGTCATCCTCGGGCAGTTCGGTGATCTCCAGCCCGGCCTCGGCAAGCTGATCGAGCGTTGCGGCATTGGCCTCGGCGACCAGTTCGCGCTGCACACCCACAGTCTCGGCGGCGACCTCCATCATCAGCGCGCGCTCATCCTCGGACAGCGCGTTGACGAAATCGAGATTGGCGAACCACACTTCGGGCCAGTAGATATGCCCGGTCAGCGAGACATCGCTCTGCACCTCGTAGAAGCGCTCGACCACCATCGAGGACAGCGCGCTTTCCTGCCCGTCGATCAGCCCCTGCTGGAGCGAGGAATAGATTTCGCCCCAGTCCAGCGGCAGCGGCACGGCCCCGATGGAGCGCCAGGCCGCGATCTGGATCGGATTGTCGGCCGAACGCAGGCGGAAGCCTTCGAACGCTTCCAGACTGTCGAGCGGGCGGTTGCCCGAGAAGCTGCGGAAGCCAAGCTCCAGAAAGCCCATGCCCGCAAGCCCGCGATTTTCCATGGCCGCGTTCAGCGTATCCCCGGCTGGGCCATCGAGCGTTGAGCGGGCGTGCTCCTCGTCGGAGAAGAGCAGGAACTGGTCAAGCATGCCCAGCTCGGGAATGGTGGGCGAAAGCAGCACCGAGGCCCCGGTTCCCATCTGGATATTGCCCGATTGCACCAGCTCCAGCACTTCATTGACACTTCCAAGCTGGCCCCCGGCGAAGATCTCGACCTGCAACGCGCCGTCCGATCTTTCCTCCAGCGTTTGTTTGAAATGATCCATCGCCTCATGCAACGGCGAGGCTTCGGGCTGGGCATGGGCGATGCGGATGACAGTCTGCGCGCTGGCCGAGGTGGCAACAAGGCTGGTCGCGAGCGCAATGGATGCGAAAATCTGTTTGTTCATGACGTCCTCCCTGACGCGAGCGGAAGTGCTCGGCTGGAACGCTAGCAAAGCTTGCATACGAATGCAAAAATTTCCGGCTGGCGCCTGTCAAGTTGCGGCGCTTTCAGCGCGTTAGCATGATAAACACTGTCGCAGCCTGCCCGCGACCGCTTGAACCCGGCGCGGGAGGGGCCACCTGAAAGAAAGACGTCAAGCGGCAAAACAGGAATGCGCGATGAAATGGTCTGGCTGGTCTCTGCATCTGGGGCGTGTTGCGGGTATCGATCTTTATATGCACGCGACATTCCCGCTGCTGTTCGTATGGGTGGGTTTTCTCTACTGGGTGCAGACAGGCACGCTGGGGGGTGTGCTCTTCGGCCTGGCCTTCATCGCGGTGCTGTTCTTCTGCGTGGTGCTGCATGAATACGGCCACGCGCTGACCGCGCGGCGCTATGGGATCGGGACGCGCTATATCACGCTCTTGCCCATCGGCGGGCTGGCCGCGCTCGAGCGGATGCCGAAAGACCCGCGGCAGGAGATCATCGTCGCGCTGATGGGCCCGGCCGTGAATATCGCCATCGCGTTCGGGCTGTTCGTGCTGCTCAGCCTTACTGGCAACTGGGCGCCGATGGACCCGGAGGCACCCCTGATGATGCCCGCCAATTTCCTGCAAAGCGTGTTGTTCGCGAATATCTTTCTGGCCGTTTTCAACATGATCCCGGCCTTTCCGATGGATGGCGGACGCGTGCTGCGCGCCGCATTGACCTTCCGCATGGGCCGCGACAGCGCGACAACGCTCGCGGCGCGGATCGGGCAGACGCTTGCGATCGGTTTCGGGATCCTGGGGCTCTTCGGCAATCCGTTCCTGATCCTGATCGCGGTCTTCATCTGGATCGGGGCGGCCTCGGAGGCGGGTGCCACACTGCTCGAGACACAGCTACGCAACAAGCCCGTGGCGCGCGCGATGATCACCGATTTCCACACGCTCGCCCCAAACGCGCCGCTCTCGCATGCCGTGGATGTGACGCTGGCGGGCAAGCAGACCGATTTCCCGGTGCTCGATGGCAACCGTGTGGTGGGCGTCGCGCATCAGACATCCATCCTGCGCGGCCTGCGCGATTACGGGCTGGACGGGCAGGTCGCCGATATCATGACCGAGGCCGTGACCGCGGATCGCCGCGATGACCTCGCGACGCTGCTTGAGGCGCTGCAACAGGATCCCGAGTCGCGGTTGGTCTGCATCATGGATCGCGGGGCGCTTGTGGGTGTGATCGATATGGAGAATATCTCGGAATATCTGCGCATTCAGTCCGCGCTGCACGAGCGGTGAGCAGGAGGCTGCATTGAGCTTGCGCTTCGCCCGGTGCGTGCAAATACACCGCACCGGGCGCGCGCTCGCGCTGCTCAGTCGAGGCCGCGCTCAGACAGCCACGCGCGCATCATTGTGATCTCGGCTTCCTGCGCCGCGATCACCTCTTCGGCCAGCGCGCGGATTTCAGGGTCGGAGCCGAATTCCAGCACCACCTCGGCCATGTCGATCGCGCCCTGATGATGCGGGATCATGCCGCGCACGAAATCGACATCGGCATCGCCCGTGAAGTCGATATCCATGTCGCGATGCATCTGGTCATTCACCGCCATGTAGGCCGCGATCACAGGGTCATCGCTGGTCGCCCCATGCGCGCCATGCCCGCCATGATCACCGTGGTCCATGTGATCGCCGTGATCGCCATGATCCATCTGCGCGTGCTGCATGTGGCCATGCTTGCTGTGGTCCATCTGCGATTGCGCATAGGCGAGGCCACCGGCCGCGAGACCCGCCGCCACGAGGAAAGAAATCGAGAGCTTGTTCATGTGATCGTCTCCATTAACGAAGTTGTGCGGGAAAGCCTGCCGCCGCCAGCGCGGGCAGGAAGGCCGTGGCGGGCTGGCTGGATGTGATCGCGTCGGCGCGCGCGGGCGGGTCGGCCTCGATCGCGGCGCGCGGATCGACGCTGTGGATCGCGCGGGTCACGCCGCGCAGGCAGCCGCCGCAGGCCATGTCAGGGATGTGAATCTGCATCAGGGTGTCCTCCTTCGGTATCTGATGCATTGACAGATGGGGCTTACAATCATGGGAAGGTCAAGCGCGAAAATCGCGCCCACGGTTCCGTGATCGCAGGCTTGACCCTCCAGCGATGGGAAGGATTATATCTCTGCGCAAAGATTCAGACATGAAAGGAAGCCCCATGAATATCGGCGCTGCTGCGAAAGCCTCGGGGGTCTCTGCCAAGATGATCCGTTATTACGAGGAAACCGGCCTGATCCCGCCTGCCGCGCGCACGGATGCGGGCTATCGGGTCTATTCGGAACAGGATGTGCACATGCTGCGCTTCATCCGGCGCGCGCGTGATCTTGGCTTTTCGGTGGAGGGCATCAACGAGCTTCTGGGCCTGTGGCGGGACCGCTCGCGTCAGAGCGCGGATGTCAAACGGCTCGCGCTCGCCCATGTGGCCGATCTGCGCCGCAAGATCGCTGAGTTGGAGGAAATGGCCGCCACGCTGGAGACACTCGCCTCTGCGTGTCACGGCAATGCGCGGCCCGATTGCCCGATCCTGTCGGAACTCGAAGCGCCGGGGGAAGATGCGAAACGCCCCGCGCACGCCTCTTCCGCGCGCGGGCTCAGCCGGTTCGGCGCGGCCTGAGCGTTCAGGTAATCCGCCACATGCGGAAGCGGCCCTGCCCGGTGACTTCGCGGATCAGGCCCTGCGCTTCCATCCACGCCAGATTGCGCTGCACGGCGGCGCGGCTTGCGCCGGTCATCGCCTCGGCCATGGGGGCGGATACCAGCGGCCATTCCATCAGCAGCGCGCGCAAGGCAGGCGGCGTGCGGCCCGACAGCCGCGCCATCGCGTCGCGGGCCCGCACGTCCCACGCCGCGGCATCGTCAAGCTGGCGCATCGCGCTCAGGCAGCCGCTTTCCATCCCCGCAAGCCAGCGCGCCAGCCGCGCGTCAGGTGTCCCGCCCGGGCGCAGCGCGTCCGCCCCGCCCATCGCCAGCGGCGCAAACACGGCACCCTGCCCCTCGGACGCCGCAAGCCGCGCGGCGGTCACCGCCGCCTCGATCCGGTCGCCCTGTTGCCCCAGCCCAGCCAGCGCCCAGAGGTGGAAGCCGTAACACGCCCGGCTGATGGGGTGCAGCGCATCGGCCTCGGCCATCGCCGCCTGCCACGCGCCCGCGTGATCGGAGAAGCGCTCGCCGTCGGGATCGCCAAGCTCGGGATCGTGGCGCCCCAGAAACTGCGCAAGGTCACGCTCCGGTCCCGGCCCGCCACTCAGCCGCCGCACGGCCCAGCTTGCGCGGGCGAGCGCGCCTGCATCCTCCTGCACGCCCGACAGCCGCAGCCCGACCCAGAGCGCGAGCCGATCCGCGCCGATACGGTCCCCCGAAAACCAGCTCAGCTCCGCCGCCTCGATCAGCGCGAGCCGATGGCGCCAGCCATCCGGCCCGCGCCGCAACCGCTCATCCAGCGCGCCCAGGCGCCCCGCGACGCGCGCAAGCTGCGCGGCATGGGCGGCCTCGGCCGCGCGCCAATCGTCCAGTTGGCGCGCCTGTGAAGATGCTGTGGGCAGGTCTTCGGGCGCATCCTCGGGCGGGCCAGGGAGGAACCACAGATCCTCCTCCGGGTCTTGGTCGGGGGTTTCGGGCGCATGATATGGGGGTTGGGCTGCCATATGCGCAGAATAGGCTGATTATGCGGGTTTGCCCACGGGTTTTTGCAGCGTCGCCCGCAGCGCGCTGTTGCTGGCAAGCGCCGTAAGCCATAGACTTTGCTCCAAAGGAGTGCCCCCATGAGCTGGAACCCGACACTTGAGCCCGGCTGCCCTGACGATCTGGGCGCGGATGTGATCGAAACGCTGATCGTGCCGCGTGCGCGCGACATCGGCGGGTTCGAGGTGCGCCGCGCCCTGCCCGCGCCCAAACGCCAAATGGTCGGCCCTTTCATCTTTTTCGATCAGGCCGGCCCGGCGGAGTTCCTGACCGGGCAAGGCGTCGATGTGCGCCCGCATCCGCATATCGGGCTGGGCACGGTCACCTATCTCTATCGCGGCGCGTTTCACCACCGCGACAGCACGGGTGCCGATCAGATCATCGAACCCGGTGCGCTGAACTGGATGGTCGCGGGGCGCGGCGTCACGCATTCGGAGCGCACGCCCGAGGCCGCGCGCAAGGGGCCGTCGGAATTGTTCGGGATCCAGACCTGGATCGCCCTGCCCGAGA